>JBGQIE010000114.1:0-9043 GCA_041498315.1 Candidatus Eiseniibacteriota bacterium
AGTAGTGGAAAAGCTGAGGGCTTCTTGCGCTGTCGAGGGGGGGAGGTCAATGCCGCGGCATCGAGCCGCATCCCGAACTTCGTCAATGCAGCCTGTAACGAGTGCCACCAGAGAAGCTGAACCCAAGATGTCTCCGACCGTCATATGGAGCAAACACGATAGCGCGCAAAACGGAGCGTTCCAGGCCAGCTTTTCCCAGAGCACCTCCAGGATATCCGAGCTAATGTCGCATGAGATTTTTGCCCGGGCCAAGATTGAGTGTACGGCGCGGGCATTTTCATGGCCACCCGCGTGCAGCGATCCAAGGACGATCCGGCCCCCCCCACTGTGCTCTATCACCCCAGGAGCAGAAATCCGAGCGGAGATAAACGCTACACCTGCCAGACTCCGGTCGCCACCCCACAGCCGCGCGATTTTGTCCGTATTGTCCACGCCATTCTGTAGGGACAAGACCGTGGTTTTCCCGCCCATGAAAGGCGCCAGAGCCCTTGCAGCCTCTTCCGTGTCCTGAGACTTGACAGCAAGGAGGACCAGGTCAACAGGGGCAAGCTGCTCCGAGCTGGAAATGAACTCCGAATGTACTTCGAGGTCTCCGTGGATGCTTTTTATTCTGAGGCCATTTTTCTGCATCGCCTTTAGATGTTCGCCGCGGGCAATGAAAGTAACGTCCATGCCGGACGCCGCTACTCGGGCCCCGAAATACCCTCCGACGGCGCCTGCACCCATTACGGCAACTCGCATGTTTTCCTTCCCGATGTCGTTGTTCGGCTCCTTTGTACGCCAAAATCTTGACGCCCCCTCCCCGCCGCCGACCGTATCACCCGCGGTCGGGGCCCGTCTGCGCGCCCCGCAGCCCCGCCTTCGCCTCCGTTCCGGGCCACGCCTCCGCGGGCGGCCACTGCCAGCAGGCGAGGCGCGCTGGCCCGTCGGTCACCAGCGCGCCGGCGTAGCCCTCGCCGGGCGCCAGCGCGCCGAGCCGCCAGCGCGCCGCCGCGACCGGCCCGTCCTGGGTTGCCAGCAGGGCCACCGGGCGACCGGGCGCCAGCGAGACCTCGAAGCGGTCGAGGCCCAGCGCGATGCCAGTGCCGCGGGCCTTGATGTAGGCCTCCTTGCGGGTCCAGCAGGCGAAGAACGCCTCCACCCGCTCGGCCGGCGGCAGCGCCTCGAGCGCCGCGACCTCGGCCGGCGCGAAGAAGCGCCGCGCCACCTCGCCCGTGGCGAAGTCGGGGCGGATCGCCTCCACGTCCACGCCGACCGCGCGCTCGTGTGTCACGGCGCACAGCGCGAGATCGCCCGAGTGGGAGACGTTGAAGTCGAGCCCGGCGCGGGCGGCCGGCCCGTCGAGCGCCGGCTTGCCGTGCGGCCCGACGCGGAAGGCCAGGGACGCGGCGGGAACGCCGGCGTAGCCGGCGAGCACGGCGCGCACCGCACCCCGCGCGGCGGTCCAGCGTCGCCGATCGCGCTCGAAGTGGAAGCGCGCGGCGCGCGCGACCTCATCGCGCGCCAGCACCGCCGCCCGCTCGGCCTGCTCCGCGTCCGGCACCGCGAGTGCGATGCGCCAGACGTGTACCGCGTCCGCGTCCAGCGCGGGACGCCCGGCCGGCTCCACCCATGCACCCGGGATCGCGTCCGCCGGCACGTCCGCCAGGTGTCGCATCAGCGGGCCACCGCGCGCCGCGCAGCCCTGCCGAGGCGGAGCGAGCGCCGAAATGTCCAGTACGCGCGCCGGAGTCCTGCCGGCCACGGCGCCGATCCCGCCGGACGGATGTCACCCTCGATTAGCAGCATGTTGCGCCCCGGCAGTGACACTCGAGTCGGACGCAGGAATGGATGCCCCCGTGCGAATTCGTCGAGCGCCACGTCCCAGTCGACGGGCACGGGCGACCACATCGCGTACATCTTGGCAGCGGTCAAGCAGACCGGGAGCAGATCCGTTTCCGCCACGTCACGCCAGATTGCTGCCGCGACACCCGGCGAGTGAATAGCTCGATAGTCGTCGAGGACGACGATCCCGCCGTCGATCAAAAGTGCGCGGGCCGTCGCGAGGTCAGCCCGGACATTGTCGTACGTATGGCTGGCGTCGACGTGGATCATGCGGAATCGGGGCATTCCGCCGAGATGGCGCCGGAGCTCGACGGAGGGCGTGGCCACGATGGTCGGCGGCACGACGTGATAGCGACGGTAGGTGTCCTCGAACAGCTGGCGCGTGAGGCCACCGTACCAGAGAGTCTGTTCCATCCGATTCGACTCGTCGGGCGGCATGGCCTCGAAGATGTCGCAGCCCACGAGTCCCTCGCCGGACCCCAGCAGATAGCCGAGCAGCACCGCGCTGCGCCCTCGGTACACGCCGATCTCGAGGAGATCGCCGCGAATGCCGGCTTTCCGCTGGAGCCGGTCAAACGCGATGAACAAGTGCGCGTCCAGTAGCGAGAACCATCCGGGGATCGCGTCGAGCCCCGCGAGGAACCGCTCGAGGGAGATGCGCGCGCTCACGATCGCAGGGTGTGGGATGTGCGATCGTCGCTGCACATGAGGCTCGCGCTGATCTGCGCGGCGAGGGCCTCGACGTGGACGGTGACCGCGCTGAGATGGGCGCCCGGCACGATCCGCACGTCAACATCACGCGCGATCGCCGACCACCACAGATCAGGGCGCCCGCGGCGCCGCTGCTCCGGTACCAGGACCGTGACGCGGCCGCGATAGCGACCGGGGACGTAGGCGCGGACGATCCATCGATACGCCACGACTGCGGGGGACTGCGCCCACGGCGGCGCCGGCGGTGGGGCGTCGAAATCATCGTCGAGCGACCACGCTGGCTCCTGCGCTGCCGCCCGCACGGAGTCCGCGGCCGGAGGATGGGTGATGCCCCGGCGTCGCTCGATGAACCGCGCGATACCCCACTTGATCTCGAGGGCGGTCCCCCGCAAATCGAGAAGCCTCGTCCCCAGCCAGTAGAACAGCTTGGCCTCGGCGACCGCGTCGAGTCGCCGTACGCGAGCGGCAAGCCTGACGATGGCACGAAGCGGTTTGAGATAGGCATTGCGGGCCGACGCATCCAGCAGGATCAGCGCCTCGACTATCTCACCGGCCGCGGCGATTTGCCGCGCGATCTCGAAGGCAATCACGCCGCCATTGCAGTGCCCGCCCACCCGGTAGGGCCCCCGCGGCTGGATCACCCGGATCTCACGCACGTAGTCGGCAGCCATTGCCTCGACCGAAGTCGGAAGCTCCCGATCGACGAGGGCGTGCGGGTGGACGGCGTAGAAGGGTTGCTCCCGATCCAGGGCGTCGGCCAGCTTGCGGCAGTGCAGGCCTGCGCCCTCGGGATCGCCGTGCAGGTAGAAGAACGGCGGGCGCGTTCCCTCGCTTCGCACCGGGGTTATCAGGGACCGTACGGTGAGGTTGCCCCGGTCGAGCAAGGCGTTGGCTAGATCCCGTACCGTGGGGGCCTCGAAGAGGACGGGCAACGGCAGGCGCCGACCGTATGCCTGCTCCACCGCGTGCATCATCCGGACGGCGAGCAGGGAATGGCCGCCGAGCTCGAAGAAGTTGTCGGTCGCGCCGATCGGTCGCCTGTCAAGCAGCTCCTCCCAGATGGCCGCGATCTGCCATTCGAGGAGGTTGCGGGGCTCGACGTAGGCCCGCCCTGCGGTCACGGCACGCCCCGGCGGAGGAAGCGCGCGGCGGTCGAGCTTGCCGTGCGGCCCGAGCGGCAGCGCGGACAGCGTCACGAAGGCTGACGGTACCATGTACTCGGGCAGCGCGCGCAGGAGGACCGTGCGCAGCTCTGCGGCCGACGGCTCGGCGCCCTCGGCGGGGACGACGTACGCGACGAGCCGCGCGTCGGGGGCGCCGGCCGGCCACGCGACCACCGCAGCCTGGCTGACGCCGGGGCATTCGCGCAGCCGCGCCTCCACCTCGCCGGGCTCCACGCGGTTGCCGCGAATTTTCACCTGATCGTCCACCCGACCGAAGAGCTCCAGCACCCCGTCCGGGCGCCAGCGCCCGCGGTCGCCCGTGCGGTACATCCGCGCGCCCGGCGGCGCGTCGAACGGATCGGGCAGAAAGCGCTCAGCGGTGAGGTCGGGGCGATCGAGGTAGCCGCGCGTCACGCCGGCCCCGCCGATGTAAAGCTCCCCGGGCACCCCGATCGCGGCCAGCTGCCCGGCGACGTCAAGCACATAAACGCGCGCGTTCGCGATGGGCCGCCCGATCAGCGCGACCTCCCGCCCCTCGTCTGTGGCCCCCACCCGATGGAAGGTGGTGGTCATCGTGCACTCGGTCGGGCCGTACTGGTTGACCACCTCGCCCGCCGGGCACAGGGCCGTGCGCGCATTGTGGACGTCCGCCAGCAGGAGCGGTTCGCCCGAGGTCAGCACCAGCCGAAGCGCGGCCGGCGGATCGCCGGTGTCGCGGGCCGCCACGCACAGCGTGCGGAGCACGGAGGGCACCACCGAGAGCAGCGCGGTCACCCGATGCTTGCGCAGCCCACGCACCACGGCGCGCGCGTCGCGCACGTCGTCGTCGCCAAGCAGCACCAGGCGCGCACCCGCCGCCAGCGCACCGAAGATCTCGCGCACGGAGGCGTCGAAGCCGACGGTGACGATCGGCAGCACGACGTCGGCGGGCCCCAGCGCGTACTCGCGGAGCAGATAGGCGAGATAGTTGACGACGCCCCGGTGCGTCGTCAGTATGCCCTTCGGCCGGCCGGTCGAGCCCGACGTATAGGTCGCGTAGGCCACGTCGTCGGGCCCGACGCCGGTCTCGAGGCCGCCAATCGCCTCACCGGCCCAGGCGCCGAGGTCGTCGAGCGCGACGGTCTCGATGCCCTCGAGCGGCAGCCGCGCCCGCAGCCGCTCGTGGACGAGCACCAGGCGGGGGCGCGCGTCCGCGAGCATGAAGCCCAGGCGCTCCGCGGGATAGCCGGCGTCCAACGGCAGGTAGGCCGCGCCGGTCTTCAGCACGGCGAGCAACGCCGTCACCAACGCGGGCGACCGCTCGGCGCACACGCCGACGAACGCCCCCGGCCCCACACCCCGGCGGTACAGGTGGCCTGCCAGCCGCGTCGCCGACGCGTCGAGCTGCGCGTAGGTCATGCGGGTGGATCCGGCGACGATGGCCACCGCGTCCGGCGAGCGCGCCACCTGCGCCTCGACGAGGAACGCGACGGTAGCCGCCTCCGGCACGGGGGCCACCGCGCGATTCCACTCGTCGAGCACCTGCCGGCGCTCCGCATCGCTCGCGAGCCCGAGCGACGCCAGGCGGGCGTCCGGGGCCGCGACCATGGCGGCGAGCAGCCGCTCGAAGTGCTCGAGCAGCCGAGCGATCGTACCGGCGTCGTAGAGCTCCGTGCTGTAGCTGGCCGTCACGTCGAGGCCCTCGGGCACCTCGGCGGCATACACCGTCACGTCGAGCTTCGCGCTCTCAGTGCCCACGGGGAGGCGGCTGACCGCGAGCCCGCGCAGGGCGGGCAGGCCGGCGCGGGCATTCTGCAGGCCGAACATCACCTGCACGATCGGGTTTCGGTTCAGGGTGCGCTCCGGCGCCAGCTCCTCGACCAGCTTCTCGAAGGGCACGTCCTGATGGCCGTACCCCGCCAGGGCAACCTCGCGCATCCGGCGCAGGTGCTCGCGCACGGTGGGGTCACCCGAGAGATCGCCCCGCAGCGGCAGCGTGCCGACGAAGAAGCCGATGAGCGGCTCGATCTCGACGCGGGTGCGGCCCGCAATCGGCGCGCCGACCACCACGTCCGGCTGGCCCGTGTAGCGGTGCAGCAGGGCGAGGAAGCCGGCGAGCAGGGTCATGAACAGCGTGGCGTTCTCGCCGCGGCCGAGCGCCTTCAGCCCCTCCACCAGGGCCTTGGGGAACACCCGCGCCTCCCGAGCGCCCCGATGGGTCGGCGCAACGGGCCGCGGCCGGTCGGTGGGGAGCGTCCCCTCGGCGGGCAGCCCGGCAAGCTGGCGCCGCCAGTACGCGACCTGGCGATCGAGCTCGCCGCCCGCGAGCTGGCGCCGCTGCCACACCGCGAAGTCGCCGTACTGCACGGCCAGCGGCGGCAAGGGCGACGGCCGGCCGTCGGAGAACGCATCGTACAGGGCCGCGAGCTCGCGGAAGAGCACGCCGTTCGACCATCCGTCGGAGGCGATGTGATGCGTGACGATCAGCAGCACGTGGTCGAGAGGGCCCAGGCGGATCAGCCGCGCCCGGATCGGCCAGCGCGCGGACAGGTCGAAAGGCCGGGTCGCCGTCTCCGCCACCGCCTCCGCGAGCGCCGCCTCGCGTGCGGCGTCATCGAGCGCGGACAGGTCGAGCGGCTCGAGATCGAGCGGCCTCGGCGGCTGCACAACCTGGCACGGCTCGCCCTCCGCCGTCGCGAACACGGTGCGCAGGGCCTCGTGCCGCGCGACGATCTCGTCGAGCGCGCGGGACAGGCTCGCGGCGTCGAGCCCGCCCTCGAGACGCAGCGCGGTCGGCTGGTTGTACGCCGCCGAGCCCGGAAGGAGCTGATCGAGGAACCACAGCCGCTGCTGGGTGAGCGAGAGCGGGCAGCGCTCCCCGGCGGCCCGCCGCGGAATTTGCGCGGCGGTGAGCGCTGCCGCCCGGCGGGTCAGCAGCCGCTCCTCGATCCTGGCCCGCTGCTCCGGCGTCAGGCTCGCCACCCGCCGCTGCAGCTCAGTCAAGTCCCCCCGCTCGCCGCCGGTGCCAACGGGCTCGGCGCGGTCGCTCATCCCTGGCTCCGATCGTCCCGCGCCCCGATGACCCGGCGCACCTGCTCGTCGCCGAGTCCGGCCAGCGCGTCGACGATGGGGTCGAGGTCATCGGCGGGCGCGGCCGCCGAGCGCCTGGCGTCGATGGCCCTGGCGAGCGCCTCCACCGTCGGCCCGTCGAAGACGACGCGCAGGTCGAGCTCCACGCCGAGGCGCTCGTGGATGCGCGCGAGGACGCGCAGGGCCAGCAGCGAGTGGCCGCCGAGCTCGAAGAAGTCGTCGTTCCGGCCCACCTCGACTCCCAAGACATCGGACCAGATCCCGGCCAGTATCAACTCGGTGGGTGTCGCCGGCGGCTCTGCGGCCCCGCGGGGGTGGGGAATCGCGAGCGCGAGGAGCTCGGCCAGGCGCGGCCGCTGGAACTTCCCGGTGGGGCCGGTGGGTATCCGCTCGACGAGGCGCACCAACCCTGGCACCTTGTGGTCGGCCAGCCGCGCGCGCACGTGGGCGCGCAGGTCCTGGGCCGTGACCATCGCACCGGGCCGGAGCACCACCGCGGCGGCGACGTCCTCGCCGAGCGTGGGATGGGGCACGGGAAACACGACGGCCTCGGCCACGGCGGGGTGGGCGCCCAGCGCCTCCTCGACCTCGCCCGGCGCGATCTTCTCGCCGCCCCGATTCACCAGCTCCTTGAGGCGCCCGGCAAGATGCAGGTAGCCGTCGGCGTCCAGCCAACCGAGGTCGCCGGTGCGCAGCCAGCCCTCGGCATCGCGCGCGGCGGGCAGCCCCTCGTAGCCGGCGGTGACGCCGGCGCCCCGTATCGCGACCTCGCCCTGGGCGCCGGGCGGCAGCGGACAGCCCGCCTCGTCGACGACCGACACTTCCGCGCCGGCGGGGCGGCCGACCGCTCCCGGACGCCGCTCGCCGGGCGGCAACGGGTTCGACGCGATCTGATGCGAGGCCTCGGTCATGCCGTAGGCCTCGATGACCGGCGCGCCGAACAGCGCCTCGAGCTCGGCGCCGAGCCGGGGCGGCAGCGGCGCGGACGACGACCGCACGAAGCGCAGGCCGACCCGCGCCGCGCTGGCGCGGTCGAGCCCCGCGAGCGCGACCACCGCGTGGTGAATGGTGGGCACCGCCGAGTACCAGGTGGGCCGGAGTTCCTCCAGCCAGGCGGCGAAGCGCGCGGGGTCGAACGCGGGCGGGCACGCCGCCGAACCTCCGCTGCTCAGCGTCGCGAGCCACATCAGCAGGCCGTGGATGTGGAAGAGCGGCATCGCGATCAGCGCGCGATCGCCGGAGCCGAGGGCCAGCGCGGCGGCGATGCTGCGCGCGGACGCGCACAGGTTGGCGTGGCTGAGCTGGACCCGCTTCGGCCGCGACGTCGTGCCGGACGTGGGCAGCACGAGCGCGACTGCGTCCGCTCGGGGCGCGGCGGGTGCGGCGCAGGTGCCGCCGTTGTGGGCCGGGGTCGCGGGCGCAACGCCGGAAGCGCCGGCCGCGAGGAGGAACCGGCCGGCGGGCGCGCCGGCGGGCACGTCGACCGTCAGGACGCAGAGGCCTGCGGCGTGCGCGGCGGCACGGGCTGGGTGCTCCCCCGCGCGCGGCACGATCACGGCGCGGGCGCCGACCTCCGCAAGGTAGGGCGCGAGCTCCTCCGCGCGCGAGCGCGGATCGAGCGGCACGCACGGCAGCGCGCTCGCCACGCCCAGCACGGCCACGGCCATCTCCGGTCCCTGGGGCAGCGATACCGCTACCCGATCGGTTGGGCCGAGGCCCGCGACCGCCAGCGCCGCGCGCACCTCGTCGACCTGGCCGACCAGCCCGGCGAAGTCGAGCGCGACTCGACTCGGGGCTACCACCGCGGTCGCGCCCGGGCTGCGGGCGGCGACGCTTCGGAGCAGCGTGTCCAGCGTCGACACGGGCTCGGCCATTCCAGTCACGGGCGGCTCAGGCAAGGGTTGCACGGTGCGCAGAGAAACACGGGTGATTGGCATGCAATCTCGATACCACGTCCAATGACCAGCATCTTCGAGAGGTTGCCTCAGTGGTGTCGCTGGACCTGCCGCAGCTTCCCGCGCGATTTGTCGCTTCGCCTCCAGAATGCGTCCCCCCGCCGGGGGCTCCAGGGTCGCGTAGCTGATGCCGCGCCATCAGCGGCGTTTGAGCCTATCCTTGCCCAATCGCCAGCGCAACGTGTCGATAAGGTGTGGTCGGCGATCGCCGCGTCCATCGAAGCGAGGTCGAGCCCAGCCCTTTGCGCCGCCGGCGCCGGGTGCTCGCCGAGGTGCCAGTCGCGCGTCCCCCCGAAGATGAGTCGCGAGACCTCGTATGCG
>JBGQIE010000115.1:0-9015 GCA_041498315.1 Candidatus Eiseniibacteriota bacterium
CCGCCTGAGCCTCGCGCAACGCCCGCGCGAGTGGCGGCTTGAGCCGCGAGGGCGCGACCCGGCCGAGGCTCACGCAGTCCGCGCCCACGAAGGCCGCGAGCGATCGCACCGCGTCCGCGATTCCGGCCAGGGCGGGCTCGACCTCGGCGCCCCGGCGGTGCCAGGCGCTCGCGGGCGGCGCTTTGCCCTCCGAGAACCAGCGCTCGAAGTGAACGCTGCGCACTTCGAGCCGCCGCTCGGCGCGGTGGGTCTTGGCATCCAGCCGGCCGATCAGCTGCCCGTCGTGGAAGATCGGGAGCGTGTAGTAACCGAACGTCCGCTTGTGGCCCGGCGTGTACACCTCGATGCGGTAGTCGAATCCGAACAGGCGGCTGGTGCGGTCGCGGTGCCACAGGAACGAGTCGAAGGGCGCGAGCAGGGTGGTGCCGCGCGCGAGGTTCTTGCGCCGGGCGGCGGTCGTGAGCGCGGGCACATCCTCGGCGAGCGCGAACCAGCGTGCCGTGCTGCCCTCGACCGCCACCTCGGCCACCTCGCCGCTTCGGAGCAGCGAGCGCAGCGTGGCGCGGCGCTGGCCGCGCGCGAACCGCGGAAAGGTCAGGTACCGGTTCAAATCCGGCTCGGTCGCGGCCCCCATGGCGTGGAGCGACTGGCGCACGTGCCAGCGCCGGAACTCGGCGGCCGAGGGGGTCGCCAGGCTCCCGAGCTCCGGCACGATGCGCTCGGCCAGGTCGTAGCGCTTCTGGAAGTGGACGCGCGAGTCGATCATGAGCCGGCCGGTCATCCACAGATGGTGGAGCGCGTGCGCCGCCGGTTTCCAGTTCCACCAGCCCGGGGCGCCGCGCGGGCGATCGTGGAGGAAGTCGGCGTTGGCGAGCGGGCCGCGCTCGCGGATCGCCTCCTCGACGGCCCGCATCGTCTGCCCGTGCTTCTTGAGCCACTTGCTCCACCCGGTGTGGCGCGAGCGGTAGTCGAGCATCGCGCGCCGCCACATCGGAAGCTGCGACCAGGCGACCAGGCAGGCGGCGTGCGCCCAGTGCTCGAACAGCACGCGCTTGCGGTAGGCGAGCCGGTCGAGGTCCCCGCGGTCGTAGACTCCGAATCGGCTCCACGCCGTGAGGTAGTGGGCCCGGTCGAGCACGTTGATCGAGTCGAGCTGGATGCCGCCGGTGTCGGAGGCGAAGCGCTCGAGGGTCCGGGCGCTCAGGCGCCGGGCGCGCGGACGGTCGAGGTGCTGGCGCTCGATGAAGAGCCCGGCGACGGCGCGGGCCGGGAAGACCGGCGGCTTCATCCCGCGCTCGAGGCGGTCCCGGAGGGGGCGGGGTAGGCCCGTCCCAGCACCTCGACGATGTGCACCATGCGCACCCCGAGCCCGCGCGCGCGCGCGCCGCGCTCCATGTGGAGCAGGCAGCCGGGATTCGAGGCCACGACCAGCTCGGGCGCGACCTGCTCGATCGAGTCGAGCTTCTGCGCGAGCTGGATGTCGGCCATCTCCGCGTGCGCGAGGTTGTAGACGCCGGCGCTGCCGCAGCACCAGTCCGCGTTGGGCAGGTCCACGAGCTCGACCCCGGGCAGGCGCCGCAGCAGCTCGCGCGGCGCCGCGCGCACCTTCTGCGCGTGGGCGAGATGGCACGGGTCGTGGTAGCCGATCCGCAGCGGGCGCGCGGCATCGGCGGAAGCAGCCAGCGTGACGCGCGGCTCGGGCAGCCCCAGCTCCGCGAGCACCTCCGCCACGTCGCGCACCCGGCCCGCGAAGCGCCCGGCGTCCGCGGCGGCCTCGTCGTCGTGGAGCAGGTGCCCGGCCTCGCGCAGCGCCGCGCCGCAGCCCGCCGAGTCGGTGACGATCCAGTCGGCATCGTCCGCGAACGCGCGGCTGTTGCGCCGCGCCAGTTCCTTCGCGACCCTTCTCAACCCGGCGTGGGCGTGGAGCGCGCCGCAGCAGGTCTGGGCCGCCGGCACCGCGACCTCGCAGCCCGCGAGCACCAGCAGGCGCACCGCCTCGCGATTGATGGCCGGGAACAGGGTCTCCATGACGCAGGTGGTGAAGAAGCCCACGCGCGCGCGCGGCGGACCCGCGGGGAGGAACTTGAGCCCATCGGCGCGCTCCTCGAGGCGGGCCCCGGGCGGCAGCGCCGGCGCGAGCCGCGCGAGGGCGCGCCCGCCGCGCGTCTCGAGCGGTGGCGTCATGGCCCAGCCCTGGAGCGCGAAGCCGGGCAGGAGACGCGCGGCGAGCGGCGAGCCCATGAACGCGGCGATCGGGCCCCGCTGGCCGAGGCGCAGCAGGTCCACCGCCAGGTGCATGCGCGCGCGGTCGGTGATGACGTTGCGCAGCACCCACTCGCCCACGCGGCGCAGCGGGCCCCGGCGTCCCGCCCGGCGCTGGATCTGCCCGCGGGTCTGCTCGAGCAGCCGGCTGTAGGGGACCCCCGCCGGGCAGACGGTCTCGCACGCGCGGCAGTCGAGGCACAGGTCGAGGTGCTCGAGCAGCGGATCGCTCGGGGCGATGCGGCCCTCCGAGAGCCCGCGCATGAGGTAGAGCCGCCCGCGTGGCGAGTCGGGCTCGATCTTGAGCGTGCGATAGGTCGGGCAGGCGGTGAGGCACAGGCCGCAGTGGATGCAGGTCGTGAGATCGAGCCGCGCCGGCGCGTCCTCGCGGTCGAACCACGAGCCGCTGCCCGGGGGCACGGTGGGCTCCGGGGTGGCGCTCAACGCTTCCCCTCCGGCACGTCGGCGTGGAAGCGATGCAGGAAGCGGTGGAAGAGCGGCCCGAACATGACGCCGGCGATGATGAGGATCGCGAAGCCGCTGAACAGCGCGTAGGCCGAGGCGAACCACTTCTCGGCCGGCGGGATCTCGGGGCGGGGGTCCACCGGCCCCATGCCGCCCAGGATCATGCTCGCGTTGTAGAGCGAGTCGAGCCACGAGAGCCCCCCGAAGGCGTGGTAACCCAGCACGCCCACCCCGAGGGCGGCGAGCACGACCAGGAACCCCACCGTGATGCTGCGGGCAAGCCGGTGCATGAACACCGGGGCCGGCGCGATCGGCTCGTGCCGGCTTTCGTATTCCAGTAACGACGGAAGCAGCGGAGGTTTCTTCACGGAACCAGCACCACCTTCCCGAAATGCAGCCGGGCCTCGATGCGCTCGTGCGCCCGCCGCGCCTCGGCGAGCGGCACCACCGAGTCCACGACCGGGGCGAGCCGGCCGTCGCGCACGAACTGGAGCACTTCGATCAGCTCGGCGCGCCGTCCCATCCACGACCCCAGCAGCGTGAGATGCCGCCCGAACAGCTGGTTCAGATCGAGGCTCGCCTTTCCGCCCGCGGTCGCTCCGCAGGTCACGAGCCGGCCGTTCCGGGCCAGCGCCCCGACCGCACGCTCGAACACCGGGCCGCCGACGTGCTCGAACACCACCTCGACGCCCTTCTTGCCCGTGAGGGAGCGCACCTCGGCGGCGAGGTCGCCGTGGGTGTGATCGATCCCCTCGTGCGCGCCGAGCGCGCGGGCGCGCTCGAGCTTGGCCGCGCTGCCCGCGGTGGCGATGACGCGCGCGCCCAGCAGGCGCGCGATCTGGATCGCGGCGCTGCCCACCCCGCTCGAGGCGCCGATGACGAGCACGTCCTCGCCGGCCTTGAGCCGCGCGCGCCCGACCAGCATGTGCCAGGCGGTCAGGAACACGAGCGGCACCGCGGCGGCGTGCTCCCAGCCCAGGTTGTCGGGATAGGGCAGGCAGTTGACCCCCGGCACCGCGACCCGCTCGGCGTAGCCGCCGTTGCGGCGCCGCCCCAGCACGTCGTACTCGCGGCACAGATTGTCGTCGCCGGCCTGGCACGCCGGGCACACGCCGCACGAGAGCGTGGGACAGACCAGCACGCGCGCGCCGGGCTCGAGGTGACGCACCGCGGCGCCGAGGCCCACGACCACGCCGACGATGTCGCTGCCGAGGATGTGCGGCATCTGGATGTCGAGCCCGCGCAGCCCCTGGCGCACCCACAGGTCGAGGTGGTTGATGCCGCACGCCTTGACCTCGATGAGCGCTTCGTCGGGCCGGATCGCGGGCTCCGGGACCTCGCGCGCTTCCAGCACTTCGGGGCCGCCGAACCGCTCGAACACCACCGCCTTCATGGGCGGCTCACTCGTCGAACAACACGGTGGGTTCCTCGTAGAAGCGCACCTCGCGCCGGGCCAGCCGTTCCTCCCGCCACTCCCGCAGCCAGCGGTTCTTGTCGTCGAGGCTGCGGCGGGTGTCGGCGAGCAGGTCGAGCGCCAGGTTGACCCGCAGCGCGCGCCAGCGGATGAGATGGCGCGTGATCCCGGCCGGCATGCTCTCGCCGCGGGTCGCGAGCTCGACCACCTCGGCGGGCTCGAAGTGCGGGAACACGACCAGGGCCGTGACCTCGGGGTAGCGGGAGGTCGCGACCTCGAGCGAGTCCGTGCTCATGCGGTAGAAGCGCTGGCGGTCGTGGTAGGCGTCCACGACCGCGTTGAGCAGGTTGTTGCGCTCGCCCAGATCGCGGCCGCCCGAGAAGGTGAGCACGCCGCCCTCGCGAAACGCGACCGTCGCGAGCACCTCGCGGCGCGCGAGCAGCGCGCGGGCGTGGAGCGGTTCCTCGCTGCGGCACTTGAGCCCGGGAACTTCGTCGGCCACGCGCTCGAACTGCGCGCGTCCAATCTCGCCCAGGGCGTGATACCAGGTGCGCAGCTCGACGAACGGCGCCTCGTAGCGCACCACCTGGACCACCATGTGGGGCAGCCCCGAGGCCCGCGCGGCGCCCACGCGGTTCGCGCCGTCGAGCACGACGTAGTCGCCGGGCGCCTCCGCATTCGACAGCGCGGCCACGACCGGCGGGTTCCGGATCACGCCCTGCTCGCGGATGCTGCGGGCGAGCGGCTGCATGCGCTGCGGGTCGTTGCGCTCGTGCGGCCGCAGGCTCCCGATCGGAACGATCCGCAGATCGGGGAGCAGGAACTCGAGGTCGGGGCTCGACGACATGGGCGCGACGGGGGCGGGAGGGCGCGCCTAGCGGCCCGCCTCGGGGGCCGCGATCGATTCGCGCGCAGCCGGGCTCGCGCCGCGCTTGGCACTCGTGTAGGCGGCGCGCAGCCGGCGCATGAGGTCCTCGCGCCGGTCGTAGAGCCGCTTGAGCGCGCGCCGCGGATGGCGCGCGAGCGCGTAGCTCGTGAGCAGCGGCAACGCGATGGTCGTGTCGCAATAGACGATCACGGTGCCCGGGAGCTGCTCGGGATCGATCTTCCCCCAGCTCACGGCCTCGGCGGGGGTGGCGCCCGAGAGCCCGCCGGTGTCGGGGCGCGCGTCGGTCACGGCGAGGAAGTAGTCGTGGCCCTTCTCGGCGATGCCCAGCACCTCCTGGATCTGCGGCTCGGTCTGGAGCACGAAGTTCTTGGGGCTGCCGCCGCCCAGGATCCACACCGCGCTTTTTCCCCCGCTGCTCTTGGCGTCCCACACGATCGCGGCGGTCTCGTTGACGTCGGCGCTCACGTCGATGCGCAGCTGATTGCCCTCGAGCGCTTTGGCGGCGACGTTCATCCCGATCGAGGAATCGCCGGGCGACGAGGTGTAGATCGGCACCCCGAACTCCCAGGCCGCGGCGAGCAGCGAGCGGCGCTGGAGGCCGAGCTTCTCCTCGCGCGCCCGCACGTATTTGCCGCAGCGGTAATGGAACTCGGCGCTGCTCATCTCGCGCTGGAACTCGGGCGCCGCGATGATCTCGCGGAAGAACGCGTCGGTGTCGAGCAGCACGGTGTAGTCGAAGAAGATGTCGTAGATGCGGACCACGCCCTGCTCGCGCAGCGCGACGTCGTCGGCCTGGAAGGTGCCGCGATGCATCGCGAGCCCGAGGCCGAAATGGGTGTCGTGGTAGAGGTTCGCGCCGGTCGAGACGATCCAGTCCACGAACCCCGCTTCCATGAGCGGGATGATCGCGCTCATCCCCAGCCCCGCCGGCGTGAGGGCGCCGGTGATCGAGAGCCCGATCGTGACGTCCGGCTCGAGCATGCGATCGGTGAGGAGCCGCGCCGCCTCGCGCAGCCGCGCCCCGTTGTAGGCCAGGAACGCCTGATCGACGAGATCCGCGGCGCTCTCCCGGCCGGTGAGGGCGGGCGGGTCGATGCGCGCGCCCGAGAGATGGCGCGACGGCTTGCGTTTGCTCATGTCACTCCTCGCAGGACGGAAGGGTCGCACGAAGCGGGCGGAGCGCCGAAGATAGCGCGCCCAGTGGAGCCGCGCCACCGCGCCGGGGACGCCCGGCGCCACCGGTGGGGCGGGAAACACGACGGGCCGGCGCCGGAGCGTCGGCCCGCGAGCCTGCGGCGGGAGCCCGCCGCGCGCCCCCCGCGCTCAGGGCGCCTGGGGGCTGCCCGTGGCGATGTAGCGGCGGTCGATGGAATCGGTGGCGGGGCGATCGTCGGCAAGGGCGTCGTTCACATCGAGCACGCCGCCGCCGAGCCGGCCCGCCTGCGCGATGGTCGTCGTGGCGGGCGGGCGCGCGGAGATCCACAGCCGGGCCAGCACGATGCCCGCGTTCCAGGACGGGTGGATGCTCAGGAGCAGCGCCACGGTCCCCGAGACGAAGGGCGCCGCCATCGAGGTGCCGCTCCACAGCGCGTAGCCGCCACCCGGATAGGCGCTGCGGATGCCCACGCCGGGCGCGCACAGGTCCACGTAGCTCCCGTAGGAGGTGAACTGGGCCGGCCGGTCGTCGGCGTCGACCGCCGCGATGGCGAGCGTTTGGTTGTTCGCCGCCGGATACTCCTGTGGGTATTCGGTGCCGCGATTGCCGGCCGCCGCCACGCATACGACGCCCTGCGCCTGCGCCTCGAAAATGGCGATCTTGACCGCGCCGCTGTTGGTCATCATCCCCAGGCTCAGGTTGATCACGCGCGCCCCGTGGGCGACCGCCCAGCGGATGCCGGCGGCCACGGTCTTGACGTCGCCGCGGCCTTCGGCGTCGAGCACGCGCACGATGAGCAGCCGCGCGCGCGGCGCGGTGAGCGCGACGATGCCGGCCACGTGCGTGCCGTGGCCGTACGCTCCGTCGGCGACCCCGTCGCCGTCCTCGTCGATCCCGTTCTTGACGTCGGTGGGATCGGTGTCGTTGTCGATGAAGTCCACGCCTCCCGCGATGCGTCCGGCGAACAGCGGATGGCTCGGATCGATCCCGGTGTCGAGCACCGCGACCAGCACACCCTGGCCCTGGCTCACGGTATGGGCCGCGGCCAGGCCCATGCGCGCGAGCGAGGATTGAGCCGTGCAGGCGCGGTAGCTGCCGTTCCCGTCATCGAACGCCCAGCTCTTCTGACGTGCCTCGGCGGGCAGCGCGAGCGCGTTGTCCTCGCTGCACAGGACGCGCGAGTCCCTCCTGACCCGCGCCTCGACGTCCACCAGATCCGTGGGCTCGCCCGGCAGGCGCTCCATGAGCGCGACGTTCTGCTGAACGTCGAGGAGGACCGCGCCGTACTCGCTCGCGACCCATGCCGCGTCGGTGCCGGGCACGAGGGTCACGACGAACTGCTGGTCGATGCTGTCGAAGGTCTGGGAGGCCGACACCAGGGCCGGCGTCGCCTGCCCCGCTCGGATCCCACCGGGGGCCGCCGCGGGCACCTGCCGGGAATCGAGCGCCGTGGTGAGCCCGCGCGAACACGAGGTCGCGGCGAAGACCAGGGGCACCAGGACGAGAAACGCGCTGCGCGCGCGCCAGCGGGGGGAGTGGGTTGCGGGATGGAAAAACATGATGACCTCCCTGACGGAACGAATCCTACACCACACGCGTCGCCGAGAAGGGGGGAATCTCGTGAGGACCACCGGGAGCCGCCGCGGACACGGCCGAAGGCCCGCCCAGCATGACGAATCCCGCCCAGTCGAGCGGATGCGCCCCGTCGCGGGCCCGGCCCGCCTGGGCCTGCCGCAGGGCGCGGGCCGGGGGCTCCCCGGCCTGAAGGTGCCCGTAAACCCCTGCCATGAGCCGTGCGGCCGCCTCGTCCGCGACGTCCCACTGCGAGGCGAGCACGCTTCGGGCCCCGGCCACGAGGAACGAGCGCGCGAGCCCGAACCACTCCTCGCCGGGGCGCACCAGGGCCCGTGCGGTCTGACAGGCCGACAGCGCCACCCAGCGCGCCCGCAGGGTGAGCCCGGCGACCTCGTCGGCCAGCAGCCACCGGTCCGCGAGCCTGAGCCCCGAGTTCTGGGGCGCCTCGGCGCGGTAGATGCCGTGTCCGGCGAAGTGGATCCAGGGCGCCCCCGCGGCCAGCTCGAGCAGGCGGCTGGCCGTGGCCTGGGCCCCGGTCAGCAGGCGCGCGTCCGGAAACGCCTGCAGCACGGCGCGGGTCTCGGGCTCGACGTTTTCGAGCTCGCCCGCATCCGAGGCCACGACCAGAGGTTTGCCGCCATCGGGCGGCTCCGCCGCTCCGGGCGCCCCTGACGCCCCGGCTCCCGGCCGGGCGAGGCCGAGCCGGAGCCCGGGCACGATCACGAGATCGACCGCCTCGCACAGCGGGCGCCCATCGGGCAGCGGCAGCGCCGCCCACGGCAGGCGCGCGAGCGGCCCGACCGGCACCACGGCCAGGGCCGGGGGCGGTGCCGCGCCCTCGAGGGCGGGCCAGAGCACCGCCGCGGCCAGCTCGGTGAGGGCCTGCCCCAGCGCGGGCGAGGCGACCCGCGCCGCGGCGCCCTGGAACACCGCGCTCCTCAGATCGAACAGGAGCGCGTGCGCGAGGCGCGTGAGCTGGTGGCTCGAGACCAGGCGCATGTGGCCCGCGAGGCGCTCGCGGCGCGCCGCGATGACGTGGAGCGCCCCGTCGTGGATCAGGTAGTCGAGCAGCACGGCGCCCTCGGGCAGCGAGCGCTGGAGCGCCCCGGCGCGGATGGCCTGCGGTGGCAGGGCGTGGAGCGTGCGGCCGAGCGCTCCGCGGGCGGGAAACGCCGGGCGCGCGGGGCGTTGCCCCGCCGGGCCCGGGTCCGAGCGCAGCAGGCGTCCGCGGTCGCCGGCAAGCCGCGCGGCCGC
>JBGQIE010000116.1:0-8952 GCA_041498315.1 Candidatus Eiseniibacteriota bacterium
CTGCGCAAGAGCCGCGGCGGCGCCGCGGAGGCCAAGCAATCGGCGCTCGCGCTATTCACGGCCGAGGCCGACCGGCGGGCGGCGTGCGAGCGGCTCGGCAGCCGCCGCGGCTCGCTGACCGAGCGGCGCGACGCCGCGGGCCGGCGCCACGGCGAGCTCGAGACGCGACTCGGCGAGCTCGAGCGGCTCGCCGCCTCGGGGCTCGAGCGCCGGGCGGCGCTCGAGGGCCAGCTCGAAGCGGCGCGCGCGGCGCTGGCCGCGGTCGACCAGGGCCTCGAGGCGCTCGCGGCCGAAGCGGGGGAATCGCTCACGGCGATCGCGAAGCAACGCGAGGAAGCCGCGGCCGCCGAATCGCGGCTCGGCGTGCTGCTCGATCTCAAGCGCAACTTCGACGGCGTCTCCGAGGGCGTCAAGGCGCTGCTCAGCGAGGGCGACCGGCTCCCGGGCCTGCTGGGCGTGGTCGCGGACGTGCTCGAGGTGCCGGCGCGGCTCCTCGATGCCCTCGAGGCGTCGCTGGGCGAGGCTGCAGCCTTCGTGCTCATCGAGAACCACGGCTCGCTCGAGGCCGCGGTCGAGCGGCTGCGCGCGGTCGAGAGCGGACGGGCGACCCTCGTGGACCTGTCGGCGCTCGGTCACGGCGCGCTCCACGCGGTGCCCGAGGACCCGGGCGTCGTGGGTCGCGCCTCGGACCTGGTGCGCTGCGCGCCCCAGTTCCGCCCGCTGGTCGAGCGCCTGCTGGGCGCGGTCGTGGTGGTCGAGGACCGCGCCGCCGCCGCCCGGCTCGCGGCCCGTTCCGAGAGCGGACTGCGCTTCGTGAGCCTGGACGGCGAGGTGTGGGAGCGCGGCCGGGTGCGCGCGGGCTCCGCGCGCAGCCTGAGCGGGCTGCTCCATCGCGAGGGCCAGATCCGCGAGCTCAACGGCCAGCTCGCCGAGCTGGCGCTCGCCATCGAGGGCCTGGAGCGCGAGCGCGGCGGCATCGAGGCGCGGCGCCGCGACATGGTCGCCGAGCGCACCGAGGCCGCTGCCGAGCTCGACCGCCGGCGCGCGGCGCTCGAAGGCCTGGCGCGCGAGCTCGAGGCCGGCGAGCACGAGGCGCGCTGGGCCGCGACCGAGGCCGGGGAGCGCCGGGGCGAGATCGCGGCGATCGAAACCGAGCTCGAGGGCCTCGATCGGTCGCTCACCGAGGCGACCGCGACCCTCGCCGCCGCGAGCGCCGAGCTCGAGGCGGCCCACGCGAGCCTGGGATTGCTCGACGGCGCGGTGCACGCGCTCGAGGCGCGCCGCGACCAGGCGGCGGGCCGCGCGCAGGCCGCGCGCGAGGGACTGCTCCAGCTCGCGCGTGAGGAAGGCGAATGCGGCTCCGAGGTCGCGGGGGCCGAGGAGTCCCGGCGCGAGCTCGAAGCCGGGCTCGAGTCACGCGGCGAGGAGGAGCGCCAGGCCCGCGCCCAGGTGGTCGGGATCGAGGCCGAGGTCGAGGGGCTGGCGGGCGGGCTCACCGGCCTGCTCGAAGCCGAGGCCGGGCAGCGCGAGCGCGTGGTCGAGGTCCAGCGCCGCTTCCTCGCGCTCAAGGAGGAGGTCCAGGCCGTCGAGGACGAGGCGCGCCAGAAGCGCTTCGGCCAGACCGAGCTGGGCGAGCTCATCCACCAGCTCGAGCTCGAGCGCGTCCAGACACGCGCCGAGCTCGACCGCACCTACGAGCGGCTGCGCACCGAGTACGAGATGGACCCGTCCGCGTGGGCATCGGACGCGCCCGCGCCCGAGGGCTTCGATCCGGCCCAGGCACAGACCACGCTCGAGGAGGCGCGCGCGCGCTTCCGCTCGCTGGGGCCGGTCAACCTGCTGGCGCTCGACGAATACACGAAGAAGAAGGAGCGCTACGACTTCATGGTGCGCCAGCGCGCCGATCTCACCAGCGCCAAGGCCCAGCTGCTCGAGGCGATCGAGAAGATCAACGTCACGGCAAGCGATCTGTTCCGCGAAACCTTCGCCAAGGTCCAGGATCACTTCCGCGACATTTTCAAGACGCTGTTCGAGGGCGGCGACGCCGAGCTGCGCATGCTGGGCGAGGACCCGCTCGAGTGCGAGATCGAGATCGCCGCCAAGCCGCGCGGCAAGTTCCTCCAGAGCATCAGCCTGATGTCGGGAGGCGAGCGCGCCCTGACGGCGATCGCGCTGCTGTTCGCGCTCTACCTGGTCAAGCCCTCGCCGTTCTGCCTGCTCGACGAGGTGGACGCCCCGCTCGACGACGCCAACGTCGACCGCTTCCTGAAGATGCTCCAGCGCTTCAGCGACAAGACCCAGTTCGTGGTCATCACCCACAACAAGAAGACCATGGAGTCCGCGCGCTGCCTGTACGGTGTCACGATGCAGGAGCTCGGAGTCTCCAAGCTGGTCTCGGTCCGGTTCGACGGCCAGGAGGCGAGCACTCCGGGCACGAACGGGCACGAGCTGGCCGAGGTGGGCGCGCGCTGAGCGCATCCCGGCCGGCCCCGAGGCTCGCGCACTCCCGCCCGGTGTTCCGAGCGGGAGTTCCTGCGTAGAATGGCCGCATGACGCTGTGGAAACGCCTGCGCGCCGGACTCGAGCGCACCCGGTCGCGCCTGGCCGCCGGGGCGGGCGGGCTCCTGGGACTTCACGCCGTGGACGCGGGGGCGCGCGAGCGGCTCGAAGAGGCGCTGCTGGCCGCCGACGTGGGCCCACGGGCGACCGAGCGACTCCTGTCGAGCGCCGAGGCCCGCATGCGGCGCGACCCCGCGCTCGACCTGGGCGCCGCCCTGCGCGGCGCGACCGCCGAGCTGCTGTCGGCGCACCGCGCCCGATTCGAGCCGGAGTCGGCTGCGGGGGCCCCGAACCCGGCCCGGCCGTGGGTCGCGCTGCTCATCGGGGTCAACGGCGTGGGCAAGACCACGCTCGCGGGCAAGCTCGCGGCGCGCTTCGCGCGTGAGGGCCGGAGCACGCTGCTCGTCGCCGCCGACACGTTCCGCGCCGCCGCGACCGAGCAGCTCGAGGTGTGGGCGCAGCGCTCGGGGGCCGAGCTGTTGCGCGCGCGCGCCGGGGCCGATCCGGCCGCGGTCGTTCACGACGGGCTCACCTCCGCCCGCGCCCGCGGGACCGAGATCGTGCTCGTCGATACCGCCGGGCGGCTCCACACCAAGCACAACCTGATGGCCGAGCTGGAGAAGGTGGGCCGGGTGTGCGCGCGGGTGGTCCCCGGCGCCCCCCATCACGTGCTGCTCGTGCTCGACGCGACGCTCGGCCAGAACGCGATCCGGCAGGCGCACGAGTTCCAGCGCGCGATCCCGGTGACCAGCCTGGCGCTCACGAAGATGGACGGCACCGCGCGTGGCGGCGCGGTCATCGCCATCGCGGACGAGCTGGGTCTGCCGATCAGCCTCGTGGGCGTGGGGGAGGGACTCGACGACTGGGAGCCCTTCGACGCCGGGGAGTTCGCGGCCGCGCTGTTCGAGCCGGGCGCCGGCCCCCCCTCGGACGGAACCTAGCCGGTCTTCTTCTTCGCCGCCGGTCGCGGGGCCCGGGCCCGGGCGGCCTCGGCGCGCTGCTCGGCGATGCTCTTGCGCAGCCGCTCGGGCACCGTCTGGGACGCCATGTTGGAGCCGGTGTCCACGAGCTGGGCGCTGCCGACCGTGCGGTCCATCGTCACCGTGGCCGTGGCGTCCTTCGAATAGCCCACCTTCCACGCCTTGCGCGTGAAGGACTGCTCGATGTCCTCGCGCACGATGTGGGTGATCGGGACCTTGAGGCTCATGTAGGTCGTGCGCACCTCGCGCAGCTCCGTATATTCCGTGCTGTCGCCGCGCGCGCCCGTCGCCCCGCGGCCCTGCAGGAACTGGAGCTTGACGCAATCGTAGGCGCCCTTGGGAACCGTCACCGACTCGCGGCCCAGCGTGTCCACCTGGACCTTGAACTGGCTGGTCGGAGTCTCACGCGTCTTGAGGGTCGAGGCGGGGCGCTTGTAGACGACCTGCACCGGCTCCCCATCCGCGTCCAGGCCGGTGATCAACTTGCGTACGTAGAGCTGCATGTGCGGGAGCGCGAGGCTGTCGTTGAACACCTCGTAGGACATCAGCGAGGCGACCGCCTGGGTGCCGCCGCCAGGCGACTGGGTCACGGTCTCGATCCAGAAGCAGTCCTCGCCCCACCACTGCTCCTCGCCGCCGATCAGCACGGTCACGTTGTAATCATCGACGACACCCAGATCGCTCTTGGCGCTCATGTGATAGCGCGCCCAGTCCCCGACCTTGAAGGTGGGCTTCACGCCGAAATCGATCAGCCCGATGCCGTTGATGCGGTCCAGGCTCGGATCCGAGGCGCGTAGCGGGGAGGGGTCGGAAATCGGCAGCAGCAGGGCGGCCAGCACGAACCAGCGGACGGCATGACGCATGCAAGGTTCTCCGGGTGTGGGCCCCAAGCCGGTCTCCAACGCCGGGCCGGATGGGCGCCCCGGACATTATCCCCCGGACCCGCCCCCGGTTCAAAGGATGCCCATGACGCCTCGCACGACACCGCGCCGCGCCGCGTCCGCGCGCCGCCCCGAACACGATTCCGATCGTCACCAGGGGGACCCGGAGCGAGTGTCCGTGCCGCCGCCCGCGGGGCCCGTGGCGGCGGGGCTTCGGCCGCGCGAGAAGCTGCGCGCGCGTGGCGCCGGGGAGCTTTCCGATGCCGAGCTGCTCGCGCTGGTGCTGGGCAGCGGCACCGCGCGCCGCAGCGCCTCGCGCGTGGGCCGCCACCTGGCGCGTCATCGCCCCTCCGAGCTCGCCGCCTGGTCGAGCGCCCGCTGGCTGCTGGTGCCCGGCATCGGCCCGGCCCGCGGCGCGGCGCTGAGCGCCGCGTTCGAGCTCGGCCGGCGCGCGGCCGAGCGGCCGGAGCCCTGCCCGGCGATCCGGGGACCCGAGGACGTGCGCGTGCTGGTGCGGGATCTCGAGCGCGCGCGCAAGGAGCATTTCGTCGTGCTGCTCCTCAACGCGCGCCACGAGCTTCAGGGGCGCGAGACGGTCTCGATCGGGAGCCTCAACGCCTCGATCGTCCACCCGCGCGAGGTGTTCCAGCCCGCGATCCTCCATTCGGCCGCGAGCATCGTGCTGGTCCACAACCACCCCAGCGGCGACCCCGAGCCGAGCGAGGAGGACTTGAGCATCACGAAGCGGCTGGTCCAGGTCGGAGACCTGGTCGGCATCGGCGTGCTCGACCACGTCATCGTGGCGGCCCGGGGCGTCGTGAGCCTGCGGTCGCGGCAGCTGCTCTAGGCCCGCCGGAGATAGCGGCGCGCTCGCGGGCACGCGGCGACCGATCCCGGGCCGCGGCTGCTAGGATGCCCGCATGGGCGAGGGCTTTCGCACCTTCGAGCATACCGGGGACTTAGGGTTAGAAGTCTGGGCCGACGGCCCCGAGCGGCTCTACGCCCTGGCGGCCTTGGCCCTTCACGCCCAGATCATCGAGGTCGCCGACGCTCCGGGAGCGCCGCCGGGGAAGGTCGCGATCGAGCGCCGGCTCGCGCTCGACGGTCAGGACGAGTCCGACCTGCTCGTGCACTGGCTCAACACATCGCTGCTCGAGGCGGAGGTGGCCCACGCGGTCTGGACCCGGGCCGAGGTCCACGTGCTCACGGCGCGGCGCCTCGAGGGCACGCTCGCCGGTCCGCGGCGCGACCGGGCGCACCAGGTGTTCCTGCGCGAGATCAAGGCGGTGTCGCATCACGCGCTCGAGCTCGATCTCACGCCCGGGTCGTGCCGCTGCCGGCTGATCCTGGACATCTGAGGCCCCGGGGGGCGACGAAGGTCGCGTGGCGTTGGGCGCGACGAGTAGCTGGACTCGGCAACGAGCGCCGGCCCATACTCGACACGTGCTGCCCCAACCCCTTCGCTCGGCGCTCCTGCGTTCCGTGGCGGCCGGACTCATGCTCGCCGCCCCGTCGGCACCCGCACGGGCCGCGGCCCGGGTCGCGGACCACGTCATCGTCGTCATCATGGAGAACCACAGCTCCACGCAGGTGCGGACGGCGCCCTATACGGCGAGCCTGATCGCGCAGTCCACCTCGTTCTCCCAGTCCTACGGCCTCACCCACCCCTCGCAGCCCAACTACATGATGCTCTGGTCGGCCGCCTCCCAGGGGGTCACGAGCGACGCCTGCCCGCCACCCGGCTCGCCGTACGCGAGCGAGAACCTGGGCCACGCTTGCGAGGCGGCCGGGCTCACCTGGAAGGCCTATTCGGAGAACCTGCCCGCGGCCGCGAGCACCGCGTGCACCGCCAGCGGGACGCTCTATACGCGCAAGCACGATCCGTGGGTGAGCTTCTCCAATCTGACCCACGCCAACGAGGTGCCGTTCACCCAGCTCGCGACCGACATCGCGGGCGGGGCACTCCCGGATCTCGCCTTCGTGGTCCCGAACAACTGCGACAACACGCACGATTGCCCGGTCGCGACCGGCGACAACTGGCTCGCGAGCCACCTGCCGGCGATGATCTCGGCCGTGGGCGCGAACGGGATCGTGATCCTGACCTGGGACGAGGACGACTATGCGTCCGGGAACAGCATCCTCACGGTCTTCGCGGGCCCGCTGGTCAAGGCCAACTACGTCTCGTCCCAGGTCGTCACGCACTACTCGATGGTCCGCACCATCTGCGACCTGCTGGGCCTCGTGCCCTTCGCCAGCGCGGCGAACGAGGCCCCGATCGTCGATGTGTGGGCGCCGGGCAGCAACGATGTGCCTCCCGGCGCGGCGAGCCGGGTGACGCTCGGACCCGCCCAGCCCAACCCGTTCCGCGGCCGGGTGTCGGCGACGCTCCGGCTGCCCACCGAAGGCCACGTCGAGGCCGCGATCTACGATGCGGCCGGGCGGCGCGTGCGGCGGCTGTTCGCGGGGCCGCGCAGCGGCGTGGTCGAGATCGCCTGGGACTCGAGCCGCGATGACGGGCGTGCCGCCGGGCCCGGCCTCTACTTCCTGCGCGTGCGGGTGGGTGGCGCTGCGCTCGAAGCCAGGCTCATCCGGATCGAATAGCGGGGGAGGGCCGATCGCATGGGTACCCTGCTGCGCGCCCTGACCTACGCGGCGCTGTTCATCGGCCTCACGATCGTGTTCCTGCCGGCGCGCGTGCTGGAATGGTCCGGGGTCACGCGCCCCGTGGAGCTCGGCGCCGCCCAGCTCGCGGGCGGCGCGCTGGTCGTGCTCGGCGGGGTGCTCGCGTTGTGGTGCGTCGTGAACTTCGGGCTCGAGGGCCGGGGCACGCCGGCGCCCTTCGATCCACCGCGGCGCCTGGTGGTGCGCGGGCCCTACCGGTTCGTGCGCAACCCGATGTATGTGGGCGCCGTCCTGGCCCTCGCGGGAGCCGCCCTGTTCTATCGGAGCGCGGCGCTGATCGGCTACGCCGCCCTGTTCCTGATGAGCGCGCACCTGTTCGTGGTGGGGTACGAAGAGCCGACCCTGCGCGGGAAGTTCGGCGGCGAGTACGAAGCGTACTGCCGCCGCGTGGGGCGGTGGTGGCCGGGGCGGAGAGGCGCGGGCGACGTGGGCAGCGGGGCCGGCTAGCGCCGCAGCGGGTGCGTTTCGCGGCCCATCGCGCCGGTCTGCAGAATTTCCTCGATCTTGAACACGCCCAGCTTGCGGTTCTTGATGAAGCCGCTCAGCGCCTTCTCCGCGAACACGCCGTCCTTGAGCATGTCGGACAGCCACTCGAGCGCGAGCCGCGGCGTGTACTGCGGCAGCGCGCAGCCCTTGTCCATGAGCCAGCGCTGGTTCTTGTCCTCCTGCGATCCAATCGGGGGGGCCATCACGATCGGGATCCCGAGGGCGGAGTAGAACGACAACTCGCTCGGCTTGGTCCACAGGATGTCGGTCTCGCGCATGATCGCGTTGAAGCGCTCGAAGTAGTCGGGCTTGCGCTCTTCGCGCACGATGATGACGCCGTCGCCGATCGCTGAGCCGAGCCCGATCCGGCCGACGACCTCCTCGAACACGCGCTCGACCAGGCGGTTGACCCCGGCGACCAGGACCAGCCTGAAGCGGCGGTCGAGGATGCCGGCCTTGAGACTCTGCGCCAGCATGAGCCCGATCTCGGTCTGGGCTCCCGCTCCGCCCACCGCGAACGTCACCGTCACCCGCGCGGCGCCGCCCGAGGGCTCGGGCGTGTCTCCCAGCAGCTCGCGGACCGTGGAGCCGTAGACCGACGTGAACCGGCCCCGCGGGTCGAGCCGGCCGAGGCGGCGGAGCAGGTCGGCCTTGAGCGTCTCCATCTGCGGCCCGCCGATGTTCTCGCGCGGAAGCGTGAAGCCGGTGATGAAGATGTGCTCGTCGGGAACCCCGTACTGACGCAGGCGCCGCATGACCCGCCCGCACGGCGCGAAATACCGGATCCCGCTCTCCTTCGCGCGCGATGCCACCCACACGCGATTGAGGTCGGCATCGCAGATGATGCAGTAGACCGGGCCCTCGTGGATACGATCCGCGGCCATGCAGGGCGCGTAGAAGGTCGAGATCATCGGAATCGGCCGGGAACGCAGGCGCTCGACCAGCGACCGGCCGAGTCCCTGCCGGATCAGGCGGTCCACGATGTAGTTGTTGATCGACGGGTAGGAGAGATCCCGCAACGGGTAGAAGGGCGGGATGCGCAACAGGCTGTCGAGCGCCCCGAACAGGACGCCGCCCACGATCGGGACCTCCTTGGTGCGCGAGAGGAAGTCGTAGGTCCACGTGAGCCGGCGCCAGAACCTCATCTCGTCCGCGTCGGTGACCTCCGGGCTGCCCGCCGTGAGGATGCCGTCCTCGGCCAGGTGAGCCAGGGCGTGCGCCGCGCGCTGGTGCCCGAGCCCCATGTCGGCGCTCACGACCCAGGCGCGCAGTTGCTCCAAGCTCGTCGTCACGGCATCCCCCGGGGTCCGCCTGCTCGGTGGCCGATCCGGGGCAATCTACACCCGGAGCCATCCGCAGTCTCA
>JBGQIE010000117.1:0-8931 GCA_041498315.1 Candidatus Eiseniibacteriota bacterium
CACCAGCGCGGGCACGCTCTACTTCCTGTTCCCTGAAGAGCACCACCCGCGCCGCGACGGGCAGGCCGAGATCCGCACCGCGCTCATCCCCCAGATGGGCAAGACCGTGACGCTCATGGGCACGGCCACCACGGTGCGCGGATCGCGCGGCCTGTTTCTCGGGAAAGCCGACCTCGACAACCTGAACGCCGCCATGGGCGGAGCTGCCAAGTAGCCAACGTCCCACCGGCAGGAGGCACGCATGAGCATCGAATCCGACGCCCGCCATAAAGGTGAACTCGAGTACAGCTTCGATCAGTCGGAGTCCGCGGTCATGACCCAGCCGGGCCCGTGGGGGAACGCCTATTCCGGCTACTGCGCGGGGCTCGCGATGAAGTGGATCAACCTGCGCCTGGCTGGCAAGGACTACCCGTTCGACGCCAAGACCCGCACGCTCGGCGACCTGCCCCACTGGCATGCGACGCGCGACCAGAACGTGTACGAGGACGCCGACTACGCCACCGCGCTCGATAACTACGGCCTCGAGGCCGACTTCACGACCCATCATCGCGTGGGCGGTCCCGACGCGGGCTGGCTCCGGCAGATCGCCGAGCACGCGGCGGGCTGCTACCTCATCAGCCTGCGCCGCGACGGTGGGGGCCACGCGGTGGCGATGCAGAGCGACCCGATCAAGAAGACCTACCGCTTCTTCGACGCCAACTACGGGCACTTCGTGCTCAAGGGTGCGGATCGCTTCCAGGTGTTCCTTACCGACTACCTGCTGCGCTCGAACTACAAGACCCGCTACTCCAAGGAGACGTTCGTCTATCCCGTCGAAGCCAAGCCGGGTGCGGGTGGTGCCAAGACCGTCGCCGAGCTGCGCAAGGCGTTCAGCAAGTAGCGGCCCCTAACGCGCGGCGACCACTCCCAGTGCTCCGGGAGTGGTCGCCGGTTCGTTTCGCGCGCCTTCGCGCTGATCCTTACTTCACCAGCACCGCCTTGCGCATGGCGTGGTAGGCGCCCGCCTCCACGCGCACCAGGTAGACGCCGTTCGGCAGCCGTCGCCCGCCGTTGTCCGCGCCGTTCCAGGTCACGAGGTAGCGCCCGGCCGGCTGCACGCCCTGAAGCAGCGTGCGCACCAGCGCGCCGCGCAGATCGTAGACCTCGACCCTCGTGGCGCGATCGCTCGCCAGATCGAGCGCAAACGTCATCGTGCCCCGCGAGGGGTTCGGCGTCCCGGGGCCCATCTGGGTCACCTTCGGGATGATGGCTCCGCCCGTCCCCGGCCCGGCCTGGGCGGCCTTGCCGCTGGCGACCGTGGTAGCAGCCTGTGGCGCGAGCCCGCCCGGAAGCGGGACGGCGACTTCGTAGCCGATCCCGTTGAGCGCGCGGTAGTAGAACGTCATCGGGTCATCCAGGGTCACCGGCAGCGCGAGCAGCTCGTCGAGCGCGCTCGACTCGTAGCTCAACACCAGATCCTCGTAGCCGTCCCCGGTGAGGTCGCTTTCGGCCACGCTGCTCGGCGCCACGAGCCCGGAGGAGTTTCCCATCCAGGTCTGGGCGGGGTTCACGTTGCGGGCATCGAAAGTGAAGAGCGGCGTCCGCTCTCCACTCGCCGCCTCGTCCAGCGGGTCCTCCGAGACCGGCACCTGGACGATCGAGGGGATCACGAGCGAGAGGCTCGCCCCCTGCGCGGCCTTCCCGGCGCCACCGCTTCCACCGCTCGCGATTTGGGCCTGCCCGCGCCGGTCGTGCGGCACTCGGACCGTGGCGCTCGCCGTGGCGGTGTTGCCGCAGCGATCTTTCGCGGTGTACACGATGGTGTAGGTCAGGTCACAAGCCTTGGTGCCCTTCTCGGCCCGGAGCTGGAAGTCCACGTCCGCGGTGCCAAACTCCGCGCCGGCGAACTCGGGCTTCGTGCCGTCCTTGACCTCCTCCTTGTCGCGGTCGCATACCAGCGCGATCGAGGTGAGCGTGAAGATCGGAGCCGGATCGCCGGCATCCGTCGCCTTGACCGTGGCGTGCACGTCCACCAGCTTGTTGTTGGGCGGCCACAGTTCGTTAGGCGCCACCGCCACGCTGATCGCGGGCGGGGTGATGTCGCTCACCACCTCCACCTGCTGCTCCTGGGCCGTGCTCCTGCCGAACGCGTCGGTGTAGGTCCAGTGCACCAAGTACTTCCCCGGCGCGTCATAGATGAGAGGATCCTCGGTGGTGGCGACAACCGTGTCGGGGCAGAAGTCCGTCGCCAATGGCCGCGTCACCTCGACGCGGCATTGGGCCACGAGCGGCGGCAGCGGGTCGAGCATGGGCACAGGCGGGCTCCCATGCGGGCCGATGGCCATCTGGGCATCGAAGCTCACCTTCGCGCACGGTCCTCCGGCCGGTTCGATCGCCACGAACGAAACGTTGCAATACGTCTTCGGGCGAAGATCGCACGCGGCGCGCAGCGTGACCATTGAATGTCCGACCTCGCCGATGATGAGCGTGTCGGGCGCGAAGGTCGCGCTCAAACCCGGACATGCGGAGCTGAATTGCAGCACCGCCACGGTCGAGCCGCTACCCTTCCGAATGACGTCCATCCCGAACGTCTGGATGCTGCCTGCCGGGATGCCCCAATCCGAGCGGTTGACCTTGATGTACGCCAGCGTGCCCGGGGGAGGCACAGTCACCTCGGGCGTGAACTTCACTCCCTTGGTGACATCGGATTCGCAACCTCCCACACGTTCCGCCCGGAGCCAGAACTGGCAGTCGAGATAGGGACCGGGCAGCTCGCAGGGCAGACCAATGGTGATCGATGTGGTCTTCGATTCCTCCCCTTCGGCGAACCAAAGCGTGTCCGGCGAGAACACGGCCGTGATCGGGTACGGCCCCGGCGCCAGCGGACAGTTTGGGGGCTTGCAAGGATCGGGCGCGGGTAGCTTGGGGCACAGGGACCCAAACAGCTTGACGATCGCCCCGAACGGCGCCGTCTGCTGCGGATCGCGGTGCACCGTGATGGGCGCGGTGAACGATCCACCCGCCTCGATCGGCCAGACCTCCGAGAAATTGCCTTCCAGCCAGCCCATGGCCAGGAGCCGGGGCGGCTTCGAAACCTGATACGGCAGGTTGAACCCCCGCACGCTCCCCGGGATCCCGGCGTTCGATACGATCACGGTGATCGGGCAGTTCCAACCCCGGATGAGATCGCAGGGCATGTCCACCGTAAGCACGACCGTCTTCGTCAACTCGCCTTCCGCGAACTCCACCGTACTGGGCGCGAATGTGCCCGTCAGAACAGGATAGGGCGGTATCGGCCTCTTGCCGTCACAGTAGGGATCGTGATGGAAGCTCAGTTCCGCGCTGAACGGGCCGCCGACACAGGACGCGCGATGTAGCGTTACCGTCGTGGAGACGGTGCCGCCCTGGATGAGCATCAGGGCGTCGCCCGACGAGAAGTCCACGCTGCCCACGGCGCTCTGCAGCGGGATGAGCGGCAGCGTCCCGGTGGCAACCGCCGAGTCGAGCCCGCATCCCTGCCGCTTCGCCGTCAACGTGTACGGCACGTCGCCGGTCGCCATGTCGCAGCTCGATGTCAACGTGAGCCTGGCGGACTTGGACTCCTCACCGGGCGCGAAGGTCAGCGTGCTTGGGGACAGGGTCGCCTCGAACGGGCAGGGGCCCACGATCCCGGCCGCGGCGCAGTCGGGGGCGAGGCTCAGGTCCACGGTGAAGCCGCCCTTCGCGTAGGGCTCGGCCCACCCGCGGCTGACCACGACGTCCGCGGTGAGCGTGCCCCCGGGCTCGAGCTGCCAGGGCCCCAAGGGGCCGATCCCCACCGAGCCCACGATCTGCACGTCGCCGAAGGCGGCGTAGTCGTTGTTGCCGGACTGTCCGACGGCGGACACGATGGTGTAGTAGCGCGCGCCTTCGGGCAGGTCGGTGGGCCAGGGCGGCTCGACGTATTCCGCGAGCCGGAACCGACCGTTCTCATCAACGACGGTTTGCAGCACGACCGGCTCGACGTCGAGCGGATAGCGCGTGAAGGTCACCTCCACGATATCGGCCGGGAAGCCCCAGCCGTCTCCAAGCACGACGACGGTTTCCCCGGGGGAATAGCAGACCTTCTCGGTCATCACCAGATACGAATGTGCGGGCGTCGCGCCGGTGAGCGCGAGCAGCAGCGCGAGCACGCTGCCCCACACGAGTGGATGGATGCGGCGCATGGCAAGGCCTCCTGTCTGAGAAGCAGACGACCATCGTGCGTGGCGGGCCGTGCGTGCGGAGGGCGATGCGATGTCGTGCGGAGGCGCAGCCCAAGGCTGGCGCGACCGCGGCGGCGCTCGAGGACTCCCGGAGCGCGCGGTTCACCACTGGCAATCTTGTGACGATTCGGATCGGGCGCCAGTGGTCCATTCGGCGTAGGGCCGCGCGCGACGCGATGATGTCGTACCCGTGCGTACGCGGGTGCGCTTGACGGCGCCCCGGCCCGCGCGCACGCTCCTTCCATGCCCGCGTTCCGATGCCAGCGCTGCGGCGCGCCGGTCACGATCGCCGCACCCATCCCGCGCGATGCCGAGTGCGACACCTGTCGCCACGACCTGCGCTGCTGCCGCAACTGCCGGCACTACGACACGGCTTACAACAACGCCTGCCGGGAGACCGAGGCCGAGCCGGTCGCCGACAAGGAGCGCCGCAACTTCTGCGAGTTCTTCGAGTTCAATCCCACGCCCTTCGCGGGGCGCGGGGGCCAGGCTCCGACTCGCACGCGTGCGGACGAGGCCCGCGCCAAGCTCGACGCCCTGTTCAAGAAGCGACCGGACGCGGGCTAGAACGACACGCGGGGCGGTCGCACCTTGTCCGCGATTTTGCCTGTGCCGCACCTCCCCATGACGCGGGCGCGCCCGCCATGGTCCAGCATCAACCTCCGATGGCCGATAACGGAGGTGTCATGCGCGGAACGAGGACATTCGGCTCAAGCCTGATCGCGGTCGCGTGCGCCGCCGCGCTGGTCGCGAGTGCGCGCGCGGGCGAGCCCGACTCGGGTCACACGCACGGGGTCAACATGCGTGGCGACCACGCGATGGGTTTCAGCCACATGAAGACCACCCATCACTTCCGCCTGCTGCCCGACGGCGGGTCCATCGAGGTCACCGCGAACGATCGGGCCGACTCGGCGAGCCGTACGGCGATCCGCACGCACCTCGCCCACATCGCGGCCATGTTCGCGGGCGGCGACTTCAGCGCGCCGATGCTGATCCACGACCGCGTGCCGCCCGGAGTGCCCGAGCTCCAGCGGCTCAAGGGCAAGGTGCGCTACGCCTACGAGCCGGTCGAGAACGGGGGCCGGGTGCTCATCTCGACCCGCAACGCCGGCGCGCTGGTCGCGATCCACGACTTCCTGCGCTTCCAGATCACCGACCACAAGACCGGCGATCCGCTCGAGGTCGTCACCGCCCAGAGGTAGTTCCCCCCACCCGGCGGTGAGCGAACGGTGGACGATCTCGTCCCCCGCCTCGCAAACGCGACACGCGCGAAAACCCCTGATAATCCGCGCCCCGGCTTGACGTTCCTCCCGCGCGTGCCCTACCTTCCGGCTCCCCTGGGAGGTGCCGGATGATCCGCAGCATGACGGGGTACGGCTTTGCCGACCTCGAGCGCGATGGGCAGCGGCTTTCGGCCGAAATTCGCTCCGTCAACCACCGCTTCTGCGAGGTCTCGCTGCGCGCCCCCAAGCTGGTGGCGGCGTTCGAGGACCAGATCCGCCAGTTCATCGCCGAGCGCTTTTCACGGGGCAAGTTCAACCTCACGATCACCTGGGGCGGGGTGGGCGAGAGCGGCGACGAGCTCAAGCTCAACGAGCCGGTCGCGGACCGCTACGTGGCCCTGCTCGAGCAGCTCCGCAAGCGCTACCAGCTCGACAGCGGCCTCGATATCCGCACCCTGGCGACGCTGCCCGACGTCTTCACCTGGGAGCATTCGGCGCTCTCGGACGAGGAGACCTGGGAGCTGGTCAAGACCCTGGTGGGCAAGGCGTGCGACAATATGAACGCGATGAAGGCCCGCGAGGGCGCCGCCCTGGCCAAGGACTTCGAGCATCGGCTCAAGCTGGTGCGCGAGCAGCTCGACCTGGTCATCGAGCGGGCGCCCCTGCGCCCCGGCGAGGCCAAGGAGCGGCTCATGACGCGGCTCAAGCCGCTGCTGGGCGACGTCGAGATGGACCCGGCGCGGCTCGCGCAGGAGGTGGCCCTGCTCGCCGACCGGCTCGACTGCACCGAGGAGTGCGTGCGGCTCTCGGCCCACGTGGACCAGTTCCGCTCCCTCATCGAAGGCACCGAGCTCGCTGGGCGCAAGCTCAACTTCCTGCTCCAGGAGATGAACCGCGAGGTCAACACGATCGGCTCCAAGGCCAACGACGTCGGCATCGCGCGCGCCGTGATCGTCATGAAGGAAGAGATCGAGCGTATTCGCGAGCAGGTTCAGAATGCGGAGTGAGCGTGCACCGCGCCCAGCCCGTGACTGATCTGCCGGCCGCTGCGATTCCCTTCCGGTTCACGCCCGGCGGGTTCCTGCTCGTCATCTCGGGTCCCTCCGGGGCGGGCAAGGGGACGCTGGTGGACCGGCTGGTGGCGCTGCGGCCAGAGTGCGTGTTCTCGGTCTCGGCGACCACGCGGCCGCGGCGCGAGGGCGAGACCGAGGGCGTGCAGTACGAGTTCGTGACCCGCGAGGAGTTCGAGCGCCGCCGCTCGGCGGGGCAATTTCTGGAATGGGCCGAGGTCCACGGGCACCTCTACGCGACCCCGTCGCGGTTCGTGGACGATGGCGTGCGCGCCGGGCGCGTCGTGGTGCTCGACGTGGACGTCCAGGGTGGGGCGAGCGTGCGGCGCGCGCGCACCGACGCGGTTTCGGTGTTCGTCTATCCGCCTTCGATCGACGCGCTGCGCCAGCGGCTGCTGGGCCGGCACACCGATCCGGCCCCGGTGGTCGAGCAGCGGCTCCGCAACGCCCCGGGCGAGCTGAGCCAGTATCGCGAGTACGATTACCTGGTCGTCAACGACCAACTCGAGCCGGCGGTCGCCCGGCTCGTCGCCATCGTGGATGCCGAGCGGGCGCGGGTGCGCCGGCTCCAGTCCGCGCCGTAGTCCAGCGCTTCACAGCGAGAGGAGAACCATGACGAAGCTTGCTTCTCTGATTCCGCCCCCGGGTTCCAGCAAGTACGAGCTCGCGATCGTCGCCGCGCGCGAGGCCCGGCGGCTCAACGAATGGTCGCGCCGCACCGGCGAGAACGTCCAGGGCAAGGTCACGGCGACGGCACTCGAGCGCACGATCCGCGGCGAGGTTCCGTACTACTACGAAGAAGCGCCGTTCTAGAGGTCCGATGCTGCGCGGCCGCACGGTGGTCGTGGGGGTTTCCGGGGGCATCGCCGCCTACAAGGCCTGCGAGCTGGTGCGCTGGCTGGTGAAGCAGCAGGCGGCGGTGATCGTCGTGATGACGCCGGCCGCGACCGAGTTCGTAACCCCGCTCACCTTTCAGGCGCTCTCGGGCAACCCGGTGGTCCTGAACCTGTGGGGCGACCAGCGCCCCGAGTTCAATCTGCCCCAGGCGGCGCTGCGCCGCCTGGGCGGGCGGGTCGAGCACGTGGACGTGGCCGAGGTCGCCGACTGCCTGGTCGTGGCGCCCGCGACCGCCGACTTCATCGCCCGCCTGGTCCACGGTGTGGCGCCCGACGCGCTCACCTCGGTGGCGCTCGCGAGCCGCGCCCCGCTGGTCGTCTGCCCGGCGATGGACCTCGAGATGTGGCGCCACGCCGCGACCCGGGACAACCTGCGCACGCTGCGATCACGGGGCGCGACCATCGTCGGCCCCGACAGCGGACCACTCGCCTCGGGGCTCGAGGGTCCGGGCCGGCTCGCCACGCTCGAGGCGATCGGCGAGGCCATCGAGCGCGCGCTCGAGCGGCGCGCGAGCCTCGCCGGGCTCAAGGTGCTGGTGAGCGCGGGGCGCACCGAGGAGCCGATCGATCCGGTGCGGGTGCTCACCAATCGCTCGAGCGGCCGCATGGGCGTGGCGCTGGCCGAAGCGGCGCGCGACCGGGGCGCCGCGGTCACGCTGGTCGCGGGGGCGATGAGCGTCGAGCCGCCCGGCGGCGTGCGGGTGGTGTCGGTCGCGAGCGCCGCCGAGATGGAGCGCGAGGTCGTGGGCGGCTCGCGTGGCGCCGACCTGGTCCTGATGGCGGCGGCGGTCTCGGATTACCGTCCGGCGCATGCGATGCGCGAAAAGCTCAAGCGCGGGCCCGGGTCCATGACGCTCGAGCTGGCGCCCAATCCCGACATCGTCGCCCATGCGGCCTCGCGCCGGCGGCCCGGGCAGGTGTTCATCGGATTCGCGCTCGAGACCTCCCAGGGGCTCAAGCATGCCCGGGAGAAGCTCGTTTCCAAGCGGCTCGACCTGATCGTCCTCAACGATCCCCGCGAGTCGATCGGGCGCGAGACCAATCGCGTGACGCTGGTCGAGCCGGGGGCGAGCCGCCGGCTGCCGGCGCTGCCGAAGCGCGAGGTCGCCGAGCGCATCCTCGACCGCGCGATCGAGCTGCGCGCGTCGGCGCGTGCGCGCCGACGCAACAGGAAGTCCGCACGCCGCCCGGCCCGGAGGCCGCGATGAGCCCGCCCGATCGCTCTGACGATCGCTCAGAGGCGGCGGTCATCGTGCGCGGGCTCGTGCGCCGCCTCGAGCGCGAGCGCGCGGCGGGCCTGGGCGACCTGGTCGCGCGCGGCGCGCGCGGCGGCACGGCGCGGCCTGAATCTCCCGCCGCGCCCCTGCCCGCGACGCCGGCCGCGGCGAAGCCCGCCGCGGTCGCGGGCGTCGTCGAGACCGACCTGTTCGGTCGGCCCGTCCTGCCGGTGGCCCCGGCAGCGCCTGAGGCCACCCCCGAGGTAGCCCCCGCGCCGGACGATGCGCCGCTCAATCCCGGG
>JBGQIE010000118.1:0-8922 GCA_041498315.1 Candidatus Eiseniibacteriota bacterium
CGAACTTGCGGTAACGCTGGTCGCGCTCGGTCAGTGTGGTCTCGAGGAACTGGGCGAAATCCTTCTGGTAGACGTTCTCGGCCAGCACCTTCCGGAAGCGATTGAAGAGCCGGCGGTCGCCCACCAGGAAGCGCGCCTGCTGCATGGAGGTGCGGCTCGGGAAGTCGGTGCGGGCCATGGCCAGGCAGTCGGGCAGGCTGCGCACCGCGTGGCCGACCTGGAGGCCCAGGTCCCAGAGCGCGTAGAGCAGCCCCTGGGTGGTCCGCTGCACGAAGGGCCCCATCTCGCCGTCGTAGATCAGCATCAGGTCGAGATCGGACAGGGGGTGCAGCTCGCCCCGGCCGTAGCCGCCGAGGGCCACCAGCACGAGCGCGCTCGGGGCCAAGCCCTCGCGGCGGGCGTCGTCCACGGCCAGGCGGTAGAGCGTGGTGAGGAAGCCGTCCATGAAGCCGGCGTACGCCTGCACCGACTGCTGGCCGGAGGCCCCGCCCAGGTGCGCGGCCCGCAGGAACTCCACGTTGGAGGTGAGGTGCTGGCGCAGCACCTCGAGCCTCAACCGGCGCCGTCGCTCGGAAAGCTCGGCAGCGCTGCCGTCGAATCCCTTCTCGGCCTGCGCCTCGACCCGGCGGACCTGTCGAAGCAGTTCCGCAGACATGGCGAAACGGTAGCCTGGAGCGAAAAGAAAGTCAAACTTGGCGCGAACTTGTATCGCAGTTACAATGGCGCCCTATGCGGCGGCTCTGGCGGAGCGTGCTGGATCGCGTGGCGGTGTACGACGCCGGCAAATCGCTCGAAGCGGTGGCGCGCGAGCTCGGCGTGGACGCGGTGCTCCGGCTGTCTGCGAACGAGAACCCGATCGGCCCCTCGCCGCGCGTGGTCGAAGCCATCCGGCGCGAAGCCCCGCGCGTGCATCTCTATCCCGACGGCGGGTGCACCGAGGTGCGGCAGGCGCTCGCGGGCCGGCTCGGGGTCTCCGCCGAGTCCATCGTGGTCGGCAACGGCGCCGACGAGCTCCTCGCCATGCTGGCGCGCGCCGCGTTCGACCCGGGCGACGAGGTCGTGGTCCCGCACCCGGCCTTCGAGCCCTACGGCACCGAGGCGACGCTCTCGGGCGCCACCGTCGTGGCGAACCCGCTCCGCGGCTACGAGCAGGATCTCGACGACATGCTCGGTCGCGTCACCCCCCGGACGAAGTGCGTGATCCTCTGCACCCCGCACAACCCGGCGGCGACCATCGTGCGGCGGGCGCCGCTCGAGCGCTTCCTGGACGCGCTGGGCGGCGATCCGCCGCTGGTGATCCTGGACGAGGCCTACCGCGACTTCTGCGACGACCCCGACACGCCGGACGGCGTGGCGCTGCAGCGGCGCCACCCGACGCTGATCTCGCTGCGGACGTTCTCCAAGATCGCGGGGCTCGCCGGCATGCGGGTGGGCTACGCCGTCGCGCGACCGGAGCACATCGAGCGGCTGAACCGGGTGCGCGCGCCCTACAACGTCAACCGCCTGGCCCAGACCGCGGCGGTCGCGGCGCTGGCCGACACCGAGCACCTCGCGCGGACGCGGCGGGTGGTGCTGGAGGAGCGGCCGCGGCTTCAGGCGGCGCTGGCCGCGCGCGGCGCGCCGTCGCCACCCTCACAGGCCAACTTCATCCTGGTGAAGGCGGGCGATCAGGCGGACGCGCTGCGCCTGGCCTTGTTCAAGGCGGGTATTCTCGTGCGGGACGGCGCGGGAGTGGGCTTCCCCGGCCACCTGCGCATCGCGGTGGGCGCGGCGGAGCACAACCGCCGGCTGCTGGAGGTGTGGGACCGGACTCGGGCCTAGCGGGGCTGGGCGGAGCGCCCGCGGAGCTGGCGCTCGAGCTGCGCAATGCGCTGCTTGGCCGCGGCGCCCTCGGTCCGGAGCTTCTCGGCCTCCCCGTAGACCTTCTTCAGCTCGGCGGAGAGCCGGTCGGCCCGGTCGCGGTTCTCGACCCACTTCCCCCAGAGGGCCACGCTCAGCACCACCAGCAGCAGGCAGGCGCCGACCAGGAGCCACGGCCGCCGCGGGCGGATCCGTCGCGCGAGGCGGGACGGCGGCGCGGCGGTCGCCGGGAGCGCTACCCCATCGGGCTTCATGCCGGGAAGCCTACCACCCGGGTCATCACGAAGCCAAAGGTTTGCGCTATGATCACGCCGTTCCGACCGACCGGACACCGAGAGGAGCCGATCATGAACCATGCCCTTCTCGCCTCAGCGTGCTTGCTCGTGCTGCTCGCGACCACGAGCGGCTGCAGCCGCTACTACTGGTCGAAGCCCGGAGCCACCGCGGAGCAGTTCACCGGCGACAATCGCGAGTGCGTGCAGCAAGCCGCGGCCAGCCTGCCGCCCGGCGCGGCGGTCGAGGCGGTCGAGCAAGTCTACCGAGCCTGTCTGAACGGCCGCGGCTATGTCCGGGACAAGCAGATCGATCCGCCGCCGCTCGGCTCGTATCGGGGCATCGAGAGCAGCGAGGCGTTCGCGGCAGCCGCGCGCGCCGGACAGGCGCCGCGGCAGAGCTTCGAGCAACAGCTCGCCCAGCTCGACGATCTCAAGGCGCGCGGCCGGATCACCGACGACGAGTACGCCACGATGCGGCGCCGCCTGGTGGAAGGCGCCACCCCCGCCGCGCTCACTCCCGCCCCGGCCGTGACCGCGGCGCCGCCGCCGCTGGCCGGCCGTTGGTACGGGCGGACCGGATCGATCCTCGACATCCGGACCTCGGATGGGAGGCAGCTCGAGTGGGACTGGGAGATCTCCGGCGATCGCGGGACCTCGCGCGCCACCGGCACCGGATCGGCCACCGGAAGCCAGGTATCGCTGACCGGCCGCCTGGCCGCCGCCTCCAGTCTCGGCGCGACGCCGACCCTCGTGTTCTCGCTCGCGTGGGACGGCGCCGTCCTGCGCGGGACCTCGCGCGGCTCGAACAACCTGCCCGTCAACGTGGAGTTCACGCGGGATCGTCCCTGAGCCGATCGATCTGCTAGAGTGAGCGGCGTGCAGACGGGACTGCTCCCGCGCTTCTTCGAGAGCGTGACCCGGCAGGCCTTCGGTGATCTGGCGATCGACGACGCGCCCGCCCTGCGCTACCTGACCGACCTCCTGAGCCGCTTCGTCCGCTCCGAGGCCCTCGGCGCGATCCGCGAGCTGCCCGGGCCGCGCCTCGACTCGGTGACCGACTCCCTGCTCGCGATCCAGCACGTGTGGGAGTGGGGCTCGCCCGACTTCAACCCGGGCGCGGAGCGGGTGCTGCGGCGGCAGATCGGCGACTATACCCTGTTCATGACCGGGATCTTCCGCGACCACGTGGACCGCCTCGCGGTGACCGGCTACTACGAGCACGAAGGCCGCCGCGCCTATCGCTTCGTGGCGGAGGTGGCGCGCGGACGGGCGGAGGCGGAGGCGCCGCTCTATCGCCGGCTATCCGATCGCTTCGAGATGTACGCCGGCGCGCTCACCTACGCCCGCAAGGTGTACTTCCGGGCGGACGCGGTGCCCGCGGGCGCCTGGCCCGCCGATCCCTTCTTTCGCGCACTGCTCGCCGAATGACCGCGCCCGCTCCGCACGACGGGGCGGCGGCCTGCCTGGGCGCCCTCGAAGCCGCCCTCGCGGGTGGCGACCTCCCGGGGCTCGCGCGCGTGAGCCCCGCCGCGCTCGACCTGGCCCTGCGCGCCCTCGCCAAGCAGCGTGGCGCCGCCGCGGTGCCGCTGCTCGAGCGGCTGGCCGGTGCGGCGCCCGACAAGGAGCAGCGGCGCGCCGCCCGCCGCGCGCTCTATCGGCTGGAGCAGTCGGGGCTCCGCCCCGCGCGGGCGCCCGCCGCGGTGCCGGCCCGGCCGGTGGTCACGCGTGAAGCCGAGCAGCCGGTGCGCGCCTGGCTCTCGGGCATCGACGGCAGTGGCTCGCGCGCCGCGTGGATCCTCTTCGAAGGGGGCCTCGGCGGCGGGTTGCGCCTCTGCTCGCTGATCCTGAACGACGAGGCCGGCATCATGGACGCGGCGGGCGGTCCGATCGCGCGCAAGCGGCTCGCGGCCGAGCTTCGCGGGCTGCGCGAGAGCCAGAAGCTGCCGTGGGTGGAGGTGGACGGCCGCCGCGCCTGCGCGCTGGTGGCCGAGGCGCTCGCGCTGCACGAGCGCCTCGGCACCGTGCCGCCGCCCGAGTTCGCCCGCTGGCGCAAGAACTTTCTAACGGCTCTTTCATCTGCGGGGGCCCAGAAATGGCCCCCGCACTCCCCCAATCCGCGGACGCTCGAATGGCCCCCGCACTCCCCCAACCGCGGGCAAACGTCTGGCGGACAACCGTTTGGCGAGCAGCCGTCCGGCGGGCTGGGCCGTGCGTTGCTCGAGCGCTCGGCGGCGCTTCTGGATCTGCCGGAGCTGATGGGCTGGTTCGTGGATCCCGCGCGCGTGCCGCACGAGGCGCTCGCGCTGCTGCAGCTGCGCGAGAGCCGGCTGGTGGTGTCCGACCACGTCAAGGCGGAGCGCGAGGCCAGCATCGTGGACGGCGTCATCGAGGCGCAGTTCCCGCCGGCGGCGCGGCAGCGCTGGGCGGGGCGGCTGCGCGAGATGGCCGACATCTTCCGGATGACCGGGCGGGCGGAGCCGGCGGCGATGGCGCAGGAGGTTGCCGCCGCGCTCGCCGATCTCGAGCAGCCCGCCACCGGCATCCACTTCGTGCGCGCGCTGGCCGCGCGCGGGCTCGAGATGGCGGCCGAGGTCGCGCTGGGACGCGCCCGCCTCGACGACGTGAGCCGCGCGCCCGCGCGCCGTACCCGCGCATGATCCCGGGGCTGCGGGTCGGCCACGTCACGGATGCGGACCGGCTCACCGGCTGCACCGTGATCCTGAGCGACGCGCCCGCGGTCGGCGGCGTGGAGATCCGCGGCTGGGCGGCGGGCGTGCACGGCCTCGAGTTCCTCGACCCGCGCCATCTCGTGCCCACGCTCGACGGCGTCGTGCTGGCCGGCGGCAGCGCCTTCGGCCTCGAGGCGATCTGGGGCGTCATGCAGTACCTGGAGGAGCGCGGCGTCGGCTTCCGCACCAGCCAGACCGTGGTCCCCCACGTGGCCGGCGCCATCCTCTACGACCTCGCGGTGGGCGACGCCGCCGCGCGGCCCGACCGCGCCATGGGCTACCGCGCCGCCGCCGCCGCGCAGCCCGGGCCGGTCGCGGAGGGCAATGTGGGCGCGGGCACCGGCGCCACCGTCGGCAAGCTCAACGGGGTGGCGTGCGCGACCAAGGGCGGGCTCGGCTGCGCGGTGATGGAGCGCGACGGCGTCCACCTGGGCGCGATCATGGCGGTCAACGCGGTGGGCGACGTGCGCGATCCGGAGACGGGCCGTCTCATCGCGGGCGCGCGCGACGTCGCGGACGGCCGGCGGCTCGTCGACACCGCGGCCGCCCTGGCCGCGGGGGCGCCCCGGCCCGCGTTCCGGCCCGTGAACACCACCATCGGGCTCGTGGCCACCACCGCCGCGCTGGACAAGCCGCAGGCGGCGCGGGTCGCCCGGCTCGCCATGGAGGGCTTCGCGCGGGCGCTCTCGCCCCCGCACCTGACCACGGACGGCGACGCGCTCTTCTGCCTCTCGGTGGGCTCCGCGCGCGCCGACGTCGACGCCCTCGGGCGGGCCGCCGCCGAGCTGGTGGCCCGCGCGATCGTGCGGGGCGTGCGCGCCGCGACCGCGGCGGCCGGGCTGCCCGCCGCGCGCGATCTCGAATAGCGCGCGCTACTTCCCGAAGCTGAAGACCGAGCCCACCGAGCTCGGCACCATCTCCGCGGGCAGGCGGTGGAGGAAGGTGGCCATGGCCTCGAGCCCGGTGCAGTGCTGCGGCACCACCCAGTCCACCTCGAGATCACGGAAGGCGTCCACCACGCGCGTCACCCGCTCCTCCTTGAGCCCGCTCAGGTGGAAGCCGCCGATGACCGCGTGGACCTTGGGCACGCCGGTGATCCGCGCCGCGTGCCGGCAGATGCCGACGATGCCGCGGTGCGAGCACGAGGTCACCACCACGAGGCCTCGGCCCTTGACGTGGGCGATCAGGGTCTGCTCGCCGAGGAACGAATCCGCGACGATGGCGCCGTCCCGCTCCACCCGCAGGTTGTCGGGAATGGGCTCGAATGCCTCCTGCTCGTGCATCTCCCCGCTCAGCAGCACGCCGTCCGCGACGAGGAGGGGAGCCCGCACCGACTCCACCCGGACGTCGTAGCGCTCGATCTCCTCGCGGTGGAGCCGCCCCATGCACACGCGGTCGGCGCCCCGCTGGTTCCAGCGCATCAGGTAGTGGTCCTCGCCCCCGTAGAAGGTCAGGTCCTTCTTCATCGCGCGCCGGTAGGTGCGGAGGAACCCGCCGAGCCCGCCCCAGTGGTCCCAGTGGCCGTGGCTCAGCGCGAGCACGTCGATGGCGCCCGCGTCGAGGCCGAGCACGCGAAAGTTGTGGGTCAGCGCGGTCTCGGACGGGCCGAAGTCGAAGGCGATTCGCACCGTCTCCGCGCCGCGGGTGATCTCGACGTAGTGGGCGAGCCCGTGCTCGGCGCGCAGGTCCGGCATCTGGCGGGCCACGAAGGGGCTGAAGCGCCGGGCGACCTTCTCGTCCTGCCGGAGCACGTCGATGTAATTGTCCACCACGGTGGTGACGCGGACGCGGTCGACCTCGGTGAGCGAGAGCATCAGTCCACCCGCGTCTCGTCGCGGTACATCACCTTGTGCCGCGTGGTCTTCACCCACTCGTCGATCTGCGCGTCGGTCATCACGCGGGCGGCGTCGAGCCGATCCCAGCTCACGATCTCGTCGAGCCGCTTCTTCCAGCGCTTGTAGGAGGGCTTGAGCGGCGGGCCGAAGCACATCACGTCGATGATGGACAGCGGCTCCGGCACCCCGAGGAGTGGCTTGACCTTCTGCTGGATCTCCTCCTGGCCGATGGCGGTGATCCACCACACCGCGTAGCCGAGCGCCGCCGCGGCGAGGTGCGCCGACATGGTCGAGGCCGCCACCGACTGGAGCAGGATGCGCTCCGCGTTCTGGTGGTAGAGCCGGTCGAGCGCGGAGCCGTCGTTGAGCACCGGGAAGGCCCGGACGAAGCGGAAGTCGGCCACGATGACGATGAGGCCCGGCGCCGTCTTCACCCCGTTGTAGTTCGGGGTGGGAAAGCCCATGCGCAGGCGCGCGCGGTGCTGCTGCTCGTCCACGAAGCACTGGCCGATGGCCTGCTTGACCGCGGGGTCGGTGACGATCACGTAGTGCCACGGCTGGGCGTTGGCCCCGGACGGGGCGTGCCGCGCCGCCTCCAGGATCATCTCGAAGTGCTCCCGCGGGACGTCGCAGGGCGCGAAGGCCCGGTTGGTCATGCGGGCGCGGACCACGTCCATCAGGGCGTCGTAACGTGAATTCATCCGTAGACTACTCTTCAGTATCCGCTCGGCTCGCCTACGGCTGCGCCTCGCACTGCCAGAGCCCGAGCGCGCGAAGGGCGGGCTCGTCGTTAAGGTGGAAGAGGCAGGCGGGTGCCGAGCCCGAGCGGTTGCGGTGCTCGGTCCAGTGCCACGGCGGGACCACGAAGGTGTCGCCGGCTTGCCAGTCGACCACCTGATCGCCGATGCGGCTCTCGCCCTGCCCCTCGATCACGTAGACCACCTCGCTGCCGGTTCGCCGCTCGGCGCGCGTCGCTTCCCCGGGCCGCAGCCAGCGCGCCTCCGAGCCCATCGTCTTGAGCGGATACTCGCCCGTCCGCGGGTTCACGTGCCGCAGCACCACCGAGGCGCGCGTGGACGCGGTCGCGGCCAGCGAGCCGAGCGCGGCCCGCACCGCGCGCCACGGCCAGCGCACCTGCGGGTACCCGGTCTCCTCGTAGCGCGACGTGCGCGGGACCAGGCCGGCCGCGGTGAACTCGTCCTGAGAGGAGTCGGTGTCGGTCGTGGGGGCCGAGGCGGGCTTCATGGCCGACGCCCAGTTCGCCTCGATGCTGCGCACCAGCGGGATGTCGAGGCCGTCGAGCCAGATCACGGGCTCGCGGCCCTCGTGGCCGTGGTCGTGCCACCGCATCGGCGGGGTGATGATGAGATCGCCCGGCTCCATGACGCACTTCACGCCATCCACGGTGGTGTAGGCGCCGTCGCCCTCCACGATCAGCCGCAGCGCGGCCGCGGTGTGATGGTGGCTCGGCGCCGACTCGCCCGGGCGGATGATCTGAAACCCGGCGTAGAGGGTGGCGGTCGCCGAGAAGTTGCCCGGGAGACCCGGGTTGCACAGGACGAGCACCCGGCGCTCCGCCTGCTCGATGGGGACGAGCCGCGCCGCCTCCAGCAGCGGCCCGCGCAGATCGCTCCAGCGCCAGCGGTGCGGGACCACCCGGGTGACCCGCTCGTGGGGGAGCAGGGCGTGGAGCGCGGTCCAGAGCGGCGCGAGCGACAGTGCTTCCAGCCGCTCGGAGTACGCGGCGGGGAGCTGTTCGTCGCGGGTCGAGAGCGCGGTCCGGTCCACGATGACCTCCCTGAGGGTGCCTCAGCATACGGGCCCATGCCCACCGCGGTCAAGGTGGGACGAGCCCGGTGCCGAGTTCGCCCCAGGGTCGCGCCGAGCTCACCCCGTCGGCCGCGCGCGCCCGGGCCCGAGCAGGATCATGACGGCCGCCACCGCCTGGAGCACCGTGCAGGCGCCGAGCGCCGGCCCGTAGGCCCCGGCCCAGTCGCGGACGACGCCGACGAGCGACGGGCCGAACGCGAACGTGAACTGATTGATCCCCACCACGAGGCCGACGAGCGAGCTGAAGCGCTCTGGCGGCCACTCGACGGTGAGGATGAGGCCGGGCAGCGTCGTCAGGTTCCCGACGCCCAGGCCGAACAGCGCGCACCCGGCATAGACCGTCGCCGTCGACGGCGCCCACGCCAGCAGGGCCAGGCCTCCGATCTGCACGGC
>JBGQIE010000119.1:0-8831 GCA_041498315.1 Candidatus Eiseniibacteriota bacterium
CGAGACCCTGCGTTAGCGCCCGCATAGCGTAGCGCCCGCTATGCGTGCGCCTGGGCGAGAACCCCCCCGGGGCGGCTCCTTCGGAGCGCCCGGTGCGCCCAAGGACCCCCTCCTGAGCCTGCCTGCCCTGCCCTGATTCCCGCGGCGGGCGGGCCGGGGGAATGGACTTAAGGTTCGCCGTTCCGGCGCCGATAAGGCTTGTGGACGTGAGGGCGGCACCGGCGAAAAGGATGGGCCGGAGCGCCTCCAGTCGGCAGGACGCCGGCGTACGGTCTTCGCGGCCCCATCCGGTGTGTAAGGGCTCGTTCGGGCATCGTGCTCAGGCACCGAGGCTGATGAACGGTTCGCACCACCCTCAGGAAACCTGTGGAGAAAGGGCGGCAAGGGGCTCCATGGGACGAAATCCTGTGACAGGGTGGGGTCGCAAAGGGAGGAACTGACCGTGGTGGTCGTGAGTTATTCGGGCAAGGAGATCAACGCCAAGCTCGTCTATTACGGGGCGGGCCTGTGCGGCAAGACCACGAACCTCGAGGCCATCTACGAGGCGGTGCCCGATACCAGCCGCGGCAAGATGGTCAGCATGAAGACGCAGTCCGACCGCACGCTGTTCTTCGACCTGCTGCCCCTCGATCTCGGCGAGATCATGGGGTTCAAGACCCGCTTCCTCCTCTACACCGTGCCCGGCCAGGTGTTCTACAACGCGACGCGCAAGCTCGTGCTCAAGGGCGCCGACGCGATCGTGTTCGTCGCCGACAGCGAAGTCGGCAAGATGGAGGAGAACAAGGAGAGTCTCGCCAACCTGCGCGCGAATCTCGCCGAGTATCACCTGAACCTCGACGACATTCCGTGGGTGCTGCAGTACAACAAGCGCGACCTCCCCAACATCTACACGATCGACGAGCTCAACGCCGAGATGAACCCGGGCAACAAGGTCCAGGGGTTCGAGGCGGTCGCGGTCAAGGGGAAGGGTGTGTTCGAGACCTTCCGCGGCGTCTCGCACCTGCTCATGGAGAAGGTCACGAAGGACCTGCGCCGCACGCCGTTCGGCACCGCGGGCACGCGCCCCGCCGCGGGAGCGCCGGCCGCGCCCGAGGCCCCGGCCGCGCCGGCCGCACCCGCGCGTCCCGCCGCGGTCGAGCCCATGCGTCCCGCGGCCCCGGCGCCCGTCCGCGCGACGACCGCTCCCGCCGCGCCGGCGCCGCGCACGGTCGCGCCCGCGCCCGCCCGCGAGCCCGACTCCAATCCCATGACCGTGGACTACGGGCGCGAGATCAGCCTGCCCGGCGACGGTCCGGCGATGGCGCCGCCTCCGCCCGCGCCGCCGCGTGTCGAGCGCCTGCAGGTCGATCCCCCGGCCACCTTCACGCCACCGCCCGCGCCCGCGCGGGCCCCGGCCCACGCAGCGCCCGCGCCGCCCGCGCCGCCCGAGCACCGCATGCCCATGGGGGCTCCGGCCGCGCCCGCTCCGCGGCCTCCCGCGCCCGGAGTCCATCCGGTCGCGCCGCAGCCGGTCGTGGTCGAAGGCGCCACGCTCACGGGCGACACGATGGTGGTCCCGATCCCGCTGCCCCGGGGCGGTCCGCGCGAGATCGTGCTCAAGATCGTCCTCAAGCTCGAGGACGCCGCCTGATCTTGCCGCGCCCGCGCCGGGACCGTTGACAGCGGGACCGCGCGTCCATAACGTCGCGCGCGCCATGAGACCCGCAGGATTCCACGCCGCGTCCCGGCTCGACTCCCCCGCTCCCGGCCCGCGGGGGCGCTTCGGGCGCTGACCCGGAGCCACGCCATGAGCCGCCTCGCTCCGGCCTTCGAGCGCGCGCGAGGCCGCACCGGGCTCGTCCCCTTCATCACCGCGGGCTATCCATCGCTCGATGCCAGCTTCGAGATGCTGCGCGGCTTCGCGACGCTCGGCGTGCGCGCGGTCGAGATCGGCATCCCGTTCTCGGATCCGATCGCCGATGGCCCCGAGATCCAGCGCGCCTCGGAGCGCGCCCTGCGCCTGGGGGTGGGCGTGCCGGAGGTCCTGGCGCTGGTCGAGCGCCTGCGGCGCGAGTCCGAGCTGCCGGTGGTCCTCATGTCGTACCTGAATCCCATCCTGCGCGCCGGCCTCGACACCTTCGGGACCCTAGCGCGGACGGCCGGCGTGGACGGCGTGATCGTCTCCGACCTGCCGCCCGACGAGTCGCCCGAGGTGTGGAGCGCGCTCGACCGGGCGGGGCTCGACACCATCGTGCTCGTGGCCCCCACGACCGCGCCCGCGCGCCTGCCGATGCTCGTGGCGCGCAGCCGCGGATTCCTCTACTGCCTGGCACGCACCGGCGTGACCGGGCGGTCGGCGGGGGAGACGGGCTCGCTGCCCGATCGAATCGCGACGCTGCGCGGGCTGAGCACCCTCCCGATCGCGGTCGGGTTCGGCATCTCCAGCGGCGAGCAGGCGCGCACGCTGCGGGGGAAGGCCGACGCGGTGGTCGTGGGCGCGGCGTTCATGCGCGCCGTGAGCGAGGACCCCGAGCGCGGGGCGGCCACCCGCGTGCTGGCGCTCGCGCGGGACCTCGTCCAGGCGCTCGAACGCGCCTGAGCACGCATTGCCGAACGGCTTGAGACGAACGCCGTAAGCGATTGTGAAAATGCGGACTATCTGGAGCTGGTGGGCGTGCGCGTCGGGCGCCGGATGGGGCCGCGCTTCGAGGTCACGCGGCGGCGCTCCGTTCCACCCGCCGCCGGAGCATCGGGCCGTGCAAGGACTTGAGCGGACATTCCGTGCTTGGAGTGGCGCACTCTAAACCGGTATTCTCGCCTCAAGTCGCTTGCGGCGCTTGCCGATACGCAAGTTGTCCCAAGGCGGCACGACCCGGTGCCGGAGCGGAGGTCGCCGTACCATGCTGGTCCTAACAAGGAAGTTAGGAGAGAACATTCGGATCGGTGATTCCGTCAAGATTACCGTCCTTGAAGTTCGCTCCGGGCAGGTCAAGCTGGGCATCGAGGCGCCGCCGGAAGTCAAGGTGCACCGCGAAGAGATTTATGCCCGCATCCAGGAAGAAAATCGCCGCGCGCAGCGACCGAAGCCCGATGCTCCCGCCGGGCCGGGAACTGCTCGCGACACCGAGAAGAAGGACCCCTTCGGCTCCCCGCCTTGATGGAGCCCGCGCGGGACGGGCACTCGATCCCGAATCCCGTCGCGACGAAGACGCCCGACCACGGGGACCCATGACCCGCACGCGGCCTCACGCACTCGACAAGAAGCGACACGTCGACCGGATCGCGCCGCGCGCGAGCGGCGGGCGGGAGCCCGATGCTCGTGGTGGCGACGGCGTGCGCGGCTCCCGCGTCATGACCGCCCAGGCTCGCGTCACCGCCGGCTACTACGAGCGCGCGGACGTTCAGGAGCTGGTCATCACCGCGGTCCTGAACGAGCTGCGCCGCCGCTGATCCCGGGCGCCTCCGCGGCTCCCGCGGGCTCCCGCCTCGATCGCGCGCTCCCGACTTCGAACCCTCCCGGCCGTTCCCGCGTGCCCGCCGGCTTCCCCCGGCGCGCGTGCTTGCTATACTCCCGCCGATGGAACGGACCACGTGAAGCGCGCACGGATGCCAGCGACGAACCGGGCGGCGCCGGCCGAAGCGCTGAATCGCGTGCTCATGGCCGACGCCGAGAGCGCGGTCCTGCTCGTGGACCCGCGCGGCCGCATCGCCGACATCAACGCCGCCGGCCTGCGCCTGCTCACGCTCACGCCCGCGCGGGCGCGCGGCCGGGCCGCGGCCGACGTGTTGCGCACCGTCATCGCGGGTGACGAGGTCGTGACCGAGGCGTTTCGCAGCGCGCGCCTCGACCGCGAGGCGTGGCTCCACTCGCCGGGCGGCGAGATCCCGGTGCGGCTCCATGGCTACCGGATCGGGCGGCCGCCCTGGGTCGTGCTGACGCTGCGGGACCTGACCCAGACGCGCCGCATGCAGCAGGAGCTGCGGCGCCACGAACGGCTCGCGACCCTGGGGCAGCTCTCGGCCGGCGTGGCCCACGAGATCCGCAATCCGCTCGCCGGCATCGGCACGAGCGCCCAGGTCCTGCTGCGCCGGTTCGAGCCGCGCGACGAGCGGGCCCGCTTCGTGCGCGTCATCCTCGAGGAGGTCGCGCGCCTCGACCGCATCGTGACCAGCCTGCTCCAGTACGCGCGCCCGCGCCTGCCGGTGCTCAAGGCGGGATCGCTCGGCGCGTGCATCGAGCGGGTGCTCGAGCTCCAGGCCGAGCCGCTCGCGCGCGGGGGCGTGGAGGTCGAGGTGGACGTGGCGGCACGGCTGCCCACGGTCTACCTCGACGGGGACCTGGTCACCCAGGTGCTGCTCAACGTGACGCTCAACGCCTTGCAGGCGATGCCGCGCGGAGGCACCCTGCGCTACGAGGTGCGGAGCCTGCGGCGCCGTCATCCGCCGCGGGCGTCGGGCCGCCGGGCCTCGGATTCCGCGGCGGAACGGCGCGGGGCGCGGCTGGGCTGGCTCGCCTACGTCCAGGCGCGGGTGAGCGACACCGGCGCCGGGATTCCGCGCGGCGCGCTGCTCAAGCTGTTCGACCCGTTCTTCTCGACCAAGCCGCAGGGCACCGGGCTGGGCCTTGCCATCTCACAGACCATCATGCACGAGCACGGCGGCAGCATCGAAGTCGCAAGTCGCGAGAATCGAGGCACGACCGTCATGCTCAACTTCCCCGTGGAGCGACGCCATGGCCAGAGGCGAAAGCCCAACCCGCGCTGACACCGCCCAAACGCTGCTCATCGTCGATGACGAGCGCTCGCTGCGCTTCAGCATCAGCGAATGGGCGCGCGACATCGGTTTCCATCCGCTCGAGGCGGTGAGCGGGCGCGAGGCCCTCGAGCAGGTGCACGACCAGGCGGTGGGCGCGGTGCTCCTCGACCTCAAGCTCGGCACCGAGGACGGGCTCGAGGTGCTCAAGCGCCTGCGCCAGGAGGACCCCGCGCTGCCCATCATCATGCTCACCGGCCACGGGTCGCTCCAGCACGCGGTCGAGGCCACGCGTCTCGGGGCGTTCGACTTCATGGTCAAGCCCCCCGATCTCGATCACCTCGGGGTGGTGCTCGAGCGCGCGATCGAGCACGCGCGCCTGCGGCGCGAGGTCGACGTCCACCGGCGCGAGAAGCTCGAGCCCATGATCGGCGAGAGCGGCGGTCTCAAGCGCGCGCTCCAGCGGCTCGAGAAGGCGGGGCGCAGCAGCACGGCGACCGTGCTCATCCAGGGCGAGACCGGCTCGGGCAAGGGGCTGCTCGCGCGCTACCTCCACGCCCACAGCGCCCGGGAGGCCGGGCCGTTCGTCGAGCTCAACTGCAGCGCCATCCCCGAGCAGCTGCTCGAGAGCGAGCTCTACGGCCACGAGAAGGGCGCCTTCACCGATGCCAAGCGCTTCAAGAAGGGGCTGTTCGAGCTCGCCGACACCGGCACGCTGTTCCTCGACGAGATCGGGGAGATGACCCCGGGGCTCCAGGCCAAGCTGCTCCACGTGCTCGAGACCCGGACCTTCCGGCGGGTCGGCGGCAGCTCCAGCATCACGGTGGACGTGCGCGTCATCGCCGCGACCCACCGCGACCTCACGCGCGCGGTCGCCGAGGGAAAGTTCCGCGAGGACCTCTACTTCCGCCTCAACGTGGTGCCGATCGAGGTGCCGTCGCTGCGCGAGCGGGCCGACGACGTCCGGCTGCTCGCCGAGCACTTTATCATCCATTTCTGCCGCGACCTGGGGCGCGCGCCGGTCCGGCTCCATCCCGAGGCGCTCAAGACCATGCTCGCCTACGCCTGGCCCGGCAACGTGCGCGAGCTCAAGAACGTCATCGAGCGCGTCGTGCTGCTCGAGGCCGAAGACGAGATCCGCCCCGAGCACCTGCCCGCCGAGCTGACGCGCGGCCGCGCCGGCGCCGGCGGACCCGCGGCCGCGGCGAGCCCGTTCCCGCCCGGGGTGGTGCGCCCGCTGGTCGAGATCGAGCAGCTCGCGATCGAGCACGCCCTCAAGGTGTGCGACGGCAACAAGACGCGCGCGGCCCAGCTGCTCGGCATCTCGCGCCAGACCCTGCGCACCAAGCTCAAGGAATTCGCGCTCGAGGACGATACCGAGGACACGGGCGAGGCGGGCTGAGGGGACCGGCCGGGCCCGGCGCGCGAGCGTGGGATGGGGCCCGGTCAGGAAGTAAGCGCACCCGCCTCGTGACGGCCCGCGGTTGGGCGGCTGAACTGCACGGCGCCCGCCGCGTTCTGCACGGTCGACCCTCCCCGGGTGGCCCCGCGCCACCCCCGCACCGGCCGCGCCCCCGCGCTCCCGGAGTCGCCTAAGCTCCCTTGCGCGAACACCGTGGCGCGCCCACCTGAGCCGCCACCGGAACCCCGGCCGGGCCGTCCCGGGACCGCGTGCGCGCTCCCCGCGCGAGGCTGCAATCCGCTGGCACGCAGGCTGCAAATGTCGGGCTTGCCCACCACCCACGGAGAGCCCGGCCCATGCCGCACATCCTGATTGTCGAAGACGAACCCGCGACGTCCTGGGCCCTCGCCGAGGGACTGTCGGACGACGGATTCACGATCGACACCTTCCCGTCCGCCGAGGACGCCTGGAGGTGGCTCCAGCGCGGCAGGAGCGATCTGGTCATCGCGGATCTCAACCTGCCGGGCATGAGCGGGCTCGAGCTCGCGCGCAAGCTGCGCCGCGGCCGGCATGCCCAGCCGGTCATCATCGTCACCGCCTACGGCAGCCCCGACCTGCACCGCGACCTGCGGCGAGCCGGGGTCGCCGACTGCTTCTCGAAGCCCTTCCCGATCGACGTGCTGCGTCGCTCGGTGCGCCGCGCGCTCGACCAGACCGCCGAGCACCGGGTCCGCGGGTCGCGCTCCGCGCGTCAACCCGGAAGGAAGGCGGCATGAAGCTCGCGGCCCCGGCACGCATGCAGCTACGCGCCGTGACCCGTCCGCGCCGGTCCGCTCCGGCCGTGGCGACGCCGGCCGCGAACCCCGGCGCCCGCGGCCGGATCGCCGGAGCGCTGCGCGCGTGCACCCTGCGCGAACAGCTCGTCCTGGTGCTGCTCCTCTATGAGCAGCTCACGCCCTCGGAGGCGGCCGCCACGCTCGGGCTCACGCCCCGTCAGGTCGAGCGCGCCTACTTCACCGCGCTCGCGGATCTACAGTGCGCGCTGCGCGGCGCGCGCAACGGACGCCGCTCGCGCGCCATCGCGCGCCGCTCGCTGGTCGTCGCGGCCCGGCTGCGGAAGGCCTCGTGATGCCGCGCGCCCCGCTCACCGCCTCGTCCGACCTCCGCGCCCCGATGCCCGACGGCCCGGGGGCGAGGCTCGATCGTATCCACGCCGCGGTCGCCTCGCTGGCCGCCGAAGAGCGCCGGCTCGCGCGCCTCGGCCTGGTAGAGCCCGCACGGCGCTGCCGCGAGCAGCGGCGTTACTGGGAGTTCCTCGCCGCGGTGTTCGCGCTCGAGCCCGAGCCGGACCAGGGTGGCACCCTGTCGCCGCGCGAAGCGGTGGATTGGAGCTCGATCTTCGGGCGCATGGACGGCCCGCGATGAAGAAACCGGACCGACGCGAGGGCGGCGCCGAGCGCCGGCTGCGGCTGGTTCCCCGCCGCCGCCCCGCACGGGCGGCCGCGGCCGCGGAGGAGAGCCTCGCGGATCACCCGGCGCGCTGGAGCCGTCCCAGCGTGCGCACGATCGCGATCGCGAGTGGCAAGGGCGGGGTGGGCAAGAGCAACCTCGCCGCCAACCTCGCGGTCGCCTTGGGCGCACGCGGCGCGCGCGTCCTGCTGCTCGACGCCGATTTCGCCCAGGCCAACCTCGACCTGCTGCTGGGTCTGCATCCGCGCTACGACCTCCAGCACGTCGTGTCGGGGGAGAAGACGCTCGAGGAGATCGTGGTCCAGGGACCGGCCGGCGTGAAGCTGGTGCCCGCCGCCTCGGGATCGCCCGAGCTCGCGGCGCTCGACGACTACACGCGCGAGTGCCTGCTGCGCAACCTCGGGCTGCTCGACGACGAAATCGACCTGATGCTCATCGACACCGCGACCGGCGTGTCTCAGCACGTGACCTCGTTCTGCCGCTCCGCCGACGACGTGCTGGTGATCAGCACCCCCGAGATGCCGGCGTTCTCGGACGCCTACGGCCTCATCAAGCTCCTGCACGCGCAGGGACTCGCGCGCGCGCCGCACCTGCTCATCAACCAGACCGCGAGCCCCGAGGAGGCCGAGGAGACCGCCCACCGCATCCGCCTGGTCGCGCGCCGCTTCCTCCACCTCGAGCTCGACTACTGGGGAGCGGTGCCCTTCGATCCCGCGGTGCCGCGGGCGGTGCGACTTCAAGAACCCGTGGTCACCGCGTTTCCGAATTCGCCGGCCGCCGCGGCCTATCGCGCGCTGGCCGAGCGTCTGTGGCCGCTGCCCGACCCCGACGCGCACGTCCACCCGCAGTCCGAACGTCTCGAAGCCTGACCGCCCGAGGAGCCCCGATGCCGAGAACCGCCCCTGCCTCGTCCACGACCCGTCGCTCCGCGACCCGCAACGCGGCGCGCCCGGCGCGCTCCAGCGCGCGCCCGGTCGCGCGCATGTCCCGCGCCACCGCCAACGGAAACGACACCGCCCGCGCGGTCCCCGCGCTGCGCATCGTCCCGGCGCCCGTGAAGTCCGCCCCATCCGCGCCGTCCGCGCGCGCGCTGCCCGCCGCGTCCGGCAGCCCGACGACCTACTCGAAGGACGATCTGCTGCGCCGCTTCGCGCCGCTCGTGCGCCACGTCGTCGAGCGCGTCGCCGCCACGCTGCCGCGCAACGTGGACCACGAGGATCTCTACTCG
>JBGQIE010000120.1:0-8815 GCA_041498315.1 Candidatus Eiseniibacteriota bacterium
GGACTGGGGCCCGTCGAGCACGGCATCCGTGACCTCCTCGCCGCGGTGCGCGGGCAGGCAGTGCATGAACAGCGCATCGGGCCGGGCGAGGCCCATGAGGTTCTCGTCCACGCGGTAGCCGGCGAAGACCACGCGCCGCCATTCGGCCTCGCGCTCCTGCCCCATGCTGGTCCAGGTGTCGGTGTAGATCACGTCGGCACCGCGCACCGCCTCGGCCGGATCGCGGAAGCGGCGCACACCGCCGCGCATCAGGCCGCCGCCGTTCGCGTGGGCGCGCCTCTCGGCCTCGAGGTAGAGGCCGGCGTCGGGCTCGAACCCGTCGGGCACCGCGATGCGCAGCGTGAAGCCGAACAGGGTGGCGGCCTCGAGCCACGAGTTGAGCACGTTGTTGCCGTCGCCCACCCAGGCGATCTCGAGCGTCTCGAGGTCGCGACCGGTGCGCCACAGCGTGTAGAGGTCGGAGAGGATCTGGCAGGGGTGCGAGAAATCGGTGAGCGCGTTGATGACCGGGACCCCCGCGTGCCGCGCGAGCTCCTGGACCACGCGGTGGGCGAAGGTGCGCACCACGATGAGGTCGCACATGCCGGTGAGCACGCCCGCGACGTCCTTGAGACTCTCGCGGCCCTGCTCGCTCACCTCGGCCGACGTCAGGTCGACGACGTCGCCGCCCAGCTCGTGCATGCCCACGGTGAACGACACGCGCGTGCGCAGCGACGGCTTGTGGAACACGAGTGCCGCGGTGCGCCCGGCGAGCGGGCGCGGCGCCTCGGGGCTGCCGCGGCGGGCGCGCAGCTCCTCGGCGCGCTCGAACAGCTCCAGCACCCAGTCGCGATCGAGGCCGAGCAGCTCCACCAGGTGTTGCGGGGACTGGTTCATGGCGTCGTGGCCTCCGGGCTAGGAATGGATGACGGGGAGTACTGCGCTCTCGGACTCGACCGGCGGCGGAATGGGCAGCACCCACGAGGGCGCGGCGGCGGCGGCGGCCGCGGTGGCTCCGGGCTTCAAGTCGAGCACGACCGCGACCTCGTCGCAGGCGTGCCGGCGCGGGCAGCGGACGCAATCGGTCCACACCTTGCGGGGCAGGGTGTCACGCGACACGACGCCGAACCCGCAGCGTTCGAAGAAGCCGACCTCGCGGGTGAGCGCGATGACACGCGGCAGGTCGAGGGCGCGCGCGTCGGCGAGCACGCGCTCGACGAGCCGCGCGCCGAGCCCGAGCCCGTGATGGTCGGGGCGCACGGCGAGCGAGCGCACCTCTCCGAGGTCGTCCCACAGGAGCCGCAACGCGGCGCAGGCGACGACGTCGGCACCGCGCCCGGCGACATGGTCGCCGTTCCGCACGGCGACGTGGAACTCGCGGATGCACTGGTAGAGCTCGCCCACGGGGCGCGGGAGCAGGACGCCCTGGGCGACGTACTCGGCCATGATGCTGGCGATGCCCTGGACGTCGTCGAGGTTTGCTCGTCTGAGTTCGATGCCGTTCTCAAGGCGCTCTGCCTCGGGGTCCTGCGGGGCCGGAGCCGCTCGGCGAGACCCGCTCTGCTCCGCCGTCCCGGCTCCGCTATCGCTAGGTCGGGACGCGCTCCGCCAGTCCCTGGCTGCGCGCGTCCCTCCAGTCTCGCCAATTGGCTCCCGCCCCGCCGGACCCTGTGCACTCTCGCCATCTCCCTTCACCAATCCCAGTCTCTCCTCAGCGGCTTCGAGCTGTGCCTCGACGCTCTGGGGGCCGGTGCCGGGGGGGTGGTTGCGGCGCGTGAGGGCGGACTCGACGGTCAGGGCGGCCAGGCGATCGGAGGTGAAGTGGGGGGAGAGGGCGAGGCGATCGGGCTCGGGGAGCGCTTCGGGGGCCACACCCCTGGCCTCGGCGGCGGCCCACAGGCGGCCGACGGCGGCGTGGGCGTCGCGGAACGGCACGCCGGTCTCGACCAGCGCGTCGGCCAGCTCGACGGCGAGCAGGTCGCTCGTCAGCGTGGCGCGCATGCGCGCGGCCTCGGGGACGAGCGCCTCGATCGCGGGCGGGATGGCGGTGAACAGCAGGGCGAGCGTGTCGGCGGTGTCGAACACCGCCTCCTTGTCCTCCTGGAGATCCTTCTGGTAGGCGGAGGGCAGGCCCTTGAGCAGCACCGCGAGCCGCTGGGCGTTCGCGATCAGGCGCGCGCTCTTTCCGCGCGCCAGCTCGAACAGGTCGGGATTGCGCTTCTGCGGCAGCAGGCTCGATCCGGTCGAGAACCCGTCGGGGGCCTTGAACCAGCCGAAACCGGGCGAGCACCACAGGACGAGATCCTCGGCGAGGCGCGACAGGTGGATCGCGAACAGCGCAGCGGCGTTCAGGTACTCGAGCGCGAAGTCGCGGTCGCCGACCGCATCGAGGCTGTTCCCGGCGACCCGGCTGAAGCCGAGCCGCGAGGCGAGCCCGAGCCGGTCGTAGCGCAGCGGCGTGCCCGCGACCGCGCCGGCGCCGAGCGGCATCTGGTCGGCGGCCTCGCGCGCGGCCTCGAAGCGCGCCTCGTCGCGCTCGAAGGCGGCCAGATGGGCGAGCCACCACTGGGCCAGCAGCACCGGCTGGGCCGGCTGAAGATGGGTGTAGGCCGCGACCGCGATGTCGCCGGAGGCGCGGGCCTGAAGCGCCAGGGCGCGCTCGAGCGCGTGTAGCCCCCCCACGCCCTCCTCGCACAACCGCATGACGCGCAGTCGCAGCAGGGTGCTCACCTGATCGTTGCGACTCCGCCCGGTGTGGAGCCGGCGCGCGGGCTCGCCGCAGCGCCGGGTGAGCTCGGCCTCGACCGCCGAATGGACGTCCTCGCCCTCGAGCTTCGAGCGCCCGAGCGCCAGGTCGGCATCGAGCGTCTCGCACGCCGCGAGCAGGGCCTCGAGATCGCCCGCGCTCAATACCCCGCACTCGGCGAGGCTCGCGGCGTAGGCGCGCGAAAGCTGAAGCTCCTCGGGCCACAACCGACCGTCCACCGCGAGCGAGTCGTTGAGGGCGCGCGCACGCGGATCGAGGGGGGTCTCGAGCCGCCCCTGCCAGACCGCGGGCGTGTCAGCCGACACGGCCCGCCTCGAGCTCGTCGAGCGGGGGTGCCAGCTCGCCCGCCGGTCCCGGGCCGGCCGCCATGCCGCGCCGGGCCACGCTCGCGAGCGGCAGCCCGAACAGGCGGATGAAGCCCGCGGCGTGAGTCGCGTCGTAGCCGGTCATGTCGAACGACGCCAGGTCGGGCCGGTAGAGGCTCTGGGGGCTGGTGCGCGCCAGCGCGCGCGCGGTCCCGTGGTAGAGCTCGACCGTGACCTCGCCGGTCGCCGCCTGGAGGGCCGTGTCCACGAACGCCTGGAGCGAGCGGCGCAGCGGCGTGAACCACAGGCCGGCGTAGATGAGATCGGCCATGCGCGGCGCCAGCTCGGCGCGGGTGCGCAGCAGGTCGTGCGGCAGGGTGAGCCGGCACAGGTCCTCGAGCGCCTCGTGGAGCACGGTGCCCGCCGGGGTCTCGTACACGCCGCGCGACTTCATGCCCACGAGCCGGCTCTCGACCAGGTCCACGCGCCCCACGCCGTGGCGGCCGGCGATCGCGTTGAGCGAGGTGACCAGCGCCACCGGATCGAGCGCCGTGCCATTGAGCCGCACCGGCCGGCCGGCTTCGAAGGCGATCTTCACGGTCTCGGGCTGGGCGGGCTGATCCTCGCGCCCGCGTGTGAGGCGATGCATGCTCTCGGGCGGGACCAGGGCGGGATCCTCGAGCGGACCGCCCTCGTGGCTCAGGTGCCACAGATTGCCGTCGCGCGAGAACAGGTCCTGCGCGGTCTGCTGCACCGGAATCCCCTTGCGCGCGGCGTAGCGCAGCGCGTCCTCGCGCGAGACGATGTCCCATTCGCGCCACGGCGCGATCACCTTGAGCTCGGGGGCGAGCGCCATCCAGGTGAGCTCGAAGCGCACCTGGTCGTTGCCCTTGCCGGTGCATCCGTGGGCGAGCGCGTCGGCGCCCAGGCGCTGGGCGCACCACACCTGGCGCGAGGCGATGAGCGGGCGCGCCAGCGCGGTGCCGAGCAGGTAGCGGCCCTCGTAGATCGCGCCGGCGCGCAGCGCCGGGAAGGCGAAGTCACGCAAGAAGGGCACGCGCAGGTCCTCGACGACCACCTCGCTCGCCCCGAGGGCGCGCGCGCGCGCCTCGAGCCCGTCCAGCTCGGCGCCCTGCCCGACGTCCGAGCAGTAGCACACGACCTCGCAGCCGTAGTGCTCCTTGAGCCAGGGGACGATGATGCTGGTGTCGAGACCGCCCGAGTACGCGAGCACCGCGCGCCGCACGTTGCCGTTAGTCGTCATGTCCGATCGCCTTTCGCGTTGGAAGCCGTGAGTTCGAGGGAGACGAGCGCCCGCTCGAAGCGCGCCAGCGCCTCGGTGATCTCCTCGGCGCTCACATTGAGCGGGGGCAGGAAGCGCAGCGCGTAGTCGCCGCCGCGCAGCAGCAGGAGCCCGTGCTCGCGGCACGCGGCGACCAGGGCCGCGGGGTCGAAGGGCGCCGCCGGCGCCAGCTCGACCGCGCACAGCAGCCCGAGCCCGCGCGCGACGGCGAGCGCCGGGTGCGAGCGCACCAGCTTCTCGAGCCCGGACTTGAGCTCCCTCCCGCGCCGGCGCACGCGCCCGAGGAAGGTGGGCCGGTTCACCTTGTCGAGCACGAACCTGCCGGCGGCCGCGACCACCGGGCCGCCGCCGAACGTGCAGCCATGGGTCCCGGGCGAGAGGCCTTGGGCGACGTCGGCGGTCATGAGCACCGCGCCGAGCGGGAGGCCGCCGCCCAGCGCCTTGCTGAGCACGGTGATGTCCGCGCGCACGCCATAGTGCTCGGCCGCGAGCAGCCGTCCGCAACGGCCCATGCCGCACTGGACCTCGTCGAAGATGAGCGTGGCCCCGAGCGCCTGGGAGCGGGCGCTCAGCGCCTGGAGGAACCCGCGGTCCGCAGGAATCCCGCCGCCTTCGCCCTGCACCGGCTCCACGATCACCGCGGCGACCCCGGCGTCGAGCACGGCGTCGAGCCCCGCGACGCGGTTGAAATCGGCGAACCGGACCCCCGGCACGAGCGGCTCGAAGCGCTCGCGGTAGTGCGGGTTCCAGGTCGCGGCCAGCGCGTAGGCGGTGCGCCCGTGGAAGCCGCCGCGAAACGCGAGCACGTCGCGGCCCGGCCGTCCGTTCGCGAGGGAGCGGGCGCGCGCGAACTTGAGCGCCGCCTCGATACCCTCGGTGCCGCTGTTGCAGAAGAACACGCGCTCGTAGCCGGTCGCCGCGATGAGGGTCTGCGCCAGCTCGATGGCCGGCCGGTTGGCGTAGAGGTTCGAGCAGTGAACGAGCTGCTTCATCTGCCGCGCCACCGCGCGCGCGAGTCCCGGCGGGGCGACCCCGAGCGCGTTGACGGCGATGCCGCTCACGAAGTCGAGGTACTCGCGGCCCTCCGCGTCCACCACCCGCGCGCCGGATCCCGAGCGGATCTCGAGGCGCGGGAGCGGATAGACGGGTGCGAAGAGCCCCGGCTCCTCGGCCGCGAAGGCGGGCGCCTTCACCGCGAGCGAAGCGTCGGACGCTTCGGGGGTGGCGAGCAGTGCGCTCGCCCGGGAATCAGCCACGGCCGAAACCCGCGGCGGCGCCGTTCGAGATCGTGGTGCCGGGCGCCTGCGCGGCATGGCCCGCCGGGCGCGCGGGGTGGGCCGCGAGCAGATCGCGGAGCGTGCCGGGCCCTTCCCAGGCCGTGATGTGCACGCGCGGGACCCCCGCCTCGAGCGCCGCCTGCGCTGCCTCGAGCTTGGGGCGCATGCCGCCCTGGACGTCGGGATGCTCGCGCGCCCGCTCGAGCTCGGCGTCCGAAAGCCGCGCCACGCGCCCGCCCTCGAGGATCAGGCCCGGGGTGTCGCTCAGCAGCACCAGCGCCCGTGCCCCGAGTGCCGCGGCGAGTGCGGCGGCGAAGTCGTCCGCGTTGATGTTGAGGAGCCGGCTGCCGTAGGCGGCGATGCTCGCGAGCACCGGCACATGCCCCTGGGCGAGCAGCGTCTCGATGAGCGCGGGCGAGATCGAGCGCACGCAGCCCACCTCGCCCAGCCGCTCCGCGGCCGGATGGAGCGTGGCCGTGGCGATGCCGCCGTCGAGCGCGCTCAGGCCCACGGCGTCGACGCCCGCCTCGCGCAGGGCCGCGACCAGCCGCTTGTTCGCGAGCCCCGCGAGCACCGCCGCGGCCACCTCGAGGGTCGCGGCGTCGGTGACGCGCAGCCCGTCGAGAAAGCGAGGCTCGATCCCGAGGCGAGCGCACCAGGCGCTGACCTCGGCGCCGCCGCCGTGGACCAGGACGAGCGGTCCGGGCGTAGCCGCGAGTGCGGCCGCCAGCTCGCGCGCGGCCCCGGGCGCCTCGAGTGCCCGCCCGCCAAGCTTGATGACGACCGGCGCCCTCACGTCCACGGCCCTCCGGACGACCGCCCGGGCGGAGCCGGGGTCCGGCCCCGTGACCTTCACCACGGGCTCCCGTGGACCGGCAGCCCCCAGTTCTCGGGCCAGCCCAGCATGAGGTTCAAGTTCTGAACCGCCTGGCCGGCCGCACCCTTGACCAGGTTGTCGAGCGAGGCCGCGACCAGCAGGGTCCGGCCGCCATGGAGCGTGGTCACGGCGATGTCGCAGCGGTTCGAGGTGCGCACGGTGCGGGTCTCGGGCCACTGCCCGTCGTCGAGGACGCGCACGAACGGCTCGTCGCCGTAGCGCTCGAGGTAGGCGCGCCGCGCCTCCCCGGGTGTGACCGCGGAGTGGAGCGCGACGTTGGCGGTGAGCAGGATGCCGCGCGCCATGGGCGCGAGCTGGGGCGCGAAACCGACCGCGACTGGGGCGCCGGTGAGACGCGCGAGCGTGCGCTCCATCTCGGGAACGTGGGCGTGCTCCGTGCCCACGCGGTAGAGCGCCGCACCCCCGTCGAGCTCGACGAACGAGGTGCGAAGCTGGGCCGCGCGGCCCGCGCCCGAGACCCCCGAGAGCGCGCTCACCATGACCGGGCCCTCGATCCAGCGGGCTTCAGCCGCGGGCAGGAGCGCGAGTGCCGCGGCGGTCGCGTAGCAGCCCGGGTTCGCGACCCGGGTGGCGCCGCGGATCTTGTCGCGGAACGCCTCGGGCAAGCCATACGCGTAGCCCGCGCCGCCGTCGCGGAAATCGGACGAGAGGTCGATGATCCGCGCCGGCCCCGCGGCGATCGCCGGGCGCTCGGAGACCAGCTCGCGCCAGGCGCCGTGGGGCAGGCAGGCCACCACCGTGTCCACGGCTGCGTCGGCCACCAGCGCCTCGACCGCCGCGGCGTCCACGACCGTCGGCACCTCGGCCGCGCGCGGGTCGAGCCCGGGCAGCAGCTCGCTCACCGGCCGCCCGGCGTGCTCGCGCGAGCTCAGAGCAATGATCTCGAGCCCCGGATGCGCGAGCGCCAGCCGCGTGAACTCCTGGCCGGTGTACCCGCTCGCCCCCATTACCGCGATGCGGGCGCGCACCCGTGCCACGGGTTCGGGCGCGCCGTCCCGACCGGCGGCGGGGCCCGGGGCCCGCGGCGGCGCTTCGGGCGTGACCAGGGACCCAGGACCGGCGGGGAGCGTGGAGGCGGGCGGGATCGGAGGCGGGTTCACTTGGCGCTCCCGCCGCCCTTGCCGGGCGTCTGGGCGAGCGAGTCGAGGTGACGCTTCGCGCGCTTCGCGGCCGGCGTGTCCTCCATGATGACGAGCACCGTGTCGTCGCCCGCCACCGTGCCCACCAGGCCTTCGATCGCCGCCAGGTCGAGCGCGCGGCCGACGCCGTTGGCGTGCCCGGGCGGCGTGCGCACGACCACCAGGTTCTGCGCCACCCGCACCTCGTTCACGAACGCCCTCAGGTCGAGGAGCTGGCGCTGGCGGTCGAGGGCTTCGACCGCGGGCCCCGGCAGCTCGTAGACGGGCTTGCCGTCGGGATCGGGGCGCTTGATGACGCCCAGGCTCCGCAGATCGCGCGAGAGCGTGGCCTGGGTGACCGAGATTCCGGCACGCGCGAGCGCCCGGGCCAGGTCCTCCTGGCTCGAGTAGCGGTGGCCGCCCAGCAGCTGGGCGACGACGGCGAGACGGCGTGAGCGCGGCATTCGGGCCTCCGGACCTCCGAAGCGGGGTGCATATTTATTAACTAACATGCATAAAACTACAATCGGGACCGGGCGTCAACCCCAAAAAAAGGCGCCGCCCGGCCCCGGGGAGGGACGGGCGGCGCCGGGTGAGCGCGCCTAGCGGAGAATGCTGATCCGGCGGGTGGCTTCCTTGCTGCCTTGCTGGAGCCGCAGGAAGTAGATGCCTGGCTTGGGCCAGAATTGCCGGCGCAGCGTCACGGTCTGAGGCCCGGGCGTGGAGATCAGAGCCTCGACCTTGAGGACCTCGCGCCCGGTGAGATCGTAGAGCTTGAGCGTGGCGGGGGCGTCGGTCGGCAGCTCGAGGCTCACGTAGATCTCGTCCTGGGGGCGGGCGGGATTGGGGCGCGCCGGCCCCAGCACGAGCGGCAGGATCTCGGGTGGCACCCTCACCCCGACCGTGCACGTGATCCATTGGCCGCTGGGGAGCACCGGGATGATGAGCTGGTACTCGTAGGCGGTGCCCGGGCTCACGGTCGCGTCGAGGTAGGACATGCGGCCGGTCCCGTCGGACGCGATGGTCGCGAGGGTGGCCCAGACGCCCGCGGGACGGCGTCGCTGGATGTCGCCCGAGAGCGGGCCGCCCCCCTGCGCCTGCCAGGCGATCGATACCTGATGGGGCGTGGCCGAGACGCTCGCGAAGGTCACCAGGGTGGGCTGCGTGA
>JBGQIE010000121.1:0-8744 GCA_041498315.1 Candidatus Eiseniibacteriota bacterium
ATGTCCGGTCGCGTGCGCAGAGCGGCCGCCGCCGGGTGAGCGGAGCCGGGCCGGAACGCGCGCGCGAAGGCGGCCACGTCGCCGAAGTCGTCGAAGGCCCTGGCGTCGAGACCGCGCGCACGGCACCAGTCGAGCAGGCCGGCGCGGGCGAGCACGATGTCGGCGATCTCGGCGGCGCAGCGGTCCGAAAACCCGTCGCCCACCAGGATCACGAGGTCGCCCTCGGCGCGGGCGCGCCGCACGTGCTGGGCCTTGCAGTTGCCGCAGCGCCCGCAGCCGGCGCCGCCCTCGGCGGGACCCGCCCCATGCGGGAAGGTGGGGATCATCCGGTCGCCTTCGAAGCGCGCCCGGTTGGCCGCCCAGGGCAGGTCTCCGAGCCCGGCCCGGCCGAGCTGATCCGCGATGTAGAAGTCGAAGCCCTCGCTCACGATCAGCACCCGGTCGCCGCGCTCGAGCGCGCCGCGCGCGAAGGCGGCGAAGTGCGGGTCGAGCCCGAAACCGCGCGTGAAGGCGATCGCTTGGTCCCGGGTCACGCGCACGTCGTCGCACTCGGCGACGGTGAGCTCGCGGTGGCCGATGGCCCCGGCGCGCCAGTCCTCGAGCAGGGCATGGCGGCGTCCCGGATCGCCGGTGGAAAAACGCTCGACCAGCGCCTTGCCGATGTCGGCCGGCGCGACCGTGCCGTCGAAGTCACACAGAAACGTGGCGCGCATGGATCAGGGGGTCGCCACCCGGCCGCGGGGCGGCGCGGCGCCGCGATCGGCGGGCGCCGGGCTGCCGAGCGCGAACACCTCGCGCGGACCCTTCGCGCGCCGCAGCACCTCGAGGGCGCGCCGGATCACCGGGTCGCCCTCGAAGGCGATGCGCGCCGCCGCCGCGTCACCCGTGACCCGGCGGGCCACCTCGCGCCGGAGCGCGCGCTCGAACAGCGGCCGCTGGGCGGCGAGCTCGGCATCCGTGAAGGGGAAATGCTCGGCGCGCAGGAACGAGACGAAATCGTCCCAGGGCGGCGACGAGCGTTCGCCCGCCCCCGCGCCGCCCGGGTGCGTGTTGAGCCAGCGGTTCGCGAAGCGGAACGGCAGGCCCTTGCCCTCGGCCTTCTGGACCAGCGTCGGCAGCGAGTCGGGCTTCACCGTGACGTCGGGGGTGATTCCGCCGCCGCCGTACACGACCCGCCCCGCGGCGGTGTGATAGATGGGACGCACCGCGGCGGTGCTGTCGCGCGGCGGCGCGGGGGCATCCCCGGTGTCCTCGTCGTCGTCCGCGAGCGTGTCGCGGACCATGCGATGGATCGAGCGCCCGCTCGGCGTGTAGTACAGCGCGGTCGTGAGCTTGAGCGCCGCACCCCGGTCGCGGAGCGGGAACACGCTCTGGACCGAGCCCTTGCCGAAGGTCGTGCCGCCCACGAGCAGCGCGCGATCGAGATCCTGGAGTGATCCGGCCACGATCTCGGCCGCAGAGGCGCTGCCCCCGTCCACGAGCACGACCAGCGGCCACTGCAGCTGCGGACGCGCCTCCTTGGAGTAGAAGCGGTTGTCCTGGTTGCGCTGCCGGCCGCGGGTGTAGACGACCAGCGCGCCCCGGGGCAGGAACTGCTCGGCGACGTCCACCGCCTGATCGAGCAGTCCGCCGGGATTCAGGCGCAGGTCCAGGACCAGGCGCTGGGCGCCGGCGGCGCGCAGCGTCTCGACCGCTGCGCGCACCTCCGCGCCCGAATTCTCGGAGAAGTTGGCGAGCCGCACGTAGCCGATGCCGCGCTCGATCATGAACGAATAGGGCACGCTGCGCGTCTCGATGACCTCGCGCGCGAGCGTGTAGTCCTGATTCTGCTCCTCGCCCTCGCGATGGACCGTGAGCTTGACCGGGGTGCCCTGCGGTCCCCGCAGGCGGTCGGCGACCTCCTCGATCGTGAGCCCGAGGCTCGACTTGCCCTCGATGGACACGATGATGTCGCCCGAGCGCATCCCCGCCCGCCACGCCGGCGTGCCCTCGAGCGGCGAGATGACCGTCGGATAGTTGTCGCGCACGCCGACCACGACGCCGATCCCGCCGAAGCTCCCCTGGGTGACGCTCTGGAGCTGGTCGTAGGCGCGGGTGTCGAGGTACTGGGAGTAGGGGTCGAGCTCCTTGATCATGCCCCGCAGCGCCCCGTCCACGAGCTTGTGGCCGTCCACCGGGTCGACGTAATTGTCCTCGACCTTGTGGAGCACCTCGACGAACAGGTCGACGTTGGAGTAGAGGTCGCCGCGCGCGCCGCCGCGGCCCACCCACCAGCCGAGGCCGAACAGCACGATGAACGCCGCGGCCAGAACGATGTTCCGACGATTCAAGAATCCCTCCGCGTGAGTCCCGCGGGCACCGGAATGGGGCGGGACATGCGGGGTTCGGGGAGACGGCGCTACCGTTGCGGCGGCAGCGACTATAGCACAGGCGCGCGCGTTCCCCGGGTGTTCGGGCCGGGCGTGGCACCCGGCATCCCGGCGTCCGTCAGAAGCGCGGAGAGCGCGGTCCAGGCCGCCGCCTCGATGGTATCGGGCGGCTGGGCGGCGGGAATGAGGATGAAGCGCCCGGGCTCGGCGCGGGCCAGCTCCAGATACTGGGCGCGCACCCGGACGTGAAACGGGAGCGATTCGCGGTCCAGACGGTTCGGCACCCCGGCGGCGCCGGTGCGCCGCGACAGCCCGAGCCCGGGGTCGAGATCGAACAGGAGCGTGAGATCGGGCGTGAGCCCCCCGGTCGCGACCCGGTTCCACTCGCGCAGCACCTCGAGGTCGAGGCCACGCCCCGCGCCCTGGTAGGCGAGCGTCGAGTCGGCGTAGCGGTCGCACAGCACCAATCGCCCGGCTTCGAGCGCCGGGCGGATGACGGTCGCGACCAGCTCGGCGCGCGCCGCCTCCATGAGCAGCGCCTCGGCGACCGGCGTGGGTTCGAGCGCGGGGTCGAGGAGCAGGGCGCGGATGCCCTCGGCGACCGGGGTCCCGCCCGGCTCGCGCGTCACGAGCGGATCGAAGCCCCGCTCGCGCAGCCGCGCGGCGAGCCGCGAAAGTTGCGTGGACTTCCCCGAGCCCTCGCCGCCTTCGAAGGTGACGAAGCGCCCGCGCATGTCGTGATTCGCGATCGGCCGCGCTAGCGCGAGCGGGCCACGGCGCGGCGGCGCCGCTTCGCCCCGCCCTTCGCGGCCCTGCGGGTCGCCGGCGCGCCGGAGGCGCCGTTCGTGGACGACTTGGGCTTGGCCTGGGCCTTGGCTTTCGCCCGCGCCGGCGGCCGGGCCGGGGCGCCGTTGGCGAGTGCCGCGGCGTAGCGGGTGTCGCTCGCCGGGTTCTTGATGAACGCCTCGGTCATCTCGCGCGCGATCTCGTCCGGGAACTGGCGCGGCGGCGACTTCTTGAAGTAGGCCGAGGGGCCGATGAGGGCCCCCTTGAGCCCGTGGTCGAGACCGAGCTTGGCGCAGCGCACCGCGTCGATCACGACCCCCGCCGAGTTGGGCGAATCCCACACCTCGAGCTTCATCTCGAGGTTGAGCGGCACGTCGCCGAAGGTCGTCCCCTCCATCCGGATGTGACACCACTTGCGGTCCTTGAGCCAGGGCACGTAGTCGCTCGGGCCGACGTGGATATCCTCCTCGGCGAGCGCGTAGGGAATGATGCTCGTGACCGCCGAGGTCTTCGAGATCTTCTTGGACTCCAGCCGCTCGCGCTCGAGCATGTTGAGGAAGTCCGTGTTGCCACCGAAGTTGAGCTGGTAGGTGCGGTCGATGCGTACGCCGCGATCCACGAACAGGTGGGCGAGCACGCGGTGGGTGATCGTCGCCCCCACCTGCGACTTGATGTCGTCGCCGATGAGCGGCAGGCCCTTCTTCTCGAAGCGCTGGCGCCAGTAGGCCTCGCGCGCAATGAAGACCGGGATGCAGTTGACGAACGCGCAGCCGGCCTCGAGTACCTGCTCGACGTACCACTTCGTGGCCTCTTCCGAGCCCACCGGCAGGTAGTTGATGACCACGTCGGTGCCGCTGTCGCGCAGCAGCTTGACGATGTCCACGGTCGAGCCCGGCGCCTTGTGGATGATCTTCGACAGGTACTTGCCCAGGCCGTCGTGGGTCATCCCGCGCTGCACGATGATCCCGGTGCGCGGCACCTTGGCGAACTGGATCGTGTTGTTGGGCCACTGGACGATGGCGTCCGCGACGTCCTTGCCCACCTTGTTCTTGTCGATATCGATCGCGGCCGCGATCTCGATGTCGCGGATGTGGTAGCCGCCCAGGTTGACGTGCATGAGCCCGGGGACGCGGTCGGATTCACGGGCGTTGCGGTAGAAATGCAGCCCCTGCACGAAGGACGAGGCGCAGTTGCCCACGCCGATGATCGCCACTCGGACCTTGCTCATGATTCCCACCCTCCTATTGATCGCGACCGGTTCCGCGGGTCACGTTCCACACGTGCCGGACGCGCTGCGACGCGGTCCAGAAGGACAGGACGGTCAGCAGCAGCAGCGCCGCCGACATCGCCCAGAAGACCTTGATCAGCCCGGCAAGAATGAGCAGCATGAGTCGCTCGGGGCGCTCGAACCATCCGACCTTGCACGCGATCCCCAGCCCTTCGGCGCGGGCGCGCGTGTACGACACCATGAACGAAGCGACCAGCGCGAGCATGGCCGTGAACGCCATGACGGCCCACGTCATCGGCTCCAGGCCCTTCGCCATCTGCTCCAGCGCCTGGGACGACTCGAACACCAGCGCCAGCAGGTTCCGCAGGTAGAACCCCATGATCCCCGCCAGCACCGCCGCCTCGGCGAAACGGTCGAGGGTCGAGTCGAAGAACGCCCCGAAGCGCGACTCGGGCCCGGTGCGCCGCGCCAGCTGGCCGTCGAGGATGTCGCACAACCCGCTCAGCAGCAGCAGGCCCGCCGCCAGCCGCGAACGCCCCTCGAAGAACGCCAGCCCCGCGGCCACGCTCAGGAGCGTGCCCAGCACCGTGACCTGGTCGGGGCGGGCCCCGGTGCGCGCGAGCAGCGCGACCACCGGATCGAGCGCCGCGTGCGCGAGCTGCCGCAGGCGCTCCTTGAGCGCCGCGAGCCCGCCGCGCGCGGGGCTCGCTCCGGTGACCGCCGAGGACACGCTCACGCGTCCCCCCGGCCGTGCCCGCGCGCCGCCCGTTCCGACCGCGTGCGCCCGCCCAGCACCAGCACCATCTCGCCCCGCCTCTGTTCCGGCGTCAGCGCGGCGCGCACCTCGCGCGCGCTGCCGCGCAGCACCTGCTCGAACGTCTTGCTCAGCTCGCGCGCCAGCGCGATCGGACGATCGCCCCACACCGCCTCGAGGTCCTCGAGGGCCGCCGCGATGCGGTGCGGAGATTCGAACGCTACCACGGTCTCGCGCCGCTCGCTCAGCTCCTCGAGCCGGCGCCGCCGCGCTCCGGACTTGACCGGCAGAAACCCCACGAACGTGAAGGCGTCGGTGGGCAGGCCGCTCACCTGGAGCGCCGCGATCACCGCGCTCGGCCCCGGAATGCTCTCGACCCGGACCCCGGCCGCGACCGCGGCCCGCACGAGCGGGAAGCCAGGATCGGCGATCCCGGGGGAGCCGGCGTCGGTTACGATCGCCACGGACTCCCCGTCGCCGAGCCGGCGCAGCAGCGCCGGGATGCGGGCGCGTTCGTTGTGCTCGAACAGGCTCACGACCGTGGCTGGGATGCCGAAATGCTCGAGCAGCCTGCGGGTATGGCGCGTGTCCTCGGCCGCCACCACGGCAACCTCGCGGAGCACGCGCAGCGCGCGCTGCGTGATGTCCTCGAGGTTGCCGATCGGCGTCGCCACCAGGAACAGGGTCCCTCCGTCGCCGGAGGGGCGCGATTCGGTCACACGCATCCTTCGGGAAGCCCGCCCCGACCAACGACAGAACCGGGGCACGTTAGCATGCGGTCCCAGGCCCGTCCAACGCGGGCCCCTTCGGTGGTGTTACCATCCCGCCCCATCTCCATGTCCCCCTATTCGACGCGACGCCCGACCCACGCCGCCGGCCCGGGAAGGCCCGGCCCGGCCGATGCCGGATGGTTCGCCCTCAACGCCACGCCGAATCGCCGCCCCGCGCCCGTGCTGCGCGCCGCCGTGTGGGCGGCCGCCGGGCTCACGGCGCTGGTGCTCGCCTGGATCGCCTTCGCGCTCCATCCGGTCGGCGACTACTTCACCGAGAGCGACTTCTACGGCTACGTCGAGGGCGCGCGCCTCATTCAGCACGGCCACTTCGACTTCTCGCGCTATTCGGTCGTGGGTCCGCTCTATGAGCTGCTGCTCGCCGGTCTTTCGTTCGTGGTGCGCGACGCCTTCCGCGCCGGCGAGCTCATCTCGATCGCCTCGGCGACCGGGGTGCTGCTGCTGTGGGCCGCGATCGTGCGCCGTCGCGCCGGCGAGGTGGCGGCGCTGTGGACCGTGCTGTTCATCGCCGCCAATCCGGTGTTCCTGCGCTACGGCTACTCCGCGACCACGGACATGCTCGCGGTGCTGCTCCAATCGGCGGCCGCCTGGGCGGTGCTCGGCGCCTCGGAGCCGCGCGCGGCGTTCGCGGCCGGAGCGCTGGTGGCGCTCGCGGCGCTGGCGCGCTACAGCGCGCTCTATCTGGTGCCCGCAGCACTCGCCTGCTTCGTGCTGTGGCCCGCGCCCGGACTCGCCCCGGGACGCACCCGGGTGGCTTCGATCGTGTGGTTCGTCCTGGGGTTCGCCGTCCTCGCCGTGCCGTGGCTCGTGCCGTCGCTGCGCGCCGGGCACGTGCCGGGGGCGAACCTGTTCCAGAGCTTCTCCTTCTATACCGACCCTTCGGCGACGCGCAACATCCAGGACGCGGCCCCCGGCGCCACGCCCGGCGGCTACCGCTCGCTCACCGACCTGCTGCGCGAGCACCCGGGGGCGCTGATCGGGCGCCTGCTCGCCAACGTCCCCGATCACCTGGCACGCAACGCGCGCAGCCTGGTCGGCGCGCCGGTGAGCTGGGTGTGCGGCATCGGGCTCGTGTTCGCGCTGCTCGACGGCTCGTGGCGGCGGCTGCTCCCGGTGGCGCTCACCGGAGCGCTGTTGTTCGCCTCGCTGGTGCCGGTGTTCTACAGCGAGCGCTACGCGCTGCCGCTCGTGCCCTACTTCATGGTGCTCGCCGGGCTCGCCGCGGGCTCGCCGCTGCTGGCGCTGCGGATCGGGCGGCCGGGACTGTGGCTCAAGGGGCTCGCGGCGCTCTGGCCGCTCGTGCTCTCGATCCAGACCTCGGTCACCCTGCAGCGCTGGGTAAAGAGCCAGCTTCCGGTCGAGGTCATCGCCGCCGGCCGCGCGTTGCGCGACGTGGCGCCGCCCGGATCGGGCGTCCTGAGCCGCAAGATGCATCTGTCCTATTATTCGGGGCTCAACCCGGTCGCCTTCCCGCGCTTCTCCCGCCTCGCGGAGCTCGCCGACCACTGCCGCAAGAATGGCGCCCAGTACCTGTACTTCTCGTGGTACGAGGCCGAGCTGAGGCCCGAGTTCTGGTACCTGCTCGACTCGACCGCAGTGGTCCCCGGGCTCACGCGCATCCCGTTCGTGGGGAAGAACCCGGCACTGCTGTTCGCGATCGGCCCCGATTTCGGGCGCGATCCCGAGTGGCTCGCGAGCGACAGCCTCACCGGAATCCACGTCGCCCGCGCCCAGGTCCAGGTGCTGGACGACGCCCAAGTGTGGCCGGCGCACTTCGCGCTGGCCCAGGACGCGATCGCGCGGGCCGACACCGCCGCGGCGCTCGAGCATTTCCTCGCGGTGACGCGCGGCAACCCGCGGCTCACCTGGGGCTGGATCCGAGCCGGCGACCTGCTGCTCGGGCTGGGGCGCTACGATCCGGCGCGCGAGGCCTACGAGCGCGCGCGCCGCCTCGAGCCCGCGAACGTCACGGCGCTGCTCGGCATCGGCTGGACCCAGGTGCGCACGCGGCGCTTCGAGCTCGCGGCCCGCACCTGGGCGCCGCTCACGGGCGCGACGCGCGACCCCGCGACCCTGCGCGCCATGGCGGAGGTGTTCGAGCGCGCCGGGAACTCCGCGGCGCTCGCGGAGGTGCAACGGGCGCTGGCCGCGCTCCCGCCGGAGAGCCTGCCCTAGGCTCGGCTCGAGCAGGCCGCGCGAGCGCTAGGAGCGCCGGACCACGCTAGCGCGTGGTGCCCGGCGAGCGCGCGAGGCCCGCGGCCACCGACTGGAACACCTCGATCGCCCGCGCGATCCCGGCATCGTCCACGTCGAGGTGGGTGATGGCGCGAATGCGCCGGGGCCCGAACCCGATCGTGCGCACCCCCTGCGACTCGAGGGTCGCGAGCACCGCCGCGCGCTCGAGCGCGGGATCCTGGAGGTCCACGAGCACGATGTTGGTGTCGGGCTCGGGCACCCGCACGCCCGGGACCGCGCGCCACCCCGCCGCCAGCGCGCGCGCGCGCCGGTGATCCTCGGCGAGCCGCTCGACGTGATGGTCGAGCGCATACAGGCAGGCGGCGGCGAGGATCCCGGCCTGTCGCATGCCGCCCCCCCAGCGCTTGCGGATCCGGCGCGCGCGCCGCACGGTGTCGGCGCTTCCCACCAGGATCGAGCCCACCGGCGCCCCCAGGCCTTTCGAGAAGCACATCATGACGGTGTCGAAGGGCGCCGCCCAGTCGCGCAGCGGCACCCCGGTCGCGACACTCGCGTTCCACACCCGCGCGCCGTCGAGGTGCACGGCCAGCGAGCGCTCGCGCGCCGCCGCGACGGCGGCG
>JBGQIE010000122.1:0-8685 GCA_041498315.1 Candidatus Eiseniibacteriota bacterium
GCGGGGATCCGGCTGCGCTGCCGGGCCCACAACCAGTACGGAGCGGAGTGCACGTTTGGAGCCGGGTTCATGCGCGAGAAACGGGAAACGGCGCGACGCAAGGCGGAAGCCCGGGGCGGGAGAGCGAGGCATGGGCACGGGCACGAGCAAGGGCCGCCGCGCAGGAGGTGATCGCCCCGCTACGCGAGCTGGGCTTCCGCGTGGATGAGGCGCGTCAGGCAGCCGCACTCTGCGAGAGCATCCCCGAAGCCTCGCTCGAGGAGCGCGTGCGCCGGGCGCTCTCCTACTTCCACCCGCCGCGGGCGGGTGTCAACACCTGCCCCAAATGGAACACTCTAGAACGCCGCGAGCTCCCGGATCGCCCTCACCATGTCGCCCCTCTGGGGCAGGATCTCGTCCTCGAGCTGGGGCGAGTAGGCGATCGGCGTGTCGAGTGCCCCGATGCGGCGCACCGGCGCGTCGAGGTCCATGAAGCACTCGCTCGCGACGCGGGCCGCGACCTCGGCGCCGTAGCCGCAGAACAGCGTGTCTTCATGAGCGACGATGACGCGGCCGGTCTTCGCAACCGAGCGCGCGACGCCCTCGAAATCGAGCGGTTGGAGCGTGCGCAGGTCGAGGATCTCGGTCTCGATGCCCTCCTCGGCCAGCTCCTGGGCGGCGAGGAACGTGCGCTGGACCAGCGCGCCGTAAGTCACGACCGTCACGTCGGTGCCCGCGCGCACCACGCGCGCGCGGCCGAAGGGCAGGGTGTAGTCCGCGCCCGGGTACGGGGCCTTGGCGTAGGGCTGGCGATAGAGGTGCTTGTGCTCGAGGAACAGCACCGGATCCTCGCTGCGCAGCGCGGTGCGCAACAGGCCGGCGGCGTCCTGGGCGTTGCTCGGCAGCACCACGCGCAGCCCCGGGCAGTGGGCGAAGATGCTCTCGCCGCACTGGCTGTGGTAGGGCGCCCCGCCGCGCAGGTATCCGCCGTAGGCGGTGCGGATGATGACCGGACAGGAGAACGCGTTGTTCGAGCGGTAGCGCATGTAGCCCAGCTCGTTCCGAATCTGCATCATCGCCGGCCAGATGTAGTCGAAGAACTGGATCTCGACCACCGGCCGCATCCCCAGGGTCGCGAGCCCAATCGCCCGCCCGACGATGTTGGCCTCCGCGAGCGGCGAGTTGTACACCCGCTCGCCGCCGAACTGCTTCTGCAGGCCCCAGGTCACGCCGAACACGCCGCCCTTGCCCCTGGTCTCGACCAGCGCCTGCTCGTCCGAGGCGTCCGCGACGTCCTCTCCGAACACCAGGATGCGCGGGTTGCGCTTCATCTCGTCGCGCAGGCAGTAGTTGATGCTCTGGAGCATGGTCTCGGCCTGCTCCGGGCTTCCGGGTTGCGGCTCCACGGCCAGGCGATCGGAGGTCGGGTCCACGTCGGGCGAGAACACGAAGCGCGCGGCGGTGTCGGTCGCGGGCTGGGCGCTCTGCACGGCCTCGTCCGAGGCGCGGCGCAGCGCGGCCTCGATCTCGAGGTGGAGCCGCTCGAGCGCCGCCGCGGTGAGGATGCCCTCGTCCACGAGGAAGCGGCCGTAGGTGCGCAGGCAATCGCGCTCGGCCTCCTCGGCGCGCTCCGCCTTCGAGCGGTACTTCGATTCGTCGTCGGACATCGAGTGGGAATACGGACGCGTGACGAGCGCGCGCACGAATGCGGGTCCGCGGCGCTCGCGGCAGTACTCGACCGCCTCCTTGAGAATGCCGTACGACTCGACCGGATCGCTGCCGTCGATCTCGCCCACCCAGTGGAGGTTCGGGAAGTTGCGCACCAGCTGGGCGACGTTGCCACCCGCGGTCTGGACCTCGACCGGCACCGAGATCGCGTAGCCGTTGTCCTCGACCAGGAACAGGACCGGCAGCTTGAGGTTGCAGGCCGAGTTCATGGCCTCCCAGAACTCGCCCTCGCTGGTCGTGCCGTCGCCGGCGCTCACGTACACCACCTCGTCGCCCTGGACCCGGCCCTTGAGCTCCGGATGCCGGCCCTCGAGCGCCTGGTACTTGACCAGCGCCTCCGCGGCCCCCACCGCCTGCAGGAACTGGGTTCCGGTCGGGCTCGACTGCGAGACGATGTTGAGCTTCTTGTGGCCCCAGTGGCTCGGCATCTGGCGGCCGCCCGAGTTGGGATCGTCGGCCGAGGCGACCGCCGAGAGGAACATCTCCCGGGGCGTCATGCCGAGCTGGAGGCACAAGGCGCGATCCCGATAGTAGGGATAGAACCAGTCGTGGCCCGGGCGCAGCACCTTACCGGCTGCGGCAAGCACGGCCTCGTGCCCGGCGCCCGAAATCTGGAAGAAGATCTTGTCGAGCTTCTTGAGCCGGATCTCCTCGTCGTCGGCCTTCCGCGAGGTGAACATGGTGCGGTAAAGCCCGATGAGATCGTCGGGCTTGAGCCCGTGGTACTTGGCTGCGGGCGCGGATGACGCCCGGACAGTCGCCATGGGACGCGCTCCTCCAAGGTTGAGGTGACCAGCAAGGTTAGCCGAGCCGACCCGAAGCTACAACCAGCTTGAGGCGGGGGTGTAGAATGCCCGCCCCAGCTTCCCGACCACGTCCAACCCCGAGGTCGACATGCCCCGAATGGTTCGCAACGCAACCCTCCTTGTCCTCCTGTCCCTGCTCCTGCTTCCCGGCTGCGCCGCGGTCAACCAGCTGGCGGCGCTCCGCCTCGTCGCGTTCGAGTTCGCCGGCGTCTCCGACGTGCGATTCGTCGGCATCCCGATCGGGCCCGGGGCCGACTACTCGACGCTCGGCCTCGCCGACGCGGCGCGTCTCGGCGCGGCCATGCTGTCGAGGCAGGCGCCGATCGATCTGGTCGCGCACGTGGCCGCCACGAACCCGGCCGAGAACAAGGTGACGGCGCGCATGGCCGGCATGGACTGGAAGCTGTTCGTCGAGGACCACGAGGCCCTGGCCGGCCGCCTTGCCGACCCGGTCGAGTTCCGCCCGGGCCGCACGACCGACGTGCCCCTCGCGGTGCGCTTCGACCTGGTCCAGCTCGGCAGCGGCGGCGCGAGCGACCTGTTCAACCTCGCGATCGCGATCGCGGGGCAGGGAACGATCAGGAAGGACCTGCGCCTCGAGCTGCTGCCCACGATCGAGACGTCGGCGGGCCCGATCCGCTACCCCGCGCCGATCGTCGTGCACCGGCTGGGCTCGACGCAGTAGCCGAGCGCCCGGCGGGCCTTGGTGTCCCGCGCGGCCGCGCGGGGCGGGCGTCGCTCAAGGTTCCTTGAGCACGAGATCCGCGCGCGTTTCGCTCGGCGTCGTGAGGATGATCCAGTAGCTCCCGTTTGGGACCGTGGCGCCCAGATTACTGGTGCCGTCCCAGGTCACAGAATGCGTTCCAGCCGGAAGGGATTGCGGAGCCATCACGCGCACCGGAGTTCCGCCGAGCGTGAACACCCTCAGGCCCACGACGACCGGGTCGGCGAGCGTGAACCGGAGCTGCACCTGGCTCGAGAATGGATTCGGGTTGCTCACTACGTCGCCCTGGCGGGCGAGCAGCAGCGTGTCGGGCACCAGGTGCTTCGGCACGGACGAGTCGAAGACCAGCGACGTGTCGGTGACCGCGGGGGTCAGGCGCAGCATGGTGCGATAGGGGACACCGTCGCGGAGGCTGAAGGCATAGGCGCCCATGATGGTCACCGTCGAATCCACGGCGACGCCGCCCGTGAGCAACCACACGCCCACGCCGTCAGCGGTCGTGATCCGGCGGGTCCCGGTCGGGGTTCCGGCCCCATCCGCCAGGCTCGCGTCGAGGCGGACGATGCCGGCGGCGATCGGGCCGACCTCGTAGGAACCCTTGCCGCAGCCGCCCGCGACCAGGGCGAGCGCGAGTCCGCACAGCCATCCCAGCACGGGTGCGATTCGGCGGCGGCCTCGATCCATGGTCAGTAGCCGAGCGCGCAGCCGTCCTTGCGCTTCTCGGTCGCCCCGCGGTAGATCCCCGTCTCCGGGTCGCGCCAGATGGCCTGGTAGCCGCCGTAGGCGCCGACCGACTCGGATTGCAGCACGTGCCCGCGCCGCTTGAGCTCTTCGAGCACCGCGGCGGGCAGGCCGTCCTCGATGTGGAGCACCCCGCCGTCGGTCATCACCGGGCCGGTGGGCTCGGTCGAGCCGGTGTGGTGGAAGCGGATCGCGTCGCCGGCCTCCTGGAGGTTCATGCCGAAGTCGATCAGGTTCGCGATCACCTGCGCGTGCCCCTGCGGCTGCATGTCGCCCCCCATGAGGCCGAACGCCATGAGCGGCTTCCCGCCCCGGGTGACGAACGCCGGAATGATGGTGTGGAACGGCCGCTTGCCCGGCTCGAGCCGATTGGGGTGTCCGGCGTGGAGCGAGAACAGCCCGCCGCGGTCCTGGAGCCCGAATCCCAGCTCCGGCACGACGTAGCCCGATCCGAAGCCGGTGTAGTTGCTTTGGATCAGGGACACCATCATCCCGCTCTCGTCCGCGGTGCACAGGTAGGTGGTCTCGCGGCGGTTGAGGGCCGCGACGTCGCCCGGGGTGTCGGTCTGCGCCGCCTGCTTCATGTTGATGAGCGTCGCGCGCTGCCGGGCGTAGTCCTTCGACAGCAGCTCGCTCACCGGCGTGCGCGCGAACGCGGGGTCGGCGTAGTAGCGGGCGCGATCGGCGAAGGCGAGCTTCTTGGCCTCGACCATGACGTGCCAGTAGTCGGCGGACTCGCGACCCATCGCCTTGAGGTCGAAGGTCTCGAGGATGTTGAGCAGCTCGAGCGCCGCCAGGCCCTGACCCGGGGGCGGCAGCTCCCACACGTCGTACCCGCGGTACGAGGTCGAGATCGGGGCGTCCCAGGTCGAGTGGTGCTTCGCGAAGTCCTCGAGCGCGAAGAACCCGCCGTTGGCCTTCGAGAACTTCACGATCGCCGCGGCGATCGGCCCCTGGTAGTAGGCGTCGCGGCCCTTGTCGGCGAGCAGCCGCAAGGTGCGCGCGAGCGCGGGGTTCTTGAAGCGCTCGCCCTCGCGCGGGGCGCGCCCGCCGGGCATGAAGACACCGGCGAAGCCCGGCTTGTCCTTGAACACACGGGTCGAGCGCTCCCAGTCCCCGGCGATCACGGGCGAGAGCGGGAACCCCTCCTCGGCGTAGCGGATCGCGGGCGCGAGCACCTTGCTCATCGGCAGCTTGCCGTACTTGGCGTAGAGCTCGAACCAGCCATCGCAGGCCCCGGGCACGGTCCACGAGTAGGGCGTGTAGAGCGGAATGGTGCCGTCCGTCTCGGGCTTGACCTGGTCCGCGGTGAGGGCGAGCGGAGCGCGCCCCGAAGCGTTGAGGCCCGCGAGCGCGTGGGTCTTGGGGTCCCACACCATCGCGAACAGGTCGCCGCCCAGGCCATTCGCCGTCGGCTCCATGAGGCCGAGGCAGGCGTTCGCGGCGATCGCCGCGTCCACCGCGCTGCCGCCCTGCTTGAGCATCTCGAGCCCGGCCTGAACCGCGAGCGGCTGCGCGGCGCACACCATGCCGTGCGCCCCGTAGACGACCGACCGGGTGGCCTGGCCCCGGCCGGTCGCCGGATCGGCCGCTGAGCGGGTGGCGTCGGTCACGAGCAGGGCGAAGGCCGCGGCGAGCGCCACCGCGAGGCAGACGTTGCGGAGCATGCGAGTCCCTCCGGGTTCGAGTGGGCGCGGTTCATGGCGGCAGCGTAGGCCACGCGCATCGGCTCCGCAATGCCCGGCTCGCGTCCCGCTCGGCCCTCCCCTATACTCCGTCGCGCTTTCCCGCGACCCCTGCGCGCAGCGCGCGCCCATCAAGGAGCTTCCGATGGCCCGGCTCACCGGCGAAAATTTCTTCGATGTCGATTCGCTCCTGACCGACGCCGAGCGCCAGACCCGGGATCTGGTGCGCGGCTGGGTCGAGGAGCGCTACCTGCCGCTCATCGAGGAGGCCTACGAGAAGGCCTGCTTCCCCTCCGAGATCATCCCCGAGGTGGCGGAGATGGGCCTGCTCGGGGCCACGCTGCCCGAGAAGTACGGCTGCGCGGGCGTCAACGCGACCACCTACGGCCTCACCATGATGGAGCTCGAGCGCGGCGACTCGGGGCTGCGCTCATTCGTCTCGGTCCAGGGCGCGCTGTGCATGTACCCGATCTTCGAGTTCGGCAGCGAGGCGCAGCGCCAGAAGTGGCTGCCCCCGATGGCGAAGGGCGAGGTCATCGGCTGCTTCGGCCTCACCGAGCCCGACTTCGGCTCCGACCCCGGGGGCATGATCACGCGCGCCCAGCCGAAGGACGGCGGCTACGTGCTCAACGGCGCCAAGATGTGGATCACGAACGGCACGGTCGCCGATCTCGCGGTGGTGTGGGCGAAGCTCAAGAACGAGCAGACCGGGCGCGACCAGATCGCGGGATTCCTGGTCGAGAAGGGCACCAACGGCTTCAGCGCCCCGGAGCAGAAGCGCAAGCATTCGCTGCGCGCCTCGGTGACCAGCGAGCTCATCCTCCAGGACGTGTTCGTCCCCGGGGAGAATCGCCTGCCGGGAGCCACGGGCATCCGGGCGCCGCTCTCGTGCCTGTCCCAGGCGCGCTTCGGGATCGCCTTCGGGGTCGTGGGCGCGGCGCTCGCCTGCTTCCACGCCGCCGCCGAGTACTCCAAGACGCGCATCATGTTCGGCAAGCCGATCGGCTCGTTCCAGCTGGTGCAGGAGAAGCTCGCCATCATGCTCACCGAGATCACCAAGGCGCAGCTCCTCAGCATCCAGCTCGGGCGGCTCAAGGAGCGCGGGACCGTTAGACCAGAGCAGATCTCGCTCGCCAAGCGCAACAACTGCGAGATCGCGCTCGACGTCGCGCGCGCGGCGCGCGACATCCTGGGCGCCAACGGCATCACCGCCGAGTACCCGATCATGCGCCACATGTGCAACCTCGAGTCGGTCAAGACTTACGAGGGCACCCACAACATCCACACCCTGGTGCTGGGCGAGGCGATCACGGGCATCGCGGCCTACCGCTGAGCGCGCGGGCGCAAACGCGACGGCCGGCCCCCGAGAGGGCCGGCCGCACGGTTCAGCGTGATGAACTACGGAACTACTTGGTCGAGGTCGGAATCTTGAAGGTCACGCGACCCTCGATGCCGAACCAGTTCAGAGCCGACGGGTCGGCCGAGATGTAGTGGTAGGTCCCGTTGACGCCGAGGTTCACGGTCGGCGACGCGCGGAAATCGACGCCCGCGCCGAAGTTGAGGCCGAACTTGCTCTGCGAGACGTCGCTCGGCAGCAGCCCGCCGTCGATCGTGCTCTTGACGTTGTAGCCACCCATGCCGCCCTGGAGGTACGGGAACGCCGAACCGCCCTGGGTCGGGAACATGTACGTGGTGTGAACGCCGTACTGGATGACGCTGAACTTCATCGAGGAGCCCGGACCGAAGAACGGATCGGCCACCAGCGCCGCGTTGACCGCGTCGGAGCCGCTGTTGGCGTGATAGGCGACGTCGCCGCCGAAGCCCCACTGCGGGTTCATCCAGTAGTCCGCCTGTCCGCCGAAGTTCCAGCCGGCGTTGGCCAGATCACCATAGTCCCCGGTCGGCTTGCTCATGCCGCCCTGGATGCCGAGCGTCCAGTTGCCGCTCGTCGAGTTGGAATTGTGCGACATCGTCTTCGTCGTGCCCGCGGCAAACGCCGAGGCGGCGGTCAGCATGACCAGCGCGACAGCCACTGCGATCTTCCACGTCTTCATCTTTTCCTCCTATGGAGAGTTCCCAGGGGCGAGGCAGTCTCGAGAAGTGGATCCATCCGCCCCGCCATTGAGTGAACGGTGCATCCGTGCACACCCGTCATTCACATAGGCGGTCCTCCGCGAAGTCGCCGGCCCTACCGGCATGGCTCCGATCCGAGGTGAGCGCAGCGAAGCCGCTTGACCGAGCGAATCGGCACGACGCCTCGCCGGCTGCCGGTCGGGCACCGGATCGAGACCCCACCGGTTTCGGCCGAACCCAGGTCGACCTTTAGCGGCGAGTCGCGTCCCACCCGTGCCCCGGTCCGCCCTGCGCTCCCTCCCAACCGGAGCCCGCAGTGGCATCCATCGATGGCCCTACGCCTCCTTTACGTCACCACGGGAGTCGTCTCCATCGATGCCGGATCGTGCGTTTAGCAAGTGCAGGGCCATCCGCGAAAATCCCGCCGGGGGCGTGCGCGACCCCGGATCCCGGAGCCTCTCCGAGGGCCGCAAATGCTCTCAAGCCACGGAGTAAACGGCCCGACAACGTTGGTGACCCGTACCAGCCAGGGATGGGTCGCGGCGTGGCATTTTCCGAAGGGGACTTCCGGATCGTGACCAGACTCTGTGCGGCGTGGCTGGTGTTTGGCCTGTGCGGCCTGCCCGGTGCCGGCCACGCCGGGGTGATCCGCGGGACGCTGCGCGTGCCCGCGGCCAGGAACGCCGCCGGGACCGTGGGCGAGCCCGCGAGCCGCAGCCCGCGCGGTGGCCGCGCCGTCATGTCGGGCGGCTCGGCCACGGACGCCGTGGTCTACGTCGAGCAGGCGCCGGTGGACGTCGACGCCGCGATCGCCCCCGGCAATCGGCACGCGACCCTGGCCCAGATCAACCTGGCGTTCGTCCCGCGCGTGCTCGCGATCGCCGCCGGAGACACGGTCGATCTGCCCAACTTCGATCCGGTCTACCACAACGTCTTCAGCCTCTCGCCC
>JBGQIE010000123.1:0-8672 GCA_041498315.1 Candidatus Eiseniibacteriota bacterium
CGCCAGACCAATCAATGCGCCCACCGTGGCTTCGGTTGTGCGTAGAAGGACGGAGCGCGTGGGAGCGCCTGCCTACGTGCGTCAGCGCGCAATTCTCGCGCAGGGGTGGGGAGGTGAAGCGCTCGACCCGCCCAAGTGTGTCAAGCGAATTGTTCACCGCACCGGCTCGAGCGTCGTCTCGCTCTCCTTCGCGCGCTCGATCAACTCCCACGACAGGTAGAACGGCACGTAGCCGTGGTTCGCCCAGCGCTCGAGCTGGTCGAACACGTGGCCGCTTCGCCACGAGCCCGAGTTGCCGGGGGGCAGCACGCCGAGCGAGGAGTCCGTCACCGCGAGGTCCACGAGGTGGCGAAACGCCGGACCGAAGGTCACGGTCGTGGTCCACGGCAGGCGCGAGGGGCCCACGCACGGCGTGCTGTTGTCGCCGTCCACGGGCGTGGGCGGCGGCTGCCACGCGCCGGGCCGACTTCCCATGGCGCTCCTGAACACGGCGCGATGCGCACGCTCCCAGGTCCAGCCCGCCGCCCGCGGTCCGAGGAGCGCCGTCAGCGAGTCGAGAGCCAGCGTCAGCGCTCCCAGCGCCGCCTCGGCCGGCCGCTCGGGCCGGCCGCTCACCGGATCGAGCAACGCTTCCGGGGCCCGGCCGTCGAGGGCCGCGGCCATGAGCCCGGTGAGCGCCTCGAGCTTCGAGCGGCGTTGGAGGGCCCCGTACCAGCCGCGATAGAGCGTGGGGGCCACGCGCCCGCGCACGGCAAGCGCATCCCAGCGGCGCAGGGTGTCGAGCGCCTCGCGAACGCGCGGGATCCAGCGCGCCGGCAGCGAATCGGCGCACGCGAGCAGCCGCGGCAGCATGCGCTCGGCGCCGCGCGAGTGGACATCGTTCTGGATCGAGCGCAGGTCGTTGATCGACACGCGGCGCAAGCTCCCGAGCCGGCCCGCGATCTCGAGGGCGCGGTCTTGGGCGAAGTCGTAGCCAGGGAGGGGCTCGCTGTAGGCCCCACCCACCGGACGATTGTTGCTGTTGACGATGAATCCGCCCGGCGGCGCCTGCCAGCCCGGCAGCCGGTCGTGGGCGATGAAGCCGCGCCACTCGTGGGCCCCGTCGCCGGGCAGCGGCCCCGGCCCGGGCTCGGCGTCGCGCCGCGGCACCGAGCCGCTTGCCTGGTAGACGAGCCGCCCCGCGCGGTCGGCGGCCACGACGTTGAGGCACGGGGTCGCGAGCGCGCGGAAGTGATCGCGCACCTCGGGGGCGCTCGCCGCACGCTCGACCCCCAGGAGCGGGCCGATCGTGAGCGAGTCGAGCACCCCGGCCCAGCGCGCGCTGAGTGCCACGCGGTGCCGGCGATCGTAGAGCAGCACCGGGCCGTGCGGCGTGTAGCGCCGTACCTGCCCGAACGCCGGCAGGGGGATGCCGAGCCAGCGGAAGCGCAGGTCGAAGCCGCGGGTGCGGATCGGCGCCCAGCCGCCGTTCCACCGCACGCTCCGCCCATCGGCGGACAGCGTGTCGGCGTAGACATCCACGACGTCGGCGCCCAGCGCCGTCACGCCCCAGGCGCATTGGGCGTTGCGCCCGCTCACGATGACCGGGATGCCGGGCGCGCAGAAGCCGATCGCGTCCACGACCCCGGGGACGGTGACGTGGATGCAATGGAAAGGCCCCGGCATGGCGAGCGACAGGTGGGTATCGTTCGCGAGCATCGGGAAGCCGCTGGCGCTCCGAGCGCCTCCCACCGCGAACACGTTGCTCGCGCGCTGCTCGGGGTCGGAAGCCTCGGCCGGCCGCCAGGCCTCGAGCGATGCGCGTGCCGCGGCGAGCACTCGCGGCGAAAACGTCGCCGGGGGGCCTGGATCGGCGGTCCGTAGCGGGGCACCCGGCGAAGCCGGGTCCGGCGCGCCCGCGCCGCCATAGCGCCGGGCTGCGGCGCTGTCCGGAATCGTGTCGTAGATCCACAGGCGCTCGAAGCGTCGGCGCGCGACCGCCCAGGGGCGACCGTGGCGGGCAATCGCCTGGGCCTCGCCCAGCTCCGGGAATGCGAGGTCGAGCACCACGCCCTCACCGAGGAGCATCGCGATGGTGTCGGCGGGGCGCCAGTCCGCGGGGCGCACGCCGAGCGCCGCGAACTCGGCGGGCCAGCGCGCCGCCCCGGTGCGGCAGCGCGCCAGGTAGGCGTTGATGCCCGAGGCGTAGCGCTCGAGCGGCATGGCGCTCGCCGAATCGTGTGCTTCCCGCTCCCACGCGGCCGCGGCGCGTTCGCGCAGCTCGAAGAGCTGGGCGCCGCCGTCGGCCTGCAGGGTCGAGTTGCCGAGCCAACGCCACGACGTGCCGTGCGCCGCCTCGCGCTGGACCATGATCTGCCACAGGCGGTCGCGCGCCGTGACGTAGCCCCAGGCGAAATAGAGATCCGGGAGGCTCGCCGCCATGAGGTGCGGGATGCCCCAGCGGTCGGTGACGATGCGCACCGGCCGCTCGAGCCCGGCATGGGGGGCGGGCGGCTCGCGCCGGGCCGCCGGCGAGCAGGCGCAGCAGGCGAGCAGCGCCGTGACGAGCGCGCGGCGGACGGGACGGCGGTTCATCGCGGGCCTCGCGGAGCGTGGGAAACCGTATGCTAGTCTGCCGCGGGTGGGAATATCAGATGGGTGAGCGATACGCAATCGGCCTCGACCTGGGCGGGACGGATCTCAAGGCGGGACTGGTCCGCTCCGACGGCTCGATCGAACATTTCCTGCGCCGGCCCTCGCGCACCGCGGAGAGTGCTTCGGCCCCGATCGAGGTCGTGATCGAAGCCGCCGAGGCGCTGCGGAAGCTGGCGGGGGATGGGGCGCTCCCGGTCGGGCTCGGTTGCCCGGGCGTCATCGATCCGCGCTCCGGCGCGCTGGTGGGCCACACGCCGCACCTTCCACACTGGACATCGATGGAGTTGGGCGAGCAGATCTCACGCCGGCTCGGCGTCGCGGTGCGGGTAGACAACGACGCCAACTGCGCGGCGCTCGCCGAGGCGCGCGTGGGTGCGGCGCGTGAGGCGCGGGTTTCGGTCACGTTCACGCTCGGCACCGGCATCGGCTGCGGCATCGTCATCGAGGGTCGGGTGGTGCGCGGCGCCTTCGGGGGCGCGGGCGAGGCCGGACACCTGCCACTCGGCTCGGGCGACCGTGCGTGCCGCTGCGGGGTCGAGAACTGTGTCGAGCCCGAGGCTTCGGCGAGCGGGCTGCTCGCCCGGGCGCGGGACGCCGGGCTCGAGGTCGCGGACGCCGCCCAGGTGTTCGCCGCCGCGGCGGACGGCGAGGCGACCGCGGTGCGCCTGGTGGACCGCATGGCCGACCGGCTGGGCGCGGTGATCGCGGTGGTGGTCAATCTGCTCAATCCCGACGTCGTCACGATCGGCGGGGGTGTGTCCCGGGCCGGGGAGCCGCTGTTCGCGCGCCTCCGCGCCGCCGTCGACCGTTATGCCCTCGAGAGCCACCGGCGCGGCCTGCGCATCCTCCCGGCGGCCCTGGGCGAGCGCGCCGGCGCGGTGGGCGCCGGGCTCCTGGCGTGGGAGACGGAGGGAGGGGCGGACTAGCCGATCTGCATCAGGGCCGGTGGCGCGGGCTCGCGCTCGGCGATCGGCTCCGCGAACAGCGTCACCGGGGTCGAGCCCACCACCCGCACGCGCTTGAGCGTGCCCGCGGGAGTGCCGTCGTCGGGGAACACGATCGCCTTGAACTGCGGCGCCCGCCCGTAGAGCTGGCTTGGATTCTTGCGCGCCGGGCCTTCGACCAGCACCTCGACCTCGCGCCCGATCCAGCCGTCGTTGATCTCGCCCGAGATCGAGTGCTGGAGATCCACCAGGATCCGGAGCCGGCGTCCCTTCTCCTCCTCGCTCACGGTCTCGGGCCCGCGCGCCGCGCGCGTGTCGGGGCGCGCCGAGTACTTGAACAGGAAGGCGCTGTCGTAGCGCTCCGCGCGCATGTGGGTCACGGTGCGCTCGAAGTCCTCCTCGGTCTCGCCCGGGAACCCGACGATGATGTCGGTGCTGAGCGCCACGCCCGGAATGCGCTCCCGCAGCCGGGCTGCCACTTCGCGGTAGCGGGCCAGGGTGTAGGTGCGGCTCATGGCTTCGAGCACGCGGTCCGAGGCCGACTGGAGCGGCAGGTGGACGTGCGGGCACACCTTGGGACACGTGGCCTGGGCCTCGATCACGCGCTTGCTCATGTCGGAGGGATGGGGCGAGGTGTAGCGGATGCGCAGCAGGCCCTCGACGGACTGGGTCGCGCGCAGCAGATCGGCGAAATCGTGCCGGCCGTCGTGCCACGAGTTCACGGTCTGGCCCAGGTAGACGATTTCACGAAAACCCCCCGCGACCGCGTGCCGGACCTGCGCGATGAGCTCCGCGAGCGGCAGGCTGCGCTCGCGACCGCGGGTGAAGGGCACCACGCAGTAGGTGCAGAACTTGTCGCACCCGCGCTGGGCCGTGATCCAGGCCCGGATGCCGGCCGCGCGCTTGGGCTCGAGGTCGCCGTAGGTCTCGTCGCGGTCGAGGCGCACCTCGGCGACCGGCTCGCCGGCGGCGCGTCGCAGCAGGTCGGGGAGCGAGCGGTAGCCGTCGGGGCCGACGACCAGGTCGAGCACGCGCGTGTGGTCGAGCAGGCGCTTGCGCAGGTGCTGGGCCATGCAGCCCGCGACCCCCACGACCAGCTCGGGGCGCTCCGCCTTGATGCGGGCGAAGTCGCCGAGCCGCCCCAGCACGCGCTGCTCGGCGTGCTCGCGGATCGCGCAGGTGTTGAGGATCACTGCGTCGGCGTCCTCGGGGCGCTCGACCAGGCTCATGCCAGCGCGCTCGAGCACGCCCGCCATGGTCTCGCTGTCCGCCACGTTCATCTGGCAGCCGTAGGTCTCGAGGAATATGCGCTTCATGGGCCGGGAACGATAGCACGGGCGCCGCGGGAACACCCAGCCGCCCGCCCCCGCTTGACCACGCCCGGGGGCTCGCGCAGACTGCGGCGCCTCATCGCAAGGAGCCCCGCATGCCGAGTCGGCCCAGCACCCAGCTCGTCACGTTCGACAATCCCAGCCCCGGCCGCGACTACCTCATCCGCCACGAGTGCCCCGAGTTCACGGCGGTCTGCCCGGTGACCGGGCAGCCGGATTTCGGCACCATCGTCGTGCTCTACACGCCGGGCCGGAAATGCGTCGAGCTCAAGTCGCTCAAGCTCTACCTGGGGTCGTTCCGGAACCAGGGCCACTACTTCGAGCAGGTCACGAACCAGATCCTCGACGACCTGGTGAAGGCGGTGCGGCCGCGCCGCATGACGGTGGTGGGGCGTTTCAACGTGCGCGGCGGGATCAGCTCGCAGGTGGTCGCCCGCTACCCCCACGGGGGGTCGCGCCGGTCACGCCGCTGACCGCTTTCGTCCGCGGCCCCGCACCCCCGCGCGGTCCGGCGCCATCCGGGGAAATCCTCTTGACGCCGCATCTTGCGGCGCGAAAGACTCTTCGGAACGATCCGTTTCCCAGCGGCGCCCGATCGCCCCGCCCCGAAACGATTCGGGCGCCGGAGCGTAGTGTCAGGAGGCCGCCGGGGACGCTCCACGCGCCACTTCTCCGACCCACCCGGGATGGCGGAGGCGGATGAACACTTTCCTGGTCCTCTCCACGCTCAACCTGTCGCTGGGCGGGCTCGTGTTCCTGCTCGGCTTCATCATTCTGCGCGAGAACCCGGGGTACCGCCTCAACCGGGTCGTCGCCCTGATGCTGTTCTTCGGCGGGCTGGGCGCGGTCCTCACCGCGCTGGCGTTCCTCGCCACCGGCCCGGCGGGACTCGCGGGCGCGGGCGGCGGCAGACCCGGGACGCTCCAGAACATGGCCTACGTGTGGGAGTTCTTCTTTCCCACCCTGTTCCTGTTCGCGAGCACCTTCCCGGAGGAGCGGGCCTTCACGCGGCGGCCGCAGCTCCTGGCGGGACGCATCTGGACCCCGGGCTTCGGCACCCTGGTGTTCGCGCCCCACGTGTTCCATTTCGTCGTCGTGATCGCGCTTTCGATGTGGAAGCCCGAGTTCGACCTCCACCCGACCGGCCTGCTGCGCTACGCGGCCCCGGTGCTGGGCATTGGCGCGGTGTTCGTCCGCCTGTTCCTGCTGGTCCACCAGGCGCTGTTCTCGCTCGTCAACCTCGGCTTCGGATTCGCCTCGATCCTGCTGCTGTTCGACAGCTACCGGCGCGCGAAGGTGCCGCGCCTCAAGCAGCAGCTGCGCGTCATCGCGGTCGGGCTGACGGCCTGCCTGTGGTTCTACAGCTTTGCGACCTCGATCCCCACCCTGTTCAACTGGCGCATCAGCGAGGGGATGCGCTCCGGCCTCACGATCCTCGCCCTGACGCTCGGACCAGGCTCGATCGCCTATTCGGTCGTGCGCTACAAGTTCCTCGACACCAAGCTGCTCGCGCGCCGCGGCATCCTCTACGCGCTGGCCTCGGCGGCGCTGGTCGGGTTCTACCTGGTCGTGGTGTCGCGGCTCAACACCATGCTGAGCACGGCCTCGGGGGTGGACGCGCGGGTGTTCGAGCCGGTGTTCCTCATCATGGCCCTCGCGCTGTTCCAACCCGCCATCGCGCGGCTCGAGGAGATGCTCGACCAGGTGTTCCTCAAGGACCCCGCCGACTACCGGAACGTGCTGCGCCAGCTGGGGCGCGAGCTCCAGACCACCATCGACCTCGAGGCGCTGCTCTCGCGCACCGTCGGCACGCTCGCCGAGGCCATGCTGCTGCGCACCGCCCACATCGTCGCGCTCACGAACGAGGAGCCGATCGCGCACACCGGAGCCGGGCCGCCGCTCTCGACCGAGTCGCTGTGGCGGCTGGCCGAGATCCTGCCCCGCTTTCCGCGCGGCCAGAGCAGCTACCGGCTCACCGACCAGATCGAGGGCGTCACCCCCGAGGACCATGCCGCGCTCGATGCGCTCGGCATCACCCTGGTCGTGCCGCTGCGCTGGCGCGAGGACCTGGTCGGGGCCCTGCTCCTGGGTGACAAGTGGACCGGGACCACCCATACCTCGGAGGACGTCACGCTGTTGGCCGCGCTCGCCGGGCAGGTCTCGGTGTCGCTCCAGAACGCGCTGCTGCTGCGTGACCGGATCGCGGTCGCGCGCTTCGAGGAGGAGCTCAACCTGGCGCGCCAGATCCAGCGCACCTCGCTGCTCTCGGAGTTCCCGGTCGTGCCGCGCTGCGAGCTGCACGCGCTCTACATTCCGTCCAAGGCGGTGGGGGGCGACTTCTACGACGTGGTCCCGACCGGGGACGGGGGCTTCCTGCTCGCGATCGCGGACGTCTCGGGGAAGGGCATGCCGGCCGCCCTGCTCTCGGCGATGCTCCAGGCCTCGCTGCGTACCCAGGCGGACTCGGTGTCGTCGCTGGGGGAGATCCTGCGCAACATCAACACGCTGCTCTATCGGAGCACCGCGACCCACCAGTTCGCGACCTTCTTCCTGGCCCGCATCGACGGCGAGGAGTTGCGGCTCTCGTTCTCGAACGCGGGCCACAACTGGCCGGTGGTGCTGCGGCCGAACGGCGAGCGCGTGTTCCTCGAGCGCGGTGGCACGATCCTCGGCATTCTCGAGCACGTGAACTACGAGGAGGACCAGGTCACCTTGAGGCCCGGCGACCGGGTGGTGCTCTACACCGACGGCATCAGCGAGGCCTCGAACGCCGAGGGCGAGCAGTTCGGCGAGCAGCGTCTGTGCGAGGTGGTCCACGCCATGCCGCGCGAGATCAGCGCCAAGGACGTGGCGGAGCGCGTGCTCGCGTCACTGCGCGAGTTCCTGGGCGACCTGGAGCCGCAGGACGACATGACCCTGCTGGTCGTGCGCGTGCTCGAGCCCAAGGCGGTGGAGTTAGGCCGGGCCCCGGTTCCCGAGGCGGTGGCCGTCCGCTAGGCGGTTTTCCCCGGTTCGGCGCGAACCGCCGGCGGCGTAAGCCCGAGCGCCCGCTCCTCGACGCGCACCCGGATCGAGAGCGCCACCAGGTTCACCAGCGTGGCGCCCAGGGCGGTGCGCCAGGCGCCGAACACGAGCGGGGCCGCGATCAGCTCGGCGATCACGGCCAGGTAGTTGGGGTGCCGGAGCCACCGGTAGGGGCCGCGCCGCGAGAGCGGCGCCCCGGGCAGGACCAACACGCGCGTGGTCCAGCGCTGCCCAAGCGCCGCCATCGATGCGAACCGCAGCGCCTGGGCGGCCGCGAACAGCGCGAGCCAGGCCCACCACCAGGGACCGGGCCGCGCGGGCCCGGCCACGACCTCGAGGACGAGCGCGAGCGGCCAGAGCGCGTGGAGCACCACGAACAGCGGAAAGTGCGAACGCCCGTGCTCGACGGCGCCCGCCGCGATGAGCCGCCGCGCGTGGCGGGCCGAGAGCGCGAGCTCGAGGATGCGCTCGAGCGCGACGTAGGCGATGAAGGCCGCGAGGAGTGCCGCCGGCGCCGGCCCCGCGGCGCCGCCGCTCACGCCGAAAGTCCGCGCAGGAGCACGTACTCCGAGGCGAATCCGGGGCCCAGGGCGGCGACCACGGCGGTGTCGCCGGAGTCGATGTCGCCCGCCGCCAGAGCGCGCTCGAGCACGAACAGGCAGGTGGGCGAGGACATGTTCCCGCACTCGCGCAGGACCGAGGCCGAGTGGCGGAAGGCCGCGGGCGGGAGCCCCAGGGA
>JBGQIE010000124.1:0-8658 GCA_041498315.1 Candidatus Eiseniibacteriota bacterium
CCCCACCGCCCTCGCGCTTCTTCTCCCGGAAGCAATCGCGGCAGAAGACCGACCGGCCGGAGGAGGGCCGGAACGGCACCTCGGTCGCGCGGCCACAGTTGGCGCAGGTGGCCGTGAACATCTCGCGCCCCGCCGCCCCCGGGCCCGCGCCCGCACGGCCCGGCCGGTGCGCCGCCTCGCCCCCGCCCTCGGCCCGCGCGCCGTCCGGGCGCTGGGCCTTGCGCTGATCGCGGCAGCGCTTGCAGCGGGTCGGAGCGTGGGTGAGCCCGCGCTCGCGATAGAACGCCTGCTCGCCCGCGGTGAACAGGAACTCCTCACCGCAACTCGCGCACTTGAGGCGCTGATCTTCTCCGGTTGCCATGTCGCCGATCCAGCCTCCGGGGGAGCGGATGAGTAACGCGCGGGGAGCGAAAAAACCCGGCCCCGGCGACATGCGACCGCCGGGGCCGAAGGATCATTCGATGGACTTCGCGAAAAGAACGCGGGCGGACATTCGATTCGAAACCGGGATCACGACGGCACCACGCACTCGATCGGGAAGCCCCTGGGACGACTCGCGGCGAGTATAGGAGCCGCTCTTCCGCACTGTCAATGACCGGCGCCGCGCACGATTTCGGGCTTGAACGCCCAGCACTTCCGAGCCTATTCCCTGCGCACTTCTGGGCCTGCTCGCTGCGCATTTTCGGGCCTACTCGCTGCGCACTTCTGGGCCTACTCGCTGCGCTCGGGGATGCACAGGGCGCGCATGATCTCGGCCATCGTGATGACGTCGAGCAGGTTGTGGTGGAACACCGGCACCAGGCGGTAGGCGTCGCCGTGGCGCACGAAATCGTGGTAGAGCCCCGGCACCTCCTCGCCCGGCACGTCGCCCGAGCGGCGCCGGCGGCAGACGTGCCGCTCGAGGGTCTGGAGCCGGCAGTCGGGCAGCTCCCCGCGCCAGCGCCGGCGCGCGGCGTGGAGCAGGTCGAGATGCCGCGGCGGCAACCGCAGCGCGACCCGGTTCACGAGCGCGCGCCCGGCGAGGAACGGCGCGTCGTAGGATTTCCCGTTGAAGGTGACGAGGAACTCGAAGCCGCGCGTCGCCTCGCCCAGCGCCGCGAGCAGCGCCGCCTCCTCGCCGTAGTGGCGCGCGAAATACTGGCGCAGCACGAAGTGGGATCCGTTCCAGTGCATGGTGCCGGCGAGGAACACCGTGCTCGAGGCGAGCCCGCAGGTCTCGAGGTCGAGGAACAGCGCCCGCTCGAGCCCGGCGCGCGCCAGCGCCGCGAGCTCGCCCTCGCCTGCCGGCGGCGCCTCGATCCGGCCCCAGTGGCCGCGCCGCCGCTCGATCTGGGACCGCAGGCACTCGTGCACGAACACCGCGCCCTCGGCGCCGCGCCACTCCCCTCCCGACAGGAACGCCTCGACGCCGACGTGTTCGGCGACCGGCTCCGCGCGCGAGGTCGGCCCGGGCGCGCCCTGCCCCGGCGGGGCGGGGCGCCGCGCGCGCCCGCCGCCCTCGCGGGGCGCGCGGGCCCGGCGGGCGCGCGTGAGCTCGCCGAGCCGGGCGCGCAGCGTCGGGTCAGCCATGGGCCGCCTCCACCAGCGCGCGCTCGGCCAGGATCACGAGCCGGCGGCTCTCGGTCGAGTAGGTGCTGCGGTCGGCGCCGCCCCACACCTGGCGGATCGCGAGTCCGTGACGGGCGCACAGCGCCGTGAGCTCGGCGCAGGTGTACACGCGCAGATCGTACTCCTTGGTCAGGCGCGGGCCGCCGTCGGGGTCGATGTGGATGAGGCGCGACTTGACCCGCGAGGTCACGAGATCGAGCGTGGACTCCTCCATGTGGAGCGAGCCGTCCTCGCGCTGGTTCCACACCCGCTGGAGCGGATGGGTGAGGATCCAGTCGCGGTTCGCCATCTCGAGCAGGAAGCGCCCCCCGGGCACGAGTGCCCGCGCCACGCCCGCGAGGACGCGCTCGTTCTCCTCGTCGCCGAAGTACCCGAAGGAGGTGTAGTAGGAGTAGACGCCCTCGAACTCGCGCTCGAACGGCAGCTCCCGCATGTCGCCCGCCATCCAGCGCACTTCGACGCCGGCCCGGCGCGCCTCCTCGGCCGCGACCTCGAGGTAACGCGGATTGAAATCGAGCCCGGTGACGCGCGCCCCTCGTTGCGCCACGCGCACCGCGTGCCGGCCGTAGCCGCACGCGAGGTCGAGCACCGCGCTCCCGGCGCCGAGCCCGAGCGCCGTGGCGATGAACTCGGCCTCCGCCCGGGTGCCCTCCTCGGTGAACATCGGGCGGTAGATCTTGAGATAGTCGTCGTCGAAGAACGCGACCGGCCAGTCGGTGCGATGCATCCTAGGCCCCGAATCCCAGCCAGTGCTCGAGGAGCACCCGCGCGGCGTCCTTGCCCGGGATCTCCCGCCCGGACTGAAGGTCCGGGTCCTGCTGCTGGGCCGGCCACAACGTGGGCAGCCCCACGCACGAGGGGCAGCCCGAATCGCAGGCGCACGCCTTGAGGTGGCTGTGAGCCGCCGCGACCAGCTCGTCGAGGCGCGCGTAGCCCTGCTCGGCGAACCCCAGCCCGCCGGGATAGCGGTCGAACATGAACAGCGTGGGCCGTCCCAGGTTCGAGGAGTCGATCTTGCCGCCCAGATCGGCGGGGTCGCACATGCTGAGCATCGAGAGCAGGGTGAGGAACAGGTTGCGCACCCCCATGAGCCCCTCGACCGGGTTGAGTCCGCGGCGCGCGGCCGCCGACCAGGCCGCCGCGCCGGGCGCGAGCCAGAAGCCCACGGTCTCGAGGGTCAGGCGCGGCAGGTCGAGCGGGTGGTAGCCGATCGAATCGATCGAGTGGAACTTGATTTTCTTCATCGCCACCGTCTGCCACGAGTAGGTGACCTCGCCGAGCGTCACGGTCTCGCCGCGCCAGGCGCGATGCTGGAGCTCGCCCCGCACCCGGATGTTGGTGTCGAGCACCGGCTGCGTGTAGTAGTCCACCTCGCGCGGCTCGACGTGCGCGACCTTCTGCTCCAGGTCGAGCGAGCGCACGAACCAGGTCGCGCCCTCGTGGAGGTAGATGGCCTCGGGATAGACCAGCTCGAGCCCGCTGATCGCGTCCACCATGCCGATCACGGCGTTCTCGCGCGACTGGTCGCAGATCGTGTAGGTGTCGTCCGAGATGGTGCGCAGGTTGACGCCCGCGGCCGGGAAGTCGGTCTTGGCCCAGTACGAGCGGCCGTCGATGGTGCGGATCTCGCCCGCCTCGTCGAGCGCCCCCAGGATCTCGCCCGCCTGGGGGCCGAAGGCGGCTTCGTCCGCGGCCAGCGGAAGCTCGTAGGCCGCGCACGCGAGCTGGCGCGCCAGGATGTACGGGTTGTGCGGATCGATGACCGCCGCCTCGGGCGAGCGGCCGAAGAAGTACGCGGGGTGGTGCATGAGGTACTGGTCCACGGTCTCGTTGTAGGCGACCAGGAACGCCGCCGCGGCATCCCCCTGGCGGCCCGCGCGCCCGGCCTGCTGCCAGGCGCTCGCGAGCGTGGCGGGCGCCCCGATCATGACCACGGCGTCGAGCCCGCCGATGTCCACGCCCAGCTCGAGCGCGTTCGTGCTCACGACGCCGCGCAGCTCGCCCGAGAACAGCGCCTGCTCGATCCGGCGCCGCTCCTCGGCGAGGTAGCCGCCGCGGTAGGGCCGGATGGACGACTCGCTCCCGGGGGAGGTGCGCGCCAGCCGCTCGCGCGCGTAGCGGTAGACCAGCTCGGCGGCCACGCGCGACTTCGTGAACGCGAGCACCTGAGCGCCGTGCTCGAGCAGGCCGGTGAACAGGGCGCAGCCCTCGCCGTTCGAGGAGCGCCGCTCGACCCGGGAGGCGTCCACGTAGGGCGGATTCCAGAACACGAAGTGCTTTTCGCCCCGCGGCGCGCCGTCGTCGTCCACGACCGTGATCGCCCGCCCGGTGAGGGCTTCGGCGAGCTCCTTCGGATTGCGGATCGTCGCGCTGCACAGGACGTACCGGAAGTCGGCGCCGTAGTGGCGCGCGATCCGGTCGAGGCGGCGCAGCACGTTGGCGACGTTCGAGCCGAAGATGCCCCGGTAGGCGTGCATCTCGTCCACGACCACGAAGCGCAGGTTGCGCAGGAAGCGTCCCCAGCGCGAGTGGTAGGGCAGGATCCCCTGGTGGAGCATGTCGGGATTCGAGAGGATCAGGTTGGCGGAGTCGCGCAGCTTGCGGCGCGTCGAGACCTGGGTGTCGCCGTCGTACACACCCGGCTTGAGCGCGCGCAGCACGTCGGGATGCCCCGAGGCGACGCGCGAGAGCCCCTTGAGCTGGTCCTGCGCGAGCGCCTTGGTCGGGAACAGGTAGAGCGCGGTGGACTCGGGCTCGGTGAGCATGCGCTCGAGCACCGGCACGTGATAGCACAGGCTCTTGCCGCTGGCGGTGCCGGTGACGACCACGGTGTCGAGCCCGCCGCGCAGCGCCTCGATGGCCTGGACCTGGTGGGTATAGAGCCGCTCGACGCCGCGCGCCGCGAGCGCTTCCGCGAGCGGCCCGGGCAACGGGGTCGCCAGGTCGCCGTGGCGCGCCGGACGGGCCGGCAGGCGCTCCCAGTGGTGGAGCGCGCCGCGGTTCTCGGGGCGGGAGGCCAGGGCCTCGATCCACGCCCCGAAACGATCGGCGCCGGGCGGCGCGACGGAATCGCCCTCGAGGAAACGGGTGGGTCTGGGTTGCACCGGTGGGACCTCTCGGAGCGCGCGCAGGGCGCACCGCAGGGCTTGAGGAAGGCGCGCTCGGGAGCGCCAACTGGGTGCGGCAGTATAGCCTGCGGACGGCCGCGAAAGAAGCCTTCCCGGTACTACCGGCCGGGGCCAAAAAGAGGGCTGGAAAAGGGCGGCTCGATTCCCGTATTCTGTCAGCGCTTCGTTTCCGGGCGAGTGGGGTCCAACCCCTTCCATTGCCGGGATTTGTCATTCGGTGCGGACGCGTCGGCCCCCGCTGGGTCCGAGTTCGTCCGCCACGCCACGGCCTCGAAGGCCGGCCGGGTCGAAGGCGAAGCACCTCCCGCCATGAGGACGCCGTGAAGATAAGAGTATTCGCCACACCTTTGTCGTTGGGCGCGCTTGCCGTGCTCGTCGCGTGCGGTGTCGCCCACGCCCAGTGGAGCCCCTGCGGCGTGGCGACGTGCACGAACCCCGCGAACCAGTATCTGCCCGTCGCCGCGACGGACAACGCCGGCGGAACGATCGTCGCCTGGGCCGACCAGCGCACGAAGACCGCCACCGGCACGCCCCGGTGGATGATCTATGCCCAGCGGCTCGACAATGCGGGGATCCCGCTGTGGACCGGCGACGGGGTCCAGGTCGCGCCCGACTCCGCGCTCGCGGACTCGACCTTCGACCAGGAATCCCCGGCCATCCTCGCGGACGGAAGCGGCGGCGCCTACATCGCGTGGGCGGACAAGCACGATTCGCCCTTCACCGACATCTTCATGCAGCACATCGACTCTAACGGCACCCCGGGCTGGGCCGTTCTGGACGGCGGCCGGGGCGTGAGCCGGGCGCCCTACAGCCAGTTGAACCCGGTGCTGGTGCCGGACGGCGCGGGCGGCGTCATCGTCGTTTGGCAGCACAGCACGGGCTCCGACTTCGACATCTACGCGCAGCGCGTGAACCCGGCGGGCGTGCCCCAGTGGGCCGCGAACGGCCTGCCGGTGTGCACCGCGGCCAACAGCCAGACCCGGCCCCGGGCCGTCCCCGACGGCAGCAACGGGGCGTTCGTGGTCTGGCAGGACGAGCGCTACATCCTGGCGGGCTCCGGATTCACGGACGTGATCGCGCAGCGCATCGACGGAGCCGGGGTGCGGCAGTGGAAGATCGTGCCGAGCCCGGGCCAGATCCTGCCCGATTCGCTCAACGGCTTCCCGGTGTTCGGGGTCGCGGGGTTCGAGTTCACCCGCGAGCAGCGCGTGCCGGAGCTGGCGCTCGACGGCACGGGCGGCGTGGTCGTGACCTGCGAAGACGCCCGCGCCAACCTGAGCTACGACATCACCGCCCAGCGCCTGAACGGCGCCGGTGCGATGCAGTGGGGCTCGTCCGGCGTGGTCGTATCCAACGCCACCAACGACCAGCGCTATCCGGTGCTGTGCTCGGACGGCGGGGGCGGGGCGATCATCACCTGGCACGACTACCGACGAGGGCCCAACTTCGACGTCGACGTCTTCGCCCAGCGGCTCAACTCCTTGGGCGCGCCGCAGTGGACCGCCAACGGCGTGTTGCTCAGCAATCAGACGATTCCGCCGATTCCGTCGGGCAATCAGCTCTATCCCGGCATCGTCTCCGACGGCGCGGGCGGGGCCGACATCATCTGGTACGACGAGCGCGGCGCGACGCCGAATCTCTACGCCCAGCGGGTGAACTCGGCGGGGGCGGCGCAGTTCGCTGCCAATGGCGTCCAGATCTGCGGCACCCCCTACGGGCCCTACGCGCACTCGATGATTCCGGATGGCGCGGGCGGGGCGATCGTCGCCTGGCAGGACGGACGCACGACCAACACCGACGTGTACGCCGCGCACGTGAGCGGCAGCGGCGGGCTCTCGATCGTGCTGGCGGTCGAGAACAGCGCGCCCAACGGCCTGAGGCTCGGGGCGCCGAGCCCCAACCCGACGCGGCGCGTGATGTCGGTGAGCTTCGTGCTGCCCTCGAGCGGGCCCGCCGCGCTCGAGCTGCTCGATGTCGCCGGGCGGCTCATCGAGCACCACGAGGTCGGCGGCCTGGGGGCGGGTTCCCACGTGCTCGCGCTGGGCCGCGCGGCCGCGCTGCACGCCGGACTCTACTTCGTGCGGCTGCGCCAGGACGGCCGCAACCTGATCGCGAAGGCCACCGTCATCCCGTAGTCCGGCGCGCGGCAGCGAAACACATGCGGGCGCTCCCCTCGGGGGGGGCGCCCGCAGCCGTTTACTCGATCGAGCGGGTCGTGGGCTTGATCGAGCTGATGAGCCAGTCCGTGCCGCGGGGCTCGAAGCTCACCTGGTAGGCCTCCTGCTGGCCGCGGAAGAACACCATCGTGCCGGCGTTCTCGTCGGTCGCCGGGGCCGCGCGCCAGGCGCCCTTGGGCAGCGCGTTGAATTCGAACAGCCGCGCCTGCTCGAGCAGGGCCGGGTCGGTCACCAGGCGCCCCGCCGCCTCGAGATCGCCCGCCCCGAGCGCCAGGATGAACTGGACGAAGCTCGAATACTGCGAGGGCACGGCGCGGTCCTCGATGCGGGTGAAGCCGCCCGCCTGCCAGCGAAAGCGATGGAGCGCGTAGACGTGCGGGCAGGTCGCGCACTCCTCGAAGCGCGGCACGCCGCGGAAGGTGCGCGAGTTGAGCACGACCGAGGTGTCGCTCTCGACCGTGATCTCGACCGTGCCGACGCCGCCGAGCGAGTCGGGTCCGAGCGTCTGGGCCGGCGCCCAGGTGTCGCCGGCGGGCGGGTTCCACACCATGACGAGCGGCTCGCGGCCCGCGGCCCCGCGGCGCGCGAACAGCACGGCCACCTGCGACCAGGCATCCGGATTTCCGCTCGAGTCGGGGAGCGTGGCGACCTGGATGAGCTGGAGGTTGCGGCCCGCGAGCGAGCGCGTCACGAGCGCGCGCGGCGTGCGCCAGAACAGCCACGGCCACGCCCCGGCGTCGGGCCGGGAGCGCGCGAAGAAGTTGACCACGAGCACGCGCCGGTCGGCCGCGATCTCGGAGCCGAAGTCGAGCGAGTCGAGGACGGTGCGCGCCCGGCTCGCCCACGGCTCGCCGGGGTGCACGGTCAGGTCCTCGCGCACGATAACCGCCGAGATCTGCGCCCCCTCCTCGCCGCCGTCCGGGGAGTCCCACAGCTCCTGGGCGCGCCGCACCATGGCGCGCAGCGAGTCCGCCGAGTGGACACCGATCGAGTCGCTGCCCGCCGGGGTGAAATGGATCTCCCGGCTGCAACCGCGGCACCCGGACAGCGCCAGCAGGCCGGGCACGACGAGCACGAGCAGCAGGCGGCGCGCGCGGCGCGCGGCAGGTCTCATCCCCGGCCTCCGCGGCGCGGCACGGCCTGGGGCCTGGGCGTCGTCGACTGCGGCTCGAGCCAGTTCTGGATGATCCAGCGCCCGTCGCGCTGGCCGAACTGGACCACGTAGCGCTTCACGCCCTGCGGCCCGTCGAACCGCACTTCGAGCGCGCGCGGCCAGCGCTCGCCCTGTTCGCCGTACTCGACCCGCCAGGTGCCGGGCTTGCGCGGGACACCCCAGCCCGCGGCGAGCGAGCGCGTGACCAGCTCCGGATCACCCACCAGCTTCGTGGCCTCGAGGCGGTGATTGTCGAGCAGCAGCCGCACGTAGGTCACGAGGGCCAGGTACGGCGAGGGCACCGGCCGGGCATCCTGGAGCGTGAATCCCGTCTCGCGCTCGACGAACGTCTTCTCGATCATGAGCCGCGGGCAGTCCGCGCACGGGATGAAGAGCGAGTCAGTCTTGGCGATCGCCCACTGGACCAGCTCGGGGCGCCCGTCGTGGTCGAAGTCCGCGAACACCGTTTCGCCCGGCTCACCGAGAATCGGCTCCTCCTCGTCGCTGTGGGTCAGGGCCCACGATGTGCCGATCGGGCTCAGGCGCAGCAGGGTGAAGCGCGCGACCCCGTTGCCACGCTCGTGGTCCACGA
>JBGQIE010000125.1:0-8596 GCA_041498315.1 Candidatus Eiseniibacteriota bacterium
CTGCCGGGCATCGAACTCGCCGATGTGGGCGAGCACCGTGGCCGTGCTGGCGCGGTCCCCGACGATGACGGTGCTGAGGCTGCGCTTCACTTCGGGGTCGACGAGATGAGACAGGGAGTAGGCGCGCATGATGGCGAGCCTTTCCCGGGGGCGGGTGTTCGTGATTCATACCACGCGTGTTTTCGGCGTTCGGAGAGCCCCGCCAGGCGATTCAGACGGTGCGCCGTGATTTCGGCGGGCGGAGGGGCGCGCACGGTGTGCGAGGGCGCGTCTGCGTGCGTTATCGCGCGCTCTCGCGAGGACGCGGCGAGGCGACGACGCTGGACTCCGACGTGGGCGTCAAGTTAATTCGCGCCGCAGCCTCAACACTCTCCCCATTCGGGACAGCCTCACGCGCTCTGGTTCATCCACCCCGGGTTCGCCGCCGGAGCGCGGGCGCCTTCGAGCACGCGGCGCGCGATGGTCTCGGCCGCCGCCGGCTTCGCGAGCCGGCCCGCCGCCGCGCGCGCCTGCTCGCGCGCCGCCGGGTCCGCGAGCCAGTGCTCGATGCGGGCCGCCACCTCGTCGATCGTGCCCGCGCGCACCGCCGCCCCACCCGCCTCGAGGAACTCCGCGTTCGCGACCTCCTGCCCCGGGGTGGGCCGGTAGATCACGAGCGGCGCGCGCTTGACCAGCGCCTCGGCGCAGGTGAGGCCGCCGGCCTTGCTCACCACCACGTCGCAGGCTTCGAGCAGCGCGTCCACCTCGGTCGTGTAGCCGAGCGCCTGGAGCTGGCCCGAGCGCGCCTCGGGGAGGGCGGCGAGCTGCTCGCGCAGCCGCCGGTTGGTGCCGCACACCACCACCACGGTCGGGGCCTGCGGCAGCGCCGCGACCCGCTCGGCGAGCGAGGCGAGCGGGCCCACACCGCTCCCGCCCCCCATGATGAGCACCAGCGGACGCGTCGCGTCGAGCCCCATCCGCCGCCGCGCGGCCTCGCGCCCGATCGGGCGGGCGAAGCGCGGCGCCACCGGGATGCCGGTGACCTCGATGCGCCCGCGCTCGACCCCGTGGCCGGCGAGCTCCTCGGCGACCTGCTCGCTGCCGACGAAGTAGCGGTCCACGTGCGGAAACGCCCAGAACGGGTGGGCGGTGAAATCCGTGATGACGCAGTAGAGCGGCACGCGCAGCCGGCCGCGCCCGCGCACCGGCGAGAGCGCCTCGACCGGCAGGAAGTGCGTGCACACCACCGCGTCGGGCTGCTCGCGCTCGACCACGCGCACCAGCCGGCGCAGGTTGAGCCGGTCGAGGGCGAGCCGCACCGGGGCGGTGCCGCGGTTGACCGGGGCACTCCCCCACGAGTGGTAGAGCACGCCCCACAGCCGCGGGGCGCGCGCGGCCATCGCGTTATAGCTCTGCGCGTAGGTGCGCCGGTAGAGCTGGGAAGCGAACACCAGCGCGTCCACCTCGCGCACCAGCGCGCCCGGGTCGCGCTCGGCGACCGCCGTGGCGATGGCCTGGGCCGCGTGCTTGTGTCCGGCGCCGGCCGTGGCGTGGAGGATCGCGATGCGCGGGCCGCCCACGGCGCGGCCGCGCCCGCCGCCGCCCGCCAGGGTCTCGACCGCGACCATGCCGCCCCCCACCGGCGGGAACAGCACTTCGCCCGCCGAGGTCGCGCGCCAGCGCGCGCGCCACCAGCGGCGCTGCGCGCGCAGCCGCGCGCGCCAGCGCTGGGTCAGGCGCCGCGGAATGCGCAGCCGGGGCAGTCGGGGTCGATCGGCCATCGGGAGGGGTCCTCAGTCGGTGATCGCGTTGCGATAGTGCCTCAGCGACAACCCCCCGTCCACCGTCTCGAGGGCCACCACGTCGATGCGATGAGGCGCGCCACCGGCCCCGAGGAAGCGCGCTGCGCGCTTGAGCCTCTCGCGCTGCGGGCCGCCCACGGCCAGCGCAGCGCCCCCGAAATCGGCGCGGGTGCGCAGCTTCACCTCGACCAGCACGCGCGTGGCGCCGTCCGCCACGACCAGGTCCACCTCGACCCCGCCGAGCTCGAGGTTGCGGCCCAGCACCTCCCAGCCCAGCAGCTCGAAGTAGGCCGCCGCCAGCGCCTCGCCGGCCCGGCCCCGCCGCTGTGCCATGCCCATGGACTTCCTCCGCCGGGGGCGGGACGCACGGGGAACGCGGGGATGAGGCGCTACTCGATCGCGGCGCCGAACAGCGCCAGGTCCAGAAGTCGCACCGGCGCGAACGAGAAGCGATGCAGCGCGCACGGGCCCAGGCGCCCGAGCGCTTCGAGGTGCTCGGGGGTGCCGTAGCCCTTGTGGCGCGCGAAGCCGTAGGCGGGCCACACGCGGTCGAGCCGCTCCATGATCCGGTCGCGCACCACCTTGGCGACGATCGAGGCGGCGGCGATCGAGAGCATGCGCGCGTCGCCGTCGATGACCGCGTGCTGCGGGCACGCGATCCCGGGCACGCGGTCCCTGCCGTCCACCAGCACGAGATCGGGTGGAACCTTGAGGCGCGCGATCGCGCGCCTCATCGCCTCGAGGCTCGCGCCCCGGATGTTGAGGCGGTCGATGGCGCGCGGGCCCAGCACCGCCCAGCCGAACGCCCGGGCCCGATCCCGGACCCGGGCGAAGAGTTCCGCGCGCGTTTCCGCGGAGAGCAGCTTGCTGTCGTGCACGCCGTCCCAGCGCAGGCCGGGGTCGAGCACGACCGCCGCGGCGACCACCGGACCCGCGAGCGGGCCGCGGCCGGCCTCGTCCACCCCCGCGACCGCCGACGCCGCTCCCGCGAGCCGCAGCTCCTCGCGGGCGAGACGGCGCCAGGCCGCGGGCACGGCCTAGCGCTCAGTGGCCTCGCCCGTCGTCTTCTCGGTCAGACGGGCGGCCTTGCCGGTCTTGCGACGGAGGTAGAACAGTTTCGCGCGCCGCACCTTCGAGTGCTTGACGACCTTGACCTCGGCCACCGACGGGCCGTGGAGCGGAAACGTGCGCTCGACCCCCACGCCCTCGCTGATCTTGCGCACCGTGAAGCTCTTGCGCACCCCGCTGCCGCGGACGTTGATGACCTCGCCGCGGAACTTCTGCTGCCGCTCCTTGTCGCCCTCGATGACGCGGACCAACACCTCGATGGTGTCGCCGGGGCGAAGATCCGGACGTTCGGTCCGAATCTGGGCGGCGTCGATCTTGTCGATCAGACTGCTCATGACGACGGCTCCTTTTCGCGTGCCCCGCCCTGGGCGGGCGGGGTGTTGCTGGCGGCCGGGCAGTATAGGCGAGGCGGACGCCGCTGCCAAATCGGCCGGCAGGGAGGAGCGCGGGGGGTCAGCGGTACTGGAGCTTGATCCCGCCCCAGGAGAGCTTCCTCGTCGGAAGCGGCCGGGCGGGCGCGGCCGGTGCGCGTTCCCCGGTCGCGGAGGCCGGAACGGCGCCGTAGCCGGTCTGATCCTCCCAGCGCTCGACGTACCATCGCGTGGGGACGGGTTTGAAGCCGCGATCCTCGAGTTCCTGCGGGATGGCCGCCGAGTCCCCGCGTACCAGGTAGAACAACGCGCCACCCGTCACCCGGTACCCCCCGCCGTCCTTCCGATTGATCGTAAGCGTCAGGTTCGCGATCTGGACCTGTCGGTGCACCGGATCGGTCTTCCCCGGCCGGAGATCGGGCTGATCGTGCAGGTCAGCTTCGAAAGGCAGCGTGATGCTCGACGCGGCCCCGAAGATGTGCTGGGCGCTGATGATCTCGTCCTCCCGGGTCCAGGTCCAGGGAGCCTGGAGGAAGGGATCGCCGGCCGTGTCCGCGGCCGTAAACGCAAAGCTGAAGTCATCGGTGAAGACCTGGTGATAGTGCGCGATGTCCCGGTGGGTCCAGCACCATTGCAGGAACTCGACGGCGGCCACGGGCGTGTTGGGGTCGGGCGCGCGGACGGCGCTCACGGCCGTGGGCAGGCGCGACGAGCTCGAGCAGCCCAATAGGGACAAGGCCAGCACAACGTATGCGGGGAGCGCGGTCGCAAGACCCGAGCGCCGCGAGGACAGGACGAGCATGGCGCGAACCTCCCGAAGCCCCGCGATTATCCTCCCCGCCGATCGTGGCCCACAAGCTGCCAAAGGTAGTCCCGCTCGCGCGGGCCTCTACTCGCCCGGCGGCCTGCCGGTTGGCGTCCTCCCGGGCCTGGAGTAGCATCCGGCCCGCATGTTCGCTCGCAGTCGGCAGCTCCTGGCCACCCTGGTGTTCGCCCTCGACGCCGCCCTGCTCTACGCGTCGTGGCTCGCGGCCTACGCGCTGCGCTTCTACGGCCTCGGGATCGCGAGCCCGCTCGGCGTGCCGCCGTTTCCGATCTATCTCTGGACCGGCGCCGTCCTCACTCCGGTCGCCCTCCTCATCCTGCGCAGCCTGCGCGTCTACCGCTCGGCCCGCACCGCGCGCATCTGGCGCGAGCTGTTCCTCATCTCCCAGGCGACCGCGCTCACGACGCTGCTGGCCGGCGTGTTCTCCTACTTCGCGAAGGGCGAGCTGTCGCGCCTCGCGGTCGGCCTGTTCTTCGTGATCGCGACCTTGAGCCTGGGCGGCAGCCGGCTCGCGGTGCGGCTGGTGCTGCGCGAGCTGCGCCGCCACGGCCACAACCTGCGCCACGTCCTGGTCGTCGGCACCGGCGAGCACGCCCACGCGCTGATCGAGAAGATCCATCGTCATGCCGATTTCGGGCTGATCATCGAAGGACTGGTGAGCGCCCGGGAGGCCGAGGTCGGCACCGTGCGCTGGGGCCACCCGGTGCTGGGGACGGTGGGGGAGCTGCCGCGCCTGGTCGAGCAGGCCGGGGCCGAGCTGGTCTACCTGGCGCTCGCGCGCCAGGAGCACGAGGCCGAGGAGCAGGCGCTCCATGCGCTCGGCGACTCGACCGCCTCGGTGCGGCTCGTCCCCGATCTGAGCCTCGCCTTCCGGCTCAACCCCAGCGTCGAGGACTTCGACGGCACGCCCGTGGTCCTGGTCACCGAGAGCCCCGAGCTGGGCTGGAACGCCGCGCTCAAGCGCGGCTTCGACCTGGCGGCCTCGTTTCTCGGGCTCATCCTGCTCGCGCCGGTCCTGCTCGTGGTCGCGATCCTGATCCGGCTCGATTCACCCGGGCCGATCTTCTACCGCCAGGAGCGGGTCGGCATCAACGGCCGGCGCTTCCTCATGATCAAGTTCCGCAGCATGCGCGCCGACGCCGAGACCGCGGGCCGGCCGGGATGGACCACCGCCGACGACCCGCGCCGCACCCGGATCGGCGAGGCCCTGCGGCGGCTGTCGATCGACGAGCTGCCGCAGCTCTGGAACGTGCTGGTCGGGGACATGAGCCTGGTCGGCCCGCGCCCCGAGCGGCCCATGTACGTGGACCAGTTCAGGGCCTCGATCCCGCGCTACATGCTGCGCCATCACGTGAAGTCGGGGATGACGGGCTGGGCGCAGGTCAACGGGCTGCGCGGCGACACGCCGCTCGAGCGCCGCATCGAGTTCGACCTCCACTACATCAAGAACTGGTCGCTGGGGTTCGACGTCAAGATCCTGGCGCTCACTGTGGTGCGGGTGTTCCGGGACGCGAGCGCGTACTGAGCCGCCAGCGGCGGGCGCGCGGCAGCCCGCGCAGCACCGCGAGCACGAGCACGAACGGCACCAGCGGCACGAGCGGCAGCCGGCGCGGGTCGAAGCTCCACTTGGCCCAGATCGGAATCAGCAGCAGCACGGCGAGCGCGAGCACGAGGCGCGCCGCCCCGCCGCGCCCCAGCGCCGCGAGCACCAGCGCGGCCAGGACGCACGCCACCACCGCCGCGCACGCCGCGACGATCGGCCGCCGGATGCGCAGCCGGCCGAGGTGGAACACCTCGATCCGATCGCGAAAGCGGCCCGGGTGGCGCGCGCTCAGGAGCGCATCCATCTCGTAGCGCCGCGCCCAGCGCAGTGGATCGAGGAAGCCCGGGTGCTCGTCGGGGTGGGTGACGCGCACCTCGGGTGCCACCACGATGCGCGCGCCGGCGGCCTCGAGCGTGAAACCGAAGTCGGAGTCCTCGCGGAAGTAGATCCCGCCCCGGGGATCGAAGAATCCTCCGTGGTAGCCGCCCAGGCGCTCGAACAGCTCGCGGCGCACGAACAGGTTGGTGGGCAGGTAGCGCGGACCTTCGCCGGGGCTCACCCGCAGCGGCCGGCCGCCCGGCCTCTCGGTGCGCCCGTCGAGCACCTCGATCTCGGGCTCCTGCTCGAATCGCCACGCGGCCCGCAGCAGCCAGTCGCGGTCGGGCAGGCAGTCGTCCTCGGTGAACGCGAGGAACGCCCCGCGCGCGAGCGCCGCACCCCGATTGCGCGCGGCCCCCGGGCCGGCGCGACGCGGGAGACGCTCGAGGCGCACCCCGCGGGCGCGGAGCCGCTCGCCCAGCTCGCCGCCGGGATCGGCGCCGTCGAGGACCACGATGGTCTCGAAGCGCTCGGCCGGGAACGACTGGCGGGCCAGCTCCGCGAGCGTGCCTTCGAGGGCCCGCGCCCTGCCGAGCGAGGGAATCACCACCGAGAACAGCGGCGTGGTGGCGTCCGCGGGCGGGGAGGGCGCGCGGCTCGAGGCGGGCACCTGGGTTTCAGCCGCGGGCGGCGATCCCCGCTCCCGTCGCCGCGCGCTCGGCGCGATACCAGGCGATCGTGCGCTCGAGGCCATCTTCGAAGGGCGTGGTCGCGTTCCAGTCCAGCAGGCCCAAGGCCCGCGAGGTGTCGAGGCAGCGTCGCGGCTGACCGTCGGGCTTGGTCTCGTCCCAGACGATGCGCCCCGCGAAGCCCGACAGGCGCGCGATCGTGCCCACCAGGTCGCGGATCGAGATCTCGCGCCCGGCCCCGAGGTTCACCGGCTCGCTGCCCTCGAGCCGCTCGAGCGCGCGCACGATCGCCTCGGCCGCGTCCTCGACGTAGAGGAACTCGCGCGTCGCCCGCCCCGTGCCCCACACCGTGATCTCGGGGGCGCCCGACTCGACCGCCTCGAGGCACTTGCGGATGAGCGCCGGGATCACGTGCGAGCTCTCGGGATCGAAGTTGTCGCCCGGGCCGTAGAGGTTCACGAGCATCACGTTCGACGCGTCGAAGCCGTACTCCTGCCGGTAGGCCGCGGACTGGACCAGCAGCATCTTCTTCGCGAGCCCGTAGGGCGCGTTGGTCTCCTCGGGGTAGCCGTCCCAGAGCGCGTCCTCGTGAAACGGCACCGGCGTGTGCTTGGGATAGGAGCAGATCGTGCCCACGCTTAAGAAACGGCGCGTGCCGGCGCGCCGCGCATGCTCCATGAGCAGCGTGCCCATCATCAGGTTCTGGTAGAAAAAGCTGCCGGGGTGCTTGCGGTTGGCGCCGATCCCCCCCACCACCGCCGCGAGGTGGATGATGGCCTCGGGCTCGAGGGTCTCGAGCATGCGCAGGGTCTGCGACTCGTGGGTCAGGTCGTAGTCGCGCGTGCCGATCGCGACCGCGCGGGTGAAGCCGTGGGCGGCAAGTGCCCCCATGAGGTGGCGGCCGAGGAAGCCGGTGCCGCCGGTGACGACGATTCGGGTCTTGGGGTCCAGGGTGGTCTCCGCGCGCGTGTGCCGACCGCGCGAGTCTCCGGTGCCGCGTGGCCGCAAGTCAAGCCCCGGTCTTGACGCTCCCCGGACACTCGCCGATGATGCGCCTTCGCCCACCTCGAAGGGAGGCTCAAGGTCACGCTCTCCGCACCGTCCACGGCCGCGCCGGTCACGGTCATCACCGTGGTGCGCAACGCGCGCGCGACCCTCGAGCGCACGATCCGCAGCGTGCTCGCCCAGGCCGGACCCGAGGTCGAATACCTCGTCATCGACGGGGATTCCAGCGACGGCACCCAGGACGTCATCCGGGCCCACGAGGGGCGGCTGCGCTGGATCAGCGAGCCCGACCGCGGGCTCTACGACGCGATGAACAAGGGGGTCGCGCGCGTGGCCGACCCGGAGCGCTACGTCATGTTCCTGAACGCCGACGACACCCTGGCGGGCGACGACGCGCTCGGGCGCCTGCTCGCGGGCGGCCGGGGCGAGGACCTGCTCTACGGGCGGATCGAGTGCCACGACGAGGCGCTCGACTACCGCGAGGTGGTGGGGCGCGAGCTGGACCAGCGCGGTCTGCTGACCGGCATGATCCCGCACCAGGCGCTCGCCTGCCGCCGGCGCGTCTTCGACCTGGTGGGGGGCTTCGACCTGCGCTACCGCATCGCGGCCGACTACGACTGGCTGACGCGCGCCTACCAGCGCCCCGGCATCACGCGGCGCTTCGTGCCCGTGGTGGTCGCGGTGATGGCGGGCGGGGGCCTGAGCGAGCGGCTCTACACCCGGCTGCTGCGCGAGCGCTGGGACATCGTCCGGCGCCGCCGCCCGGCCGCCGACCTCGCGGCCTGGAGCGCGGTCGCCCTCCTGTCGGAGTTCCCGCGCCACTACGCCCGGCGGGCGCTGCGCCGCTTTCGTCTGCTGAACCCCGCGCGCGGGCTCAGGCGCCGGCTGCGCGGGATGGCGGCCCCTCCCGGCGCGGGGCGCCCCCGGAAGGCCCCCGCCGCCCCGGGACGAGGGGCGGGGGGGGGGGACCCACCCCGCCCCCCCCCCCCGCCCCC
>JBGQIE010000126.1:0-8448 GCA_041498315.1 Candidatus Eiseniibacteriota bacterium
GTGCCGGCCTCGAGCTCGGGGTGCTCACCCGCCGCCTCGAACAGCAGGCGCGCGAGCTCGATGTCGTCGGCGATCATGCGCGTGATCCCCTCGCGCCCCGCCTGCTGAAGCCCGAGCCACACCTTGAGTGCTCGGAAGCCGCGCGAGTTCTGCGGCCCGTACTCGTTGTAGTTGATCGGGGCGCCCGGGCCGTGGTCCATGCTGTAGTACGGGGGCCGGTAGCTGAACGCGTCGCGCAGGCGCTCCGGGTCGCGCACCAGGACGCAGCCGGCCTCGATCGGCGCATAAAGCCACTTGTGCGGATCGATCGCCACCGAGTCGGCAAGCGCGAGACCCCTGAGGTCCGCGGGAGCTTCGGGAAGTCCGGCCGCGACCCCGCCGTAGGCGCCGTCTACGTGGAACCACAGCTTCTGCTCGCGGCACAAGGCCGCGATCGCGGGGAGCGGATCGATGGCCCCGGTGCTCACCGAGCCCGCGGTCCCGATCACGAGGAACGGCCGCTCGCCGCGCGCGCGGTCGGCGGCGATCTGCGAGCGGAGCGCCCCGAGGTCGAGGGCGAGCCCGGGCCCGGTCGCGATCCAGCGGATCGCATCGGTGCCGAGGCCGAACAGGTCGGCGGCCTTCTGGATCCAGGTGTGGGTCTCGGCCGAGGCGTAAACCCGCAGCGGCGCCCCGCCGCCGATGCCCTGCTCGCGCACTTTGGCACCGGCCATGGCGCGGCGCGCGGCGAGGAAGCCCACCATATTCGCCATGTTGCCGCCGCTCACGAGCAGTCCGCCGCAGTCGGCGGGGTAGCCCATGAGCTCGGCGATCCAGCGCACCGCCTGGGCCTCGATCTCGCCCGCGATCGGCGCCAGCTCCCAGGCGCCGCAGTTGGGGTTGACGGCGGCGGCGAGCAGGTCGCCGAGCGCCCCGATCGGGGCCGCGGAGGAGGTGATGTAGCCGAAGAAGCGCGGGTGCCCGTTGAGGAGCGAGTGGTCCAGGACGAGCTGGGCCGCGCGCTCGAGCAGCGGCCCCGGCGCCACGCCGCGCTCGGGCAGCGACCCGCCGCCCAGTACTGCGCGCACCACCTCGGGCTTCTCCCCCGGCGTCACCGGGCGCTTGGGGATCGAGGCGAGGAAGTCCGCGATCCGATCCACCAGCGCGTGGCCGGCGGCGCGGAAATCGCCGGCGCTCATCTCGAGCGGCGCGGGGGTCTGGCGCACCCGGCGCCCGGCGCGCTTCTCCTTCATCGCGCTCATCGCCCGCGGTCCAGCGCGGCAGCGGCGCGCTCGAGCGCCTCCTGGATCGGCTTGAGCCCCGACCTTAGCGCGCGCGGGTCCTTGTCGAGCACCGCCTGCCCGAGCCGCGGCAGCGGCACCGGAGCGTAGCCGGTGTTGAGGCCGGGCGCGTAGAGCTCGTTGCGGAACCAGTCGCGGCCCGGCAGCCCCTGCCCCAGCAGCGCGCGCTCGGCCGACAGCAGCGCCGCGTTGATCGCCGCGACCGGAGCGCCGCTCGCCACCGCCGCGTCGCCGCGCGCCTCGATCGCGCGCCCGGCCTCGCGCAGCCGCGCCGCCGCGGCGCGCACCGGCGCCAGGTCGGCCGCGAGGCGCAGGCTGTCGGTCGTCACGCCGGCGTTGGCGTCGTCCATGCGGTCCTCGATCGCGCGCAGCTCGTCGAACGCGAACTGGCCGGTGTTCGAGTAGCGCAGCGGCAGCAGCTCGGCCTCGGCGAGCCGCAGTGCCACCCGCGACCATACCCCGGTCATCATGACCGAGTAGGTGTAGCCCGGATCCACCACGCGGTCCATGTACTCGAAGTCGTCGTACATCGAGTGATAGGTGCCCTGGAGTCCCTCGGCGCGCAGGTCGAGCGAGGCGATGCCGAGGTGATGCTCGAACGCGGTGTAGTCCGAGCCGCTGCCGAGCGGGGCGACGTCCATCTCGAAGGGCACCTCGGGCTCGCCGCGCCAGCGCCGCTCGCGATTGAGCCGCGCCCAGTCCGCCTTGCCCTCGGTGAAGCCGCGATCGGTCCACGAGCGCAGCACCGAAACCCCGCGGCCGGGATCGCCCACCTCGCCGAGTGATTCGGCAAGCACGTCGCGCAGCGCGTGGCTGCCGTTGACGCGGAAGTCCTTCCCCGCCACGGCGACGTCCACGTTGAGGTAGGCGACCGCCTTGGCCTGAAGCTCGGCCTCGCGCGCTTCGCACCATTCGGTCGAGCCCAGCAGCCCGTACTCCTCGCCGTCCCAGGAGCACAGCATGATGGTGCGGCGCGGCTGCCAGCCCGTCTTGGCGAGCTCGCCGAGCGCGCGCCCCATCTCGAGCATGCAGATCGTGCCGCTGTTGGGATCGACCGCACCGTAGGTCCAGGCGTCGCGATGGTTGCCGCACACCACCCACTGATCGGGCAGCTCGCGGCCCTTCAGGGTCGCGATGACGTTCCAGATCGGCCGCACGGCGTAGTCCTGCCGCGACACCAGGTGGAGGCTCGCCGGCCCGGGCCCGACGTGGTAGGCGAGCGGCAGCCCGCCCTGCCAGCCCGCCGGCACGTTCGGCCCCTCGAGCGCGCGCAGAATCTTGAGCGCCTCGCCCCACGCCAGCGGCAGCGAGGGGATGCGCGGGATGCCGTGCGCCTCGCGCGGCTGGAGGCGCTTGCCGCCGGCGCGCGACGCCCAGCCCGGCGTGGTGGGATCGCCCGGGCCCTCCGAGAGGAACTGGACGCTGCCGCGCTGGATCGCGTCCTCGGGCCGGGCCGGGCCACGCGGGTAGGGATCGCTCTTCGCGAAGCCGTCGTCCGCCGGATCGCTGTAGATGACGACCGCGGCGGCGCCGGCGCGCTCGGCGTTGCGGACTTTGAGGCCGCGGAAGATCTTGCCATATCGGACCAGCACGATGCGGCCGCGCACCTCCACGCCCAGGTCGGCGAGCTTCTTCAAGTCGTCCACGTCGCCGTAGTTCGCGTACACGACCTCGGCCGTGACCTCCCCGCTCGCGCTGTAGCCGTGGAACGCGTCGAAGGCCGCGGCGCCGTAGGCGTCCTTGTCCCAGGGCACGCCGCGCTCGCGCACCGCGAGCGTCTCGCGCGCCGGGGTCACGAGCTCGAGCCGCGAGACGACCGGGTAGTTGAGATAGACCGGCACCTCCTCGATGCGCGCCGACCAGCCGTAGGCGGCGAGCCGGTCGCGCACGTACTCGGCGGTCGCGCGGTCGGCGGGCGTGCCCGCGACGTGGGGCACGGCGGTGAGGATGCGCAGGTGACGGCGCAGCGTGTCGGGCTTGAGCACCCGATCGACGGCGAGCTCGCGCTCGATCTCGGCGCGCGCCGAGGCCGCCGCGAAGCCGGTGAGATGGGGCGCATCGGCGGCCGCGGCGGCGGCGGCAGCGGGCACCGCGGACGGCGACACCAGCGACCAGGCGAAGGCGAGGGCAAGCACAGGGCGGAGCGGGGACATCGGGGCCTCCGGGGCGGGGCGCGGGTTGCGGACGCGGATGCGACCGGGCGGCGGCCCGCCAGGCGGCACTAGACTACCGCACGAAGCTGGTCGTGCGCGCGTCGAGCCACTGGACCCGCGTCTTGTACAGCTCCGGATCGAGCTTCGAGAGCTCCTCGAGACGCACGCGGTGGCAGCTCACGACCACGATCTGGTGGCGCTGGCCGAAATGCTCGATCAGGAGCCGCATGCCGGCCCGGGCGCGCTCGTCGTCGCTGGTCGCGAACACGTCGTCGATGAGCAGCGGCAGCGGGTTGTCCTTGGGCGAGAGGTACTCGCTGATCGCGAGGCGGATCGCGAGGTAGAGCTGGTCGCGCGCCCCGGTCGAGAGCTGGCTCACCGCCTTGCCGTGCGAAAACTGCTGGCCGTTCCAGAGCTTGACCGAGAAATCGAGATCCTCGCCGAAGCGCAGCTCCTCGACCCGCGCACCCACCTGCTCGAGCATCTCGGCGACGCGCTGGTTGAGGAACTCGGCCCAGCGCTTGTGGCTGTCGAGGGCCAGGTCCTTGATGGTCGCGCCGGCGATCTCGATCGATTTCTTGAAGCGGCGCGCGCGCACCAGCGCCTTCTCGTGGCGATCGATCTGCTGGAGCTTCTCGGGGTGCTCGAGCTCGTAGCGCCGGCACACCTCGTCCACCTTGAGCTTGAGCTCGGTGCGCTTCTTCTGGATCTCATCGAGCCGCCCCTGCAGCCTGCGACTCTCGCGCTCGAGATCGATCGACGAGCGCGACTCGCCGCCGCCGCTCGTGCGCCCGGAGCCGGTCTCGGCCTCGAACGAATCGAGCTGGGTCTGGAGCTCCGCGCGCTGCTGCTCGGGCAGCACGCGCTTCTGGGCCTGCGGGACCAGCTCGTCGCGCAGCAGCTCGAGCCGCGTGCGGCCGCGCGCGCGCTCGGCGAGCTCCCGGACGTGCGCCGACCACGGCTTGTCGGGATCGTAGATCAGCCCGGCCGACTGGAGCAGGCGCATCGCCTTCTCCTTGTGGCCGGCGACTTCGGCCGAGGCCGCGCGCTTGTCGTCGCCCACCCAGGCCCAGTTCTTCTCGATGCCCTCGATGCGCTCGCGCAGCCGGGCGAGGGCGCGGATGTCGCCGGCGACGCGCTCGAGCTGCCCGGGCTCGGGCTGCCCGCCGCCGAAGCGGTCGAGCATCGTGCGCGACTCCTCGAACACCGCGCGGCGCGCGGTCTCGAGCGTGACGAGCTGCTCCTGGGCGCGGTGGACCGGCTGGCTCTGGTCGTTGACGCGCGAATACTCGTTCCAGTCGCGCATCAGCTCGATCGGGTCGCGGTAGCCGAGCGAACGGGCCAGCTCGGTGAGCGCGACGTCGCTCACGCTGCGCCGGCCGCGCAGCTGGCTGATGCGGCGCTGGGATTCGCCGAGCTTGCTCAGGGCCTCGGCGCGCTCGCGGCGCCGCAGCCCCGAGGCAGCGACCAGCAGGATGACGCCGATGAACACCAGGATCGAGCCGCCCGAGAGCAGCGCCGCCCACAGCCGCTGCTCGGCGCCCAGCGCGACCAGCGCGCCGCCGGCGATGCCGGCGCCGAAGCCGAGCGCGACCAGCAGCCAGCCCGGGACCCGCAGCCCGCCGCGCTGGGCGTCGATCGCGCGCACGGTCTCGGTCGCCTCGGTGCGGTCGGTCTCGAGCGCCCCCAGGTCGGTGTGGAACACGAGCCCGACCTCGGACTGGCCGCGCAGGAGCTGGAGATTCCCGTCGTCGAGCCCGTCGAAGCGCTTGTTGAGCGTGCGCAGGCGCTCGGGGTCGATGCCCTTGCCGGCGAGCTGCTCGCGCAGCTCGCTGACCTCGGCGCGCCGCCGGCCGTCCTCGTCGGCGACGCGGCGCATCTCGGCCGCCAGCGCGACCAGCCGGTCGGCGTCGGCGGCGGTCGAGGAGGCGACCGCCTCGAATTTCGCCAGATCGATCTCGAGCGCCCCGCGCTCGCGCGCCTGCTCGTCGCGCTGCCGCGACTCGAGCGCCTCGAGGTTGCGCTGCGCCTGCTCGAGCTGGCCCACGGTGCGGCTCAGCTCGGCCTCGGCGTTGTCGGGCACGTGGGCACACCCGGCGAGGGACTTGGCCTCGGCCTCGAGCTTCTCGAGCGCCGCGCGCTCCTTGTCGTTGTCGCGCAGTCGGGTGCGGAGATCGGCGGCGAGCGAGCTCTTGCGCTCGTCGCTCACCTGGGCGAGCGCGTAGCGCGCGGCGGTTTCCTCCTCGCCGATCGTCGAGAGCTGGTCGAGCGGTCCCGAGATCTGGGCGAGCTCGTGCTCGAGGTTCTTGACCTCGGTCGCGAGCAGGCCGCGCTTGGCCTCGAGGCGCTGCACCGCCGTGTCGACCATGCCGGTGAAGTCGAGTTCGGGACAGGTGTACTTCTTGACCGCGGCCTCGAGGAGCTGGAGCGCCTCGTTCGCGTTGGTGTCGCCGCCGCGCGTGTCGGCGGCGTTCTCGAGCCGCGCCTGGAGGGTGTTCGCGCGCCGCGCCTTCTCCTCGCCCGGCACCACCAGGTCGAGCTCGGTCTGACGCACGAACGCGCATTTCTCGAACTCCTCGACGTCGAGCCCGAGCAGCTTCTTGCCGACCGGGAAGTCGTCCTTGCCCTCGCGATATTCGGTCGTCACCTCCTGGCCGCGGCTGTTCCACACCTCGGCGGTGCCGCGCGCGAAATCGCGGCGGATGGTGAGGCGCTCGCCCTTGCTCTCGACCTCGAGCTCGAGCGCGTAGTTCGTGCCGGTCCATGGACGCCAGCGGTCGAGCGGGGTGAGCACCGGCCAGCGGCGCTTGTCGCCGTCGAGGCCGTAGAGCGCGGCCGAGACCGCGGCGAGCAGCGTGGACTTGCCGCGCTCGTTCTGGTCGACGATCACCGAGACCTTGGCGGGATCGAACGTGAACTCGCCCTTGAGCGCGCCGAAGCTGTCGGCCCTGAGCCGCAGGAGCTTCATTCGCCCAGCTCCTCGTACACCGGCATGATCTCGCCGAGCCGGAAGGCGTCGAGCCCGTAGTAGAGGGCGCTCTCGAGCACCGCGCGCTCCGCGGGGTCCTTCTCGGCGTCGAGCCGGGCCAGCATCGCGCACGCAAAGCGCGTCTCGGTCGCGTCGCTCTTGTCGGCGCGGTAGGCGTCGAGATCGTAGTCGGGGCGCACCCCGGACAGGTTGACGCGCACGTAGAACGCGCGCGCCCGCAGCTCGGCCCCCGGCGCGCCGTACCGCACGCCCTTGGCGAGCCGTCCGCGCAGCCGCACGGTGACGATGTCCTGCTCGGCGGTGCCCGCCCGGTCCATCTCCTTGGCGACGCGGCGGTCCACCTGGTCGGCCGTGCCCGCGCCGGTGATGTCGGCTTCGAGGGCGTGCACCGTGCGGCGGTCGAGCTCGACGAACTCGACCTCGGTGCGCGTGGGACCGTCGCCGTACTGCATCCGCACCTCGTAGCCGCCGTGCTTGCCCAGCTCGCTCACGTCCAGGGCGATCGCCGCGCCCGCGTAGGCAAGCCGCACGCTCCCCATGCCGCCGTCGAGGCGCGACGCGGTGTGATAGTGCCCGACCGCCAGGTAGGAGAAGGGCGAGCGGCGCACCTCCTCGTCGGAGAACGGCGCCACCGTGGTCTGGCCCGGGGGGCTGAAGCCCTCGCGCGAGCCGTGGAACAGCGCGATGTTGAGCGGAGCGCCCTTGAACGGCTTGACCTCCTTGACCATGTCGGGGGCGAGCGGCCGTTCCGCCGAGGACACGTTGCCGATGTAGCACCGCCCCCACACCGCGACGTCGTCGCGGGCCGGGATGAGCTTCGGCGTCCACTGCGGCGAGGTGAAGATGTGCACGTGCGCGGGCCAGGCCCCGGCGCGGGCGGCGAGGCGCTGGGCGTTCCAGTAGTGGCTGGCGTCGGAATAGGGATCGTGATTGCCGGGAGTGATGAACACCGGCGGGCAGCCGGTGACCTCGAAGGCGCGCACCGCGAACGCCAGGGTGTCGGTGTCCACGCATTCCTGGTCGAACAGGTCGCCAGGAATGAGGATCGCGTCCACCCCGCGCTCGATCGCCTGCTGAACCGTCAGCTCGAGGGCGCGGCGCTGGTCCTGCTTGCGCTGCGGCCGCCGATCGGGGGCGATCCAGCCGAACGGGCGGCCGAGGTGGAAGTCGGAGACCTGTAGGAACTTGACGACGGCCATGACGGGCCTGAACCCTCCGTTGGGCGCTCGAAGCCATTCGAGCGAAAGCGCGGCTCGGCAGGGTGCGATTCAGGTCGGCACGGTATCAGGAAGGCCATGCCGGAGCAACGAGTTGTGCGCTCGCGCCCCTGCTTCTAGGATGCCCACGAGCCGCCCAACATCGCCTCCCATCACTATCCGATGACCCGCCCAGCGCCTTCACCCGCCCCTCTGCCGCCGCTCCCCCCGGCCGCCGACCTCGAGCGCCGCATCCGGTGGCCGCTGGTCGCAGTCGGCATCTTCCTTGCGATGCTCCTCGGGCTGTTCGCCATGGCGATCGTGACGCTGGTGGCACCCGCCGCCCCGATCGAGGGGCTTCCCGACGACCCGGACGCACTCGCGGCGCGCGAGCTGGTGCGCGGGCTCACGCCGGTGAGCGGCGGCGGGCTGCGGTTCGAGTCGGCGCTGCTCGGCGCCGACTCTTCAGCGCGGCCGATCACCGCCGCCGACGCCGGGCGCATCGCGGAGGCCGCGGCCCTGATCGAGCGGGCGCGCGCGCGCCGCCCCCGCGATCCGCGGCTCGGGATCTGCCGCGCCCATCTCGACCTGGCACGCCGGCGCTACCTCAGGGCCGAGGGGGGCTACCGCGCGGTGCTCTATTTCGGCGATCACTGCCCCGACGCGCACTTGGGTCTCGGGGTGACCTTGGCGCTCGAAGCCCAGATCGAGAGCGAGGCGTTGCGATCGCGCGCCCTCGAGCTTCAGGCCATCGCCCAGTTCGCCGCCGTGCGCCCGCGCGATGCGCCGTGGCTTTCCGCCCTCTACGACCGCGCGATCCTGCTCGGGCA
>JBGQIE010000127.1:0-8429 GCA_041498315.1 Candidatus Eiseniibacteriota bacterium
GGACGCCTCGACCGAGCCGCTCAACGGCCCGAGCTTTGGCCTCGGGGCCGGGCTCGGCGGCGTGTGGCTCGACTACGCCTACCTGCCCTCGATCGCGGGCGAGACCGAGCAGCGCATCGGCGTCGTCCTGCGCACGGCCGGCCCGGGCTGGCAGGGCGGCGAGCTGGGCCACAAGCACGACCCGGCGCCCGCGACCCCCACCCCCTAGCGGAACTCCCTCGCTCGATTCCTAACGCGCCGCGCCCCGCCTAGCTCGGCTATCCTCCGCGGCGGCACCGGGCCAGGGTTCCGCCCTGGCCCGATGACTTTTCCTGCGACTTTTCGGGGCCCCACGAGCGTCTACGGCTGTGGGACCCGTGGTGAGCAACCCTGCAGGCCGAGGAGCTCGATGGATGCTGCGGACGTCGTGGAGCGGTGGAAGCGGCTGACCGGGCTGATCACGCCCATCCACGACCAGGCGGTGGTCACGGCGCGCCGGCTGTGTCGCTCCCGGGACGACGGGGACGATCTCTACCAGGAGACCGTGCTCCGGGCGTTCACGAAGCTCCACACGCTGCGCGACGAGTCCCGCTTCAGGTCCTGGTTCTTCGCCACGCTGCTTTCGCGTCATCGCAGCCGTCACCGCCTGCGGTTCTGGCGGCGCCTGGTCCCGCTGGACGAGGCGTTTCCGCCCGGCCGTGATCCGGTCGGCGTGGACGGCTCGAGCCAGGACGAAGAAGCGCGGCGGTCCGCCCGGGCGATCCTGGGGCTCGCCTCGCTGGCCGCGGTGCAGCGGGAGGCGGTGGTGCTCTTCGAGCTGGAGGGCTACTCGATCGAGGAGATCGCCGCCCTGCAGCGGGCGTCGGTCGCGGCGGTCAAGTCCCGGCTCGCCCGGGGCCGCGAGAAGCTGCGGCGCTTCTACGAACAACGCGGCTGGCTCGAGGGCCGCGGGGTAACGAGCGGCCGGGGTCCCGTGCGGCGCCGCATGGAGACCGCGGGAGAAGGAGCGACCTCATGAGCGAGCTTCGATCCGAGCCCACGGCGCGTCACGCGACGAGCGCGACGCCCCCAGGCCGGGAGACGGCCGAGGACCTCGAGGCCCTCGGGCGCGTGACCGGCCGTGATGTGCCGACCCTGGACGATACGGTGCGGGCGGTATCGCATCGCCCTCATTCGAGCCCTTCGAGGTGGGAGGAATACGCAATGGCCATGATGGACTTCCTCAAGCGCAGGCCCGGGCTCGCGACCGCGGTGGCGATCGCGATTGCCGCGGTCGCGATGCTCGTGATTCCATTCTCCTACGAACGCACGACCGGGCACGACGTGGCGCTCGCCCTGAGCGGCGGCAATCTCTCGATGGATCAGGCGCGGGAGATCGCGAAGGAGCTGAAAGGCGTGCTGCGCGTCGACCACGTGACCGTGGACGCGACGAACCGGAACGGCCGCCTGGGCTACGTGCTGAACGCCCGGGTCCCGGCGCGCTCCGGCGTCAACGTCGTCGCGACCGCGAGCGCCTTCCAGGCCGGGCTTGCCCGGGTGGGCGAGCCGGCGTCCCTGGCGATCACGCCGGTCAAGGAGCGGGTCTCCGGGACCGTCTATGCCTACGCCTACGATCGCGTGATCGAGATCAGCATGGACGGCAAGACCGCGCCCCAGCTCGAATCGGAGATCCAGCGGCGGCTCTCCGAAGCCGGCATCACCGGCGCGAGCGTCTCGGTGACCCATCCCGGCGGCGATCCGAACGGACTCGAGGTCAAGGTCGAATCGAAGCACGATCGAACCACCGGCGAGGCGCCGGGACAGGCCCTCGAGTACTTTCCCGAGCTGGTTCTGACCAAGCACGGGGCCCCGGTCGCCGGTCAGCGCTTCGCGGTCGGGATCGAGAAGCGGCACGCCGCCGACGGCGTGACGCTCACGGTGCGCGTGCAGCAGGGCGACCGGACCGCCGCCGCCGAGGTGCCGCGCTCGGATTCGATGAGCGACGCCTCACTCGCCACGGCGATCGGGTCCCAGCTCAAGGCCGCGGGGCTCGACGTGACCGTCCGCGTGAACGCCGGCGAGATCGAGGTCAGGCCGCGGGTCGAGAAGTAGCGGGACCCGCAAGTCCAGGCACCGCCCCGGGGGACCCGAGTCTCCCGGGGCGGTGTCACTGCGGCGGCCCGGGTTCCGTCCCGCCGGCCGGCGGGGCGCCGGCCTGGTACTTGAGCACCTCGACCTTCTCGAGCGTGATGAGCCCCTCGCCGATCATCTCGTCGCACATCGGGATGAAGGCGCGGATGCGATCCTCGCGATCGACGAGCTCGATCACGATCGGCAGGTCCTGAGAGAGCCGAAGGACCTTCGCGGAGTGAAGCCGGCTGTGGGCGCCGAAGCCCTCGAGGCCGCGCAGCACCGTGGCCCCGGCGAGGCCGGCCTCGCGCGCCTTGAGCACCAAAGCCTCGTAGAGCGGGCGGCCGTGCCAGCGGTCCGCCTCGCCGATGAAGACGCGCAGCAACAATCCCTGTCCCGTGAGTTTCATCTAGATCCTCATGCCGACGGCATATCCGATCGTCGCGGCGAGAATCCCCGCGGCGACCGAGCCCAGCGCGTAACCCGCGGCGGCGAGCCACTGGGCGTCGCGCAGCAGCGCCAGCGTCTCGTACGAAAACGCCGAGAAGGTCGTGAATCCCCCCAGCACCCCCACGATCGTGAACAGGCGCACGGCGGGGGAGACCAGCGCGCGCTCGAGCGCCAGGGCCGCGATGAAGCCGATCGCGAGCGAGCCCGCCGCGTTGACCGCGAACGTGCCCCACGGGAACGCCGAGGCGGTCCAGCGCTGCACCGCCCCGGTGAGCCCCCAGCGCAGCATGCTGCCGAGCGCGCCGCCGAGCGCGACCAGCCCCAGGTCCCTCACAGCGGAAACGCGCCCTCGAACTTCTGCCCTTCGCCCATGGCGACCGCGTAGCGCATCTGTTCCTCGAGCGCGCGCGGCATGTCCTTGTAGACGTCGGTGAACATGCTCTCGATCGGCGGCGGGGGCAGGGCTTCGGCGGCGGTGATCGCCGCCCCGATCTCGTCGTTGAGCTCGCGCGTCCAGCGCTCCTCGTCCTCCGGCTTCAGCAGGCCGCTGCCCGTGAGGTAGGCGCGGAAGCGCGCCACCGGGTCGCGCCGCTCCCACTCGGCGACCAGCGCGGGGTCGCGGTAGCGCGACGGGTCGTCGCTCGAGGAGTGGCCGCTCATGCGGAACGTGACCGCCTCGACGAGCGTCGGGCCCTCGCCGCGCCGGGCGCGGTCGGCGGCCTCGCGCGCCGCGGCGATCACGGCGAGGAGGTCGTTGCCGTCCACCCGCACCCCGGGGAAGCCGTAGGCCACCGCCTTGACGGCGATGCTCGCCGCGGCGGTCTGGGCCGCGAGCGGCACCGAGATCGCCCACTGGTTGTTCTGGCAGAAGAACACGACCGGGAGCTTCAGGACGCCGGCGAAGTTGGCGGCGGCGTGGAAGTCCCCCGACGACGTGGCGCCGTCGCCGAGGTAGCCGATGCAGATGTTGCCATCGCGCTCGAGCTTCGCGGCCCAGGCAGCGCCCATGGCGTGCGGGAGCTGGGTGCCGATGACCGAGGACCACGCCACCGTGCGCACCCGGCGGTCGCTGAAGTGGCACGGCATCTGGCGGCCGAGGAGCACGTCGCCGCTGTTGCCGATGAGCTGGCACACGATCTCCTGCACCGTGGTGCCGCGCCACAGCGACACGCCCATCTCGCGCAGCGCCGGAAACACCCAGTCGCCTTCGCGCCACGCGTAGGCGCTGCCGGTCACCGCGGCCTCCTGTCCGGTCGCGGTGCCGTAGAAGCCGATGCGGCCCTGACGCTGGAGCGAGAGCATGCGGGTGTCGAGCACGCGCATCTTGAGCATGTGCCGCATCAGCCGGCGCAGGTCGTCGGCGGGGAGCCCGGGGTCGGGGCCGACGAGCGCTCCGTCGGCGTCGAGCACCTGGAGCAGCGGTTCGCTCATCGCGTCCTCACCGGCCGGCCCGGCCGGCGGCCGCTCCGGTGGGCGCCTCGGCGGGCGACATGCCGAGCTGCCAGAACAGGAACAGCATCTCGTCGGTGCCGTCCTCGATCTGCTTCGAGACCGGCTTGCCGCCCGCGTGGCCAGCCTTGGTGTCGTAGTGGAGCAGGATGGGCCGCTCGCCGCCGGTCGAGGCCTGCATGAGCGCCGCCATCTTGCGGGCGTGGAGCGGATCGACGCGGGTGTCGGAATCGCCGGACACGAACAAGATCGCCGGATAGTCGGTGCCCGGCTTGACGTGCTGGTAGGGCGAGTAGGCGCGGATGAACTTGAACTGCTCGGCGTCCTCGGCGGAGCCGTACTCGGGCACCCAGAAGCGCGCGACCAGGAAGTTCTGGTAGCGCAGCATGTCGAGGAGCGGCACCGCGCAGATGACGGCCTGGAACAGCTCGGGGCGCTGGGTGAACGCCGCCCCCACGAGCAGCCCGCCGTTGCTGCCGCCCTCGATCGCGAGCTTTTTCGCATTCGTATAGCGCTGGGCCACCAGCCATTCGGCGGCGGCGCTGAAGTCGTCGAACACGTTCTGCTTCTTCTCGAGCATCCCCGCGCGGTGCCATGCCTCGCCGAACTCGCTGCCGCCGCGCAGATTCGGCACTGCCCACACGCCGCCGTTCTCGACCCACAGCGTCGCGAGCGCCGAGAACTGCGGCGTGATGTTGACCGTGAAGCCGCCGTAGCCGGTGAGGTAGGTGGGATGGCTGCCGTCGAGCTTCAGGCCCTTGCGATGGACCAGGAACATCGGCACCTTGGTGCCGTCCTTCGAGGTCACCCACACCTGCCGGACCTCGGCGCTCGTGTTCCCGACCGGGACCGCCGCGTGCCACCAGTCCGAGCGCCGGCCCGCGGCGATGTCGTAGCGATAGATCGTCGGCGGCACCAGGAACGAGTCGAAGGTGAAGAACGCCTCGCTCGAGCCCCAGCGCCCGGACAGGGCGCCGGCCGAGCCGATCGTGGGCATCGCGATCTCGCCCTTGGGCCGCCCGTCGGCGTCGTACACCTTGATCTTGGAGACCACGTTCTCGAGCACGTTCACGAACAGCCGCCCGCCCGCGGCGGCGAAGTCCTCGATCGCGAACCGGCCGGCCGGGACGATCTCCTTCCAGCGCTCGCGCGCGGGATCCGCCAGCTCGACGCGCAGGATGCGCCCGTTCGAGGCATTCCAGTTGGTGCGCACGTAGAGCCGGTCCCCTGCGATCTGGGCGGTGAAGAACGACTTGAGATCGCTCACGATCGGGGTGATCGGGCCGTCGGTCGCGACGTTCTTGACCCACAGCTCGACCTGGTCGCCCGAGGAGCCGTGATAGACGGTGAGCAGCAGCCAGCGGCCGTCGTCGGAGAGCGTGGCGTCCACGATCTGCTCCGGCCCGCGCCCCTCGCCGAACAGCAGCGCGTCGCGCGCCGGATCGGCGCCCATCGCGTGGTAGAACACCCGCGAGCCATCCGGGGTGTACTTCGAGTAGTAGAACCCGGTCTTGTCGGGCTTGATCGCGACCGCGAAGTAGCGCGCCTCGGGGAGCTGGTCGGCGAGGAGCTGGTGCGAGTCCACCTTCATGAACGTGACCGCCAGCTCGTCCTTGCCGCCCTGGCGCGTGCCGATCGCGACCAGCGACCCGTCGCTCGAGACGTCGAGGTAGGACACCGAGGTCGAGTGGTCGGGGCTCAGGGGCAGCGGATCGAGCAGCACCTCGTCGGCGCCCTCCCGACTCTTGCGCACGACCAGCACGCGCTGATCCTGGTTCGCGAGCCGCCGGCTGAAGAAGTAGCGCCCGCCGCGCTCGGTCGGCACCGACTGGGCGTCCACCTTGAGGAGCTGCTCGATCCGCGCGTGCAGCCGATCGCGACCGGGAAGCTTGCCCAGCGCCGCCTCGGTGAACGCGATCTGCCGGCCGAGCCACTCGCGGGTCTCCGGGCTGTTCTTGTCCTCGAGCCAGCGATATGGGTCTTCGACGACGACGCCGTGGAGCGTGTCGCGCACCATGGCGATCCGGGTCTCGGGATACGCGGGCGCGGCGTGGGCCCCGGGCGTGAGCGGGCCGGACAGTGCGAACGCGAGCGAGACGAGCAGGACGAATGTCGCAGCGGTCGGGGCGGCGGTCGGGCGCTTCACGCAAGGTCTCCTTCGGTGAGCCACGACTCGGGAGATTCGAGCCGGGCGATCAGGGCGTAGAGGAAATCCGCGCCCACCGCGCCGTCCACGACGCGGTGGTCGAGCGAGAGCGAGAGGTTGCCGAGGTCGCGGATCACGATCGCGCCGTTCACGACCGCGGGCCGGGGTTTGACCTCGTGTACACCAAGAATCGCGACCTGCGGGTGGTGGAGGATCGGGGTGGCGAGCACGCCGCCCCTGGCCCCGGTGCTCGTGATCGTGAAGGTCGCGCCCTGGAGCTCCTCGAGCTTGAGCTTGTGGTCGCGCGCCGCGGCGGCCAGCCGCTCGAGCTCGCGCGCGAGATCCAGCAGCGGGCGCCGGTCGGCATCGTGGAGGACCGGCACCGTGAGGCCCTCGGGGGTCGCGGTCGCGATCCCGATGTGGAGCCGCTGCTTGAGCACGATCTCCTGGCGGGCGTCGTCGAGGCTGCTGTTGAGGAGCGGGAAGCTCCGCAGCGGCTCGGCCAGCGCCTTGACGACGTAGGGCAGGAAGGTGAGCTTGACTAGGGCCGCCTCGGCGCGCGCGCGCATCGAGGCGCGATGCGCGTTGAGCGCGGTGAAGTCGCATTCGGCGACGAAGGTGAACTGGGCCGCGGTCGAGAGCGAGTGGCGCATGTGCTCGGCGATCTTGCGCCTCAAGCCGCGCAGCGGAACGCGCTCCTCGTCGGCCGGGGCCGCCGGGGCGGCCGCGGTCGCCGTGGTGGCCGGCCCGGCTGCGAAGTCCGCCCCGCCGCCCGCTCCGCCCGCACGGGCCGGGGCCGCGCGCTTCACGTCGTCGGCGGTGATCGCCCCGCCCGGACCGGTGCCGCCCAGATCCTCGAGCGCCACCCCGAGCTGCTTCGCGAGCTGGCGCACCGCCGGGCTCGCGCTCGCACGCCCCGCGACTGCCGCCACGCGCGACGCGGCGGAAGGCACGGCGGCGGGCGCGGGGGCGGGCGTCGCGGCGGGCTTCGCCGCCGGGCCGGCCGGGGCGGCTTCGCCCTGGACCGTGATCGAGATGAGGACGCTCCCGACCGGCACGACCTGGCCCTCCTCGGCGTGGAGGCGGGCGATGACGCCGGTGCGGGGCGAGGGAATCTCGACGCTCGCCTTGTCGGTCATGACCTCGACCAGCGGCTGGTCCTCGCGCACCGCATCGCCGGCCTTGACCAGCCAGCGCACGATCTCGCCTTCCGCGATTCCTTCGCCGATGTCGGGCAGCTTCACCTCGTAGGGCACGTCGGTCGTCTCCCCGGGGTCTAGTAGCTCATGACGTGCTCGATCGCGCGCAGCACGCGCGGCGCATCGGGCAGGTAGGAGTGCTCGAGGGTGTACGGGAACGGCGTGTCGTAGCCGGTGACGCGCAGCACGGGGGCGAGCAGCGAGGTGAGCGCCTGCTCGGCGATGAGCGCCGCGAGCTCGGCGCCGTAGCCGCAGGTGCGCGGCGCCTCGTGCACGATCACGACCCGTCCGGTCTTGCGCACGCTCGCGAGCACCGCCTCGGCATCGAGCGGCACCAGGGTGCGCAGGTCCACGACCTCGGCCGACCAGCCGCGCTCGGCCGCCTGGGTCGCGGCCTCGAGCGCAACCGGCACCATGGCGCCGTAGGCGAGCACGGTGAGCCCCTCGCCGGCCCGCGCGATCCGGGCCTGCCCGAGCGGCACCCGGTGGCGGCCCTCGGGCACCTCCTCCTTGGTGGTGCGGTAGAGCCGCTTGGGCTCGAGGAAGATGACCGGGTCCTCGCCGTCGAGCGCGGCGAGCAGCAGGCCCTTGGCATCGCCGGGGGTCGCGGGGATGACCACCTTGAGGCCGGCGGTGTGGCAGAAATAGGCCTCCGGGCTCTGGGAGTGGTAGAGCCCGCCCTTGATGCCGCCGCCGTAGGGCGCGCGCACGATGACCGGGCAGGCGTACTGCCCGGCCGAGCGCCAGCGCAGCTTCGCCATCTCGGAGACGATCTGGTCGAAGGCGGGATAGATGAAGTCCACGAACTGGATCTCCGCGATCGGGCGCAGTCCGTAGAGGGCCATGCCGATCGCCCCGCCGATGATGCCGTTCTCGGCCAGCGGCGTGTCGGCCACGCGCTCGGCGCCGAACTCGGCCTGGAGTCCCTCGGTGACCCGGAACACGCCGCCACTCTTGCCCACGTCCTCGCCCAGGACGACGACGCGTCGGTCCTCGCGCAGCGCCACGCGCAACGCGTCCTGGATCGCCTGCACCATGGTCATCTGGGGCATGGGGGCTCTCCGTCTCGGCAGGGAAGGACGGCGCAGGTTAGCGGA
>JBGQIE010000128.1:0-8304 GCA_041498315.1 Candidatus Eiseniibacteriota bacterium
CGGCCGGTCGGTGCGGCAGAGGAGGATGTCCGGCTGGATGCCGATCTCGCGCAGCTTCATCACCGAGTGCTGCGTCGGCTTGGTCTTCACCTCGTGCGCGGTGGAGATGTAGGGCACCAGCGTCAGGTGCATGAACGCGCAGTTGTTGCGGCCGAGCTCGACACCGAGCTGGCGGATGGCCTCGAGGAACGGCAGCGACTCGATGTCGCCCACGGTGCCGCCGATCTCGATGATCGCGACGTCCGCCTGGGTGGTGAGCGCCAGGCTCGTGATGCGGCGCTTGATCTCGTCGGTGACGTGAGGAATCACTTGAACCGTGCGCCCCAAGTAGTCGCCCCGGCGCTCCTTGGAGAGGATGGCGTCGTACACCTGGCCGGCCGTCACGTTGTGGCTGCGGGTCACCGAGACCCCGGTGAAGCGCTCGTAGTGGCCCAGGTCGAGGTCGGTCTCGGCGCCGTCGTCGGTGACGAACACCTCGCCGTGCTGAAACGGGCTCATGGTGCCGGGGTCGATGTTGAGGTAGGGATCGAGCTTCTGGATGGTGACCCTCAAGCCCCGCGCCTTGAGGAGCAGGCCCAGCGAGGCTGCGGCGATCCCCTTGCCGAGCGAGGACACCACCCCGCCGGTCACCACCACGAGCTTGGCCATGGGTCTGCTCCCTCCAGGCGTCCGTGCGTTCCCGCTTCCGCGTCGCGGCTAGGTCCGGGGTCCGCGCCGCTCGAGCGAGGCGAGCTGCTCCGGCGTGTCGATGCCCACCGAGGCGTGCGCGGCCTCGAACACCCGGATGTGCACCCCGCGCTCGACCGCGCGCAGCTGCTCCAGGCGTTCCTCGCGCTCGAGCCGCCCCGGCGGCCAGGAGGCGAACTCGAGCAGGAAGTCGCGCCGGAAGCCATACACGCCGATGTGACGCAGGATGACACCCGGGCGGGACTCCCCCGCCGGGTCCCGACGGGTAAAGTAGAGGGCGAAGCCCTCGGCGTCCACCCCCACCTTGACCACGTCCGGGCTGGCGAACAGCGCCGCGTCAGGCTCGGCGTGCGCGAGCGTCGCCATGCGGATGCCCGAATCCTCACGCAGCCCCAAGACCAGCCGGCTCACCGCGTCCGGGTCGAGCTCGGGCTCGTCCCCCTGGAGATCGACGACGATCCCGGCCTCGGGGTGCCGCCGCGCGACCTCGGCGACACGGTCGGTGCCGCTCGTGCACTCGGGGCTGGTTGGCTCGACCTCGGCTCCGAAGGCGCGCGCCGCGCGCACGATGCGCTCGTCGTCGGTGGCGATGACGAGTGCATCGAGGCCGCGCGCTTGCCGCGCGCGCTCCCACACGTGCTGGACCATGGGACGGCCCCACAGCGGCGCCAGCGGCTTGCCGGGAAAGCGCTGCGCCGCGTACCGGGCGGGGATGACGGCGAGGACGGTCATCGCGGCACGTCGCCGGCGCGCAGCGGCACCAGGGTGGCGGTGACGACGCAGCCGGGCGCCGGCACGTAGGTGCTGTCCGAATCGTCGCCGCCGTCCCACTGTCCTGCGATCACGCACAGGAGGTCGCGGCTGCGCAATCCCAGGCTGGTGCCGTCGGGCCCGTCCGCGCCGTAGCCGCTGGCCATGACCCAGCCCCGCGCGAGGAGCGCGCTCTCGAGCGGTTCGACCGGGCAGCCCGAGGTGTCGCGAACCACCGCCTTGACCACCCAGCCGCGCGCGGTCGACCTCGCGTACCAGTAGGCGAATGTCACCGTGTCCCTCGACACGTGCACCGCGGTGTCGGCGAGATCGACCGCCCGGCGCAGCAGCATGTCGATCGTGTCCCGCGCGGCCTCGAGCGAGAGGAAGCTCACGGCCGACACGGAATCCGCGGGCGAAGTCCCCGACGGCGGCAGGACGGAGGTCTCACCGCCCGCCGGCGTCCGCGCGCCCATGACCATGACCCGGCCCGCGGCGGGCCCGTGCCCAGCCCCGTTGTTTCGTCCGCAGCCGGCCATGACGCACAAGAGCAGCGCAAGGAACAGCGACGCGCCGTCCCGGGGTCGCATCGAGCCCGGGACGGCGCGGTCCTCCACGGCTTCAGACTCCGACGCTGAGATCCGCGATCGAGGCGGCGACGTCCGTGCCGCTCTTCTGAAGCGCGGCGAGTTCCTCGCTGCTCAGCTTGAGCTCGATCACCTTCTCGACCCCCTTGCCGCCCAGCACGACCGGCACGCCGATGAAGATGTCGCGCAGCCCGTACTGCCCGTTGAGCAGCACCGAGCACGGCACCATGCGCTTCTGGTCGGTGAGGATCGCCGCGACCATTTCGACCGCGCACATCGCGGGCGCGTAGTAGGCCGAGCCGGTCTTGAGCAGCTTGACGATCTCGGCCCCGCCGTCGCGCGTGCGCTGCGAGATCTCGGCGATGCGCGCCGCGGGGATGAGCTCGGTGATGGGGATGCCGGCCACGGTCGTGAAGCGCGGCAGCGGCACCATCGAGTCCCCGTGCCCGCCCAGGACCATCGCCTGGACGTCATCGCCCGAGACCCCGAGCTCCATGGCGATGAAGGCCCGGAGGCGCGCCGAATCGAGGATCCCGGCCATCCCCACGACCCGCTGGCTCGGGAAGCCGCTCACCTTCCAGAACAGGTGGGCCATGACGTCGAGCGGGTTCGTGACCACGACGACGTAGGCGCTGGGCGCGTGCTTCTTCACCGCCTCGGCCGCGGGCCGCACGATGTCGGCGTTGGCCTTGAGCAGGTCGGTGCGCGACATGCCGGGCTTGCGCGGGAAGCCCGCCGTCATGACCACGACTTCGGCGCCGGCCACGGCGGCGAGATCGTTGGCGCCCTCGATGCGGCCGCCCGTATGCCACAGCGGCGCCGTCTGCTGCATGTCGAGCGCCTTGCCCTGCGGCATCCCTTCGACGATGTCGATGAGGGTCACGTCGGCCAGCCCCCGCTGCGCGATGTAGAGCGCCGCGCTCGCGCCGACGTTCCCAGCTCCGATGACTGCAACCTTGTGCTTCACGTTAGGCCTCCTTGGAAATCACCATCAACCGAAACGCCGCGCCACCTTCGGGCTTGCGGACCCCAAAGTGGCGCGGCGTCGTGCTCCGGCGGGACTGGGCTAGTGGGTCCCGGCGGACGCGGGCGGCAGCACGTGCACCTTGTGGCGCGTGCCCAGGTAGCGGGTGAACTTGACGTCTCCATCGATCATCGCGAACAGCGTGTCGTCCTTGCCGATGCCGACGTTGAGGCCGGGGTGGAACTTCGTGCCGCGCTGGCGCACCAGGATGTTGCCCGCGCGCACGCGCTCCCCGCCGAAACGCTTGACGCCGAGGCGCTGCGCGTTCGATTCGCGGTTGTTCCTGGACGACGACTGTCCCTTCTTGTGCGCCATGCCTCTCTCCTACGCCTTGATGCCGGTGATACGGATGCGCGTCAGCTCGTCGCGGTATCCGCGCCGCTTGCGGTAGTCGTTCCGCCGCTTGTATCTGAAAATCCTGAGCTTGGGGCCGCGGGAGTGGTCGACGACCTCGGCGCTGACCCCGGCGCCCTTCACGAACGGCTGGCCGACGGCGATCTTGTCGCCGTCCGCGAGCAGCAGCACCTGGCCGAAGGTGAGCTTGTCGCCGGGCGCGCCGATGAGGCGCGGCACCTGGAGCACGGCGTCGGGCGTGACCTTGGTCTGGATGCCGTTGATGTTGACGATGGCGTACATCGGTGGGTGCTCTCCCTCGTGCCGCCGCGGGCCGTGCGAGCCCCCGCGGGCCGGCTTCGAGACACGTGACGGCGCCCCTAAGGGCGCGCAAAGGGTGATTTTGTATCACGGGCGCGGGCGCCGGGTCAAGCCGGCCCCGGCGCCACCCGGTCCCTGGAAGGCGGCCTACGGGGTCCCCTGCTCCGGTACCGTACGCCCTCCCCGCGTTATAAGGTGGGGTCCATTGGGACACCCCATCCCCGGAGGATCGCATGAAGACCTGGATGCTCGCGACGACGTTCATGGCCGGGCTCATCGCCGGCTGCATGGCGGGAGGCCCGGCCACGACCGCGCGGCCGCTGCCGACCCCCGGCTCGGCGCCCGGCTCGGCAGCCGGAGGGGGTCCGCTCGGCAGCCCGTTCTCGGAACGACACGACTTCGCGGCCACGCTCGCCACGCCGCTCATCATCGATCGCACCGACGTGCGCCTCGGCACCACGGTCCAGTTCGATCGCATCCCGACCGCTGCCGATCTCAACAACCTCCTCAACCTGCCCGGGCTCGCCCACGTCGTGGTCTCGCTCGCGGACTGGCCGGCGGACTTCGAGCCGCTCCAGGCGCTGGGCACGCTGCCCGAGGAGTGCGACCTGATCGCCGTGCTGCCGGGCTACCCGCCCAGCCGGGCGGCGGCCGAGGCGTGGAACTACCTGGGCTCGCGCCTGCGCCTGGTCGTGGTCGTGACCGGACCGCCGCCGACGACCAGCGTCATCAACGACCTCAACGCGATGCGCTACCTGGAGCGCGTCATCGCCCAGATGGACGAGCCCACGCGCACCGGGTTCGACCGGCTCCAGCGGCCGCTGAGCTTCCGGAAGGTGGTCGAGTAGCCGGACTTAGGTCCCCGGCACCGCCCCCACGACCTGCTTGGTGAGCTCGGCCTTGCGGGCCGCCGAGAACACGCGCATCTCGCCGCGCTTGAGCTGCGGGTCGTCCTTGAGGTCCACCTGGAGCCGGAAGCGCTTCTCGAGCTCGGCGAAGCGCCGCGCCTCCTGCTCGACGAAGTAGAGCGCCACTTCGGGCGCCACCTTGACCGTGATGCGGCGGTCGCCGCCCATCGCCACCACCCGGCGCATGGCGCGCTCGAGCTTGACCAGCATGGTCTCGAGGCTCGGCACCTTGCCCAGGCCGGCGCAATGGGGGCAGTCCTCGGTGTAGTAGTGGAGCAGGCTCGAGCGCTCGCGCTGGCGCGTCATCTCGATCAGGCCCAGCTCCGAGACCCCGAACGCCTTGGTGCGCGCGCGGTCCTTGCGCAGCTCCTTGCGCAGCTCGTCGAGCACCGAGCGCTTGTTGGCCTCGATCTCCATGTCGATGAAGTCCACGACGATGATGCCGCCGATGTCGCGCAGCCGGAGCTGGCGCGGCACCTCCTTGGCGGCCTCCATATTGGTGCGGAAGATGGTCTCCTCCTGGTTCTTCTTGCCGGTGAACCGCCCGGTGTTGACGTCGACCGACACCAGCGCCTCGGTGTGGTCGATGCAGATGTAGCCGCCCTTCTTGAGCCACACTTTGCGCTCGAAGGTCTTCTCGATCTGGGCCTCGATCTCGTAGAAGTCGAAGATCGACTCGCGCTCCTTGAACAGCTTGACCCGGTTAAGCAGCTCGGGCGAGACCGCCTTGAGGTAGACCTGGATCTCGGCGAACGACTCCTTGTCGTCGATGACGACTTCCTCGATGTCCTCGGTGAACAGGTCGCGGATGAGGCCGGCGGTCATCTCGAGCTCCCGATGGACCAGCGCGGGCGCCCGCGCCGAGGAGGCCTTGCGGTCGATCTTCTGCCACAGCTTGACCAGGTGCTTGACGTCGGCGGCGAAGTCGGCGTCGCCCTTGCCCTCGCCGGCGGTGCGGGCGATCAGGCCCACGCCCTTGGGCTTGAGATCGTGGATGATCGCCTTGATGCGCTGGCGCTCGGCGCGATCCTCGATGCGGCGCGAGACCCCGACGTGGTCCACGCCCGGCATGAGCACGCAGAACCGCCCCGGCAGGCTCACCTGCTGGGTGACCCGCGGGCCCTTGGTGCCGATGGACTCCTTGGTGATCTGGACCAGGATCTCCTGGCCCTTCTTCAAGTGCTCCTCGATCTTGGGCGCCGGGGCGCGGCGGCGCCGGCCGCGGTCGCCGTTCTCCTCGACGTCCGAGAGGTCCTCGAGCTCCGAGAGGTTCTCGGCCAGGTCGGAGGCGTGCAGGAACCCGGTCTTGGGCAGGCCCATGTCCACGAACGCGGACTGCATCCCGGGGAGCACGGCGTTGACCCGCGCCTTGTAGATGTCCCCGACGTGGCGGCGATGCTCGGCGCGCTCGACCAGGAGCTCGGCGAGCTCGCCATCCTCGAGGATCGCGATGCGGGTTTCGTAAGCGTCGGCGTTGATGATGATCTTCTTGTTCACAGGGTCTCCTTCGGGAGCCCCCGCGTGACGCCGACCGGTCAGAATTCCGTGCTCAACAGGGCGATCGGGTCGAGCCGCCGGCCGCTCACGTCCGCCCACAGCATGACCCGCTCGATATCGATCGTGCGGGCATCGCTGTCGGGGATGAGCAGCTCGACGACCTCGTCCGGGCGCACCTGGGCGCGCGGCGTGAACCGCAGATGCGCGTCCAGCGCCACCGGGTGATCCCCGGCGGCGAGCTCGAGCGAAACGATGGAGGGTCGGGCGTCAAATTCACGGGTTTGGGCCTCGCTCTCCCGGCGCACCACGATGTGGTCGCGGGCGAGCAGCGTCGCGATACGCGCTTCGAGCACTCCGGGCAGGGCTTCCGTGTCGAGGCCGGCCTCAGCGAGGAACGGCCGCGGGAAGCGGATCCGGTACGAAGCGCCCTCGAGCTGACTCATGAGCGAAGGCGTCTTGAAAAGAATGGGGCGGAAGCTCAGCACCCGGAGGAACTCCGGCAGCACCACGTTGAGCCTCTCGGCGAGGTCCACGGCGGGTGGCCGGGCGAACTCCAGATCGAACACTTCAGCCCGGGAACGAAATCCCAGGGGCAGCGGCGGCCCGAACGACATCTTCAGGTGCGGATGATGTCCCTGGGTGAACGCGAGCGGCAGCCCGGAGCGGCGCAGCGTCCGCTCCCAGGTGCGCATGAGGTCGAGGTGCGAGGTGAAGCGCATCCCCAGCCCCTTTTCGAACACGATCCGAAAGCGCGTGCTGGTCGCGACCCCCGAGGGAGCCGCGCTGCGCCGCGCCGCGGCCGGCAGCAGCCGGCCGTTGCCAGAACCGTTCCGCCCACCGTTGGCGGCGGCGCGGCGGTGACGTCCAAACGCGGGGCTCGGCAGCGCCGCCTGCGCCCGCGCGAGGTCCAGGGGCGGATGCGCCACCTTGACCCACGGACGCTGCGGACACTCGTCCACCCCGCACGAGAAGCACACATCCTCGAGCCGGCAGTCCTCGGTAATCGCCGCCCGGTCGGCGCGCACCTTTTCGCGCACCAGGAACTTCCGGGTGACCGGCGACTGCACGACGTCCCACGGCTGATCGAGCTCGGTCGAGCGCTCGATGAGCTGGCGCTCGGGATCGAGGCCCAGCTCGTTGAAGACCTCGAGCCAGGTACCGAAGCGCAGGTGCTCGGTCCAGGCGTCGAACCGGCAGCCGCGTCGGAACGCGCGCTCGACCGCCAGCCCCAGGCGGCGGTCGCCGCGCGTGAACGCGCCCTCGAGCAGCGAGGTCTCGGCGTCCCGGTACTTGAGCGTCACCGGCTTGCCGCGCGCGGCCTCGCGCAGCACGCCGAGCCGCCGGTTGAGCTCGGCGGTCGAGACCTGCTCGGCCCACGCGAACGGCGTGTGCGGCTTGGGGATATGCGGCGAGACGCTCACCGTGACGCGGAAGTTCTTGTGGCCCTCGGCACGGGCACGCAGCCACGCCTTGTGGCCCAGGTCGAGGATTGCGCGCAGATCGTCGTCGTTCTCCCCCGGCAGCCCGCACATGAAGTACAGCTTGGCGCCGGTGTAGCCCTCGCGGGCCGCGGTGCCCACCGAGACCAGCAGCTCCTCCTCGGTGTGGTTCTTGTTGATGATGTCGCGCATCCGCTGGCTCCCGGCTTCGGGGGCGAGCGTGATCGAGCCCTTCTTCTGTCCCGCGATGCGGCGCGCGACCTCGATCGGCACGTTGTCGGGCCGGGTCGAGGGCAGCGAGAGCTGGACCCGGGTCGGGCACAGCGTGTCGGCGAGCGCTTCGACCTGCTCGACGATCTGCGTGTGATCGGTGGTCGAGAGCGAGATGAGCGAGACCTCCTCCATCCCGGTCGCCTGGAGCCCGTTCAGCACCTCCTCGACGATCTGCTGGGCCGGCTTCTCGCGCACCGGGCGGTTGATCATGCCGGCCTGGCAGAAGCGGCAGCCGCGCGTGCAGCCGCGCATGATCTCGACCGACAGGCGGTCGTGCGTGATCTCGCCCACCGGGAGCAGCGGCAGCGCCGGGTAGTATTCGCTCTTGAGCGACTCGACCCACGCCGAGCGCACCCGCGCCGGGAAGCCCGGCAGCGCCTCGGGCACCAGCCAGCCCTCGGGGCTCGCGTGCAGGGTGTAGCCGCTCGGCACATACACGCCGCGCACGTGGGCGAGCCGGCGCAGCAGCTGCGAGCGGCTCCAGC
>JBGQIE010000129.1:0-8234 GCA_041498315.1 Candidatus Eiseniibacteriota bacterium
AGCACGAGCCCGGGCGGCACGGGGAGGAAGCGCGCGCGCGTTTCGGCCGCCGCGGCGATGACCTCGAGCACCTGGCGGAACGTGTAGGCCTCGGGCCAGGCCGCGGGGATGAGCGGCGGCGCGCCAGTGCTCCCAAGGTCGAGCCAGGCCGTCATGATGCCGAGCAGGTCGCCCGCGTGGATCACGTAGAGCCGCGCCGCCGCGCCGAGGTCGGGCAGGAGCGGGGCGCGCCGCACCACCCGGTCAAGTGATGCGAACAGCCCGCCACGCTCGCGCCCGAACACGAGGCCCGGCCGCACGCTCGTGCCGCCGAGCGCGGCGACATCCTGCTCGAGCGTCCACTTGACGCGGCCGTAGGCCGAGCGGCTTTGGGCGTACGAGGCGATCGAGGAGACGAACAGCACGCGCCGCACGCCCTCGCGGCGGGCGGCTTCGAAAAGCCGCCGCGACCCGTCCACGTTGAGCCGGCGCAGGTCGGCCTCGCGCCGCGGCCGGAAATCGTGCGCGGCATGAATCAGGGTCTCGGCCCCCTCGAGTGCGCCCGGGGGCAAGGGGGCATCAAGTGAGAAGTACGCGTCCGTGCCGCCCGGCTCCGGACGGCGCGTCAAGCGGCGCACCTCGAAGCCACGGCGGGCGAGCGTCGAGCACAGCAGGCCGCCCAGGTAGCCGGTGGCCCCGGTGATCGCGATCACGCCGGCACCTGCGCGCGCCCGGCGCCGCTCGCGGGCGCATCGAGCGCGCAGCCCTCGGCCGCGATGCGGTAGGCGTTGGCCATCACGGTGAGCGTGAGGTTGGTCGCCGGGATGGTCGGGAACACGCTCGCGTCCACGGCGTGGACGCGCTTGAGCCCGAGCGGGCGGCCGAGCGTGTCGCTCTCGAGCGCCCCGGGCTTGAGCCGCATCGGGAACACGCCGCCCACGTGGTAGCTCTTTCCGGGCGCGGCGATCCGGGTCATGAACGGAATCGGTGTGGCGCGCAGCGCCCCGCCCAGCGAGCGCAGCCGGGCTTCGATGCGCCGGATCGCGGGCGCCGCCTCGGGGTGCGCGCGGCCCTGGACCGTGAGCGTTGGCGGGCCGCTCTCGGCGCGGCGCAGGCTCAGCTCGAGGCGCGAAGAGAGGTCGGAGTGGAGGTAGCCCTGGATCGCGAGCAGCCGCCCGGCCAGGGCGCGCGCGAGCCCGGGCACGAAGCGGGCCGGCGAGGCGTCCAGCTCGTCCTGGTAGAGGCGCGTGTAGGTGTAGAGCAGCATGTGGACGTCCTCGGCGCACACCTTGGGGTCGCTGAGGCGCAGGCAGATCTGGGACAGGGTCTGGAGCCGCTCCGTGGCGGCCCCGGGGGAGGAGCGCCAGTGGAGCATGGGGATCAGAAAGTACTGGCTCTCGAGCATCGTGGCCTGGACCGCGAAGCGCTCGAGCGATTCGAGCACGAGCCGCGCCGTGGAATAGGCTCCCGCGCCGATGAAGGCGCGCTCCCCGTCAAAGCGCACCGGCGCGCGATCCGCGGCGCGCACGGCGTGCACCTCGACGCCATGCGCGGTCTCGGCAAAGCGCGTCACGTAGAGGCCGCCTTCGTAGCGGAAGCGCGGGTCGCGCTCGAGGCCGGCGAGCGTGTGCGCCGAGTTGTAGATGAGGTCGTAGGGGCAGCCGTGCAGGCACAGCCCGCAGCGCACGCAGCCCGGGTCGTGCTCCGAGGGCGAGGTGCGCAGCCCGAGCCTCGAGGCTCCGAAGCGCACGCCGCCGGCATGGAGGGCGGGGCGGTGGGCCTCGAGATCGCGCATCACGGCAGCCGCCTGCTCCGAGAGCAGGCGCGGCTCGAGCCGCTCGGTGTGGAGCGGCATCAGGGCTTCGAGGTCGTCGCCGCGCGATGCCGAGAGCGGGATGTGACGCAGCACGGCGCGGTAGGCGGGCTCGAGAGCGTCGGCGGCGATGGGCCAGCCGCGGAAGTCCCCGGCGCAGAACGAAAACACGTTCGAGCCCCACAGGTTGCTCAAGCCCCCGCGCGCGAACGACACCAGGATGTCGGCCCCGCGCTGCTCGAGCGGCATCAGATCGGGCGCCGGCCTGAAGGCGAAGTCGGAGCCGAAGTTGGTCTTCATCGGGAAGCCGTTCCGGACCGGCCCGGAGATGGCGGCGAGGCGCTGGTAGGAGGCCGGTGGCCAGGCCTCGAAGGGCAGCCGCGCCAGCTCGCGCGGCGTGGCGGCGAACTCGGGCTCGATCTCGCGGCCCACGTCGAGCATGGTCACGGGCCGGCCCCGTTCGAGCAGTGCCAGCGCCGCGGCGACGCCGGCGGGACCGGAGCCGACGACCAGGTTCATGCGGCGGGGGTCGCGCCGCCCGCGAGCAGCCGCTCGACCGCCGCGAGCACGGTGGCGGGCTGGATCGCCTGCATGCACCAGCCCTCGTGCCGGCACCACATGCCCTCGAAGGTCGTGAACATATAGAGGCACGGGCTGCACGGGTACTGCTCGTAGATCACCTCGTGGCGCGCGACCTTGGGAGCGTAGAAGTCGGGCCGGCCGGGGCCCCACAGCGACACGAGCGGCGTCCCCTGGGCGGCCGCGAGGTGCATGGGGCCCGAGTCGTTGGTCACGAAGCAGGTCATGAGCCCGAGGGCGGCGACGAACTCGTCCATGGACCACAGCCCCGCGGTCACCAGGGCGCGGCGCCGGGCCGCCTCGCTCAGCCCCGCGTACACCGTGTTCACGTAGCCGGCCTCGACGGCCGACCCGGTGAGCAGCACGCGGATGTCGGGATGCCGCGCGAGCAGCGACTCGACGAGATCGACGAAGTTCGCGACCGGCCAGCGCCGCTCGAGCGACATTTCGCCGGCGTTCACGTTGACGCCCACGAGCCGGCCCGGCGCCGGGCCGCCGTCGCGGCGCGCGAAGTCGCGCAGCGACTCGGAGACCCGCTCGCGCGCAGCCTCGACCACCGGCACCGGGCTCAGCCGCTGGTCCTCGAGCGGCACGTCGAGGTGGCTTCCGGCCTGGGCGAAGACGTCCGTGATGTGGCGGTAGTAGTTGAAGTAGACCGGATCGGTGAGCAGGCTGCGGCGCCAGAACGCGTTGAGGTGGTAGCCGACGCGGCGCCGCGCGCCCCCCAGCACCGCCATGAGGGTCGAGAACTTGCTGAAGAACTCCAGGTCGATCGAGGCGTCCACGTCCTGGCGCTGCATCCACAGCAGGGTGCCGATCGTGTCGAGCACGAAGTGAAGCGGCGAGTGGCTGCGGATGATGCGGATGTCCGTGCACAGCCCGAGACGGCGCAGCAGCCCCTCGTTCGACTGGAAGGTGAGGAAGACCAGGCGCGCCTGCGGGTAGCGCTGGCGGATCCCGCGCAGCAGCGGCGTGGCCTCGATGATGCTGCCGAGCCCGAAGAACTTGATGACGAGCAGCGTGCCGCGCTCGCGGATCGGCCGCTCGGGGCGGCGCAGCAGGCGGTGGCGCAGGCTCACGAGCGCCCCGAGGGTGAAGCACAGCGGCAGGCCGACCCAGTGGTCCACCGAGCGCATGAGCCACATCGGCCCGCGCCGGATGGACGAGCTTCCGACCCGCCCCGGCCGCTGGGCCGGCGGGATCGGCGCCGACCCCGGGGGCCGCCGCGGCTCGACCTGGATCAGCACGGGCGCGCGGCCTCCGGGGATGCCGCGGAGCCGGCGGAGCCGACGTCGCGGGCGAGGCTCGCATAGCCGAGCCCGGCCATGAGGAGCAGGCAGGGCTCGAATGCCATGCGGTAGCGCAGATTCATGAAGAACAGGGCGTTGACGAGCGAGAAGCCCACGATCGCGGCCACCATCGGCCACAGGGCCGGCGCGCGCTTCCAGCGCCGCAGGGCGAGCAGCGCCCCAAGGTACACGAGCACGCTCGAGATGCCCTGGGCCAGCCGGCTCCAGCGGTTGATGAACGTCTGGGTGACGGTCTCGGGGTAGAGCGCGAACAGGTTCCCGAGCCGCAGCACGTAGAGCTGGGCTGCCCGCCCGGGGTGCGCGCGGACGAATTCCATGCCCTTGCGGTAGTAGTACGCGTCCATCTCGAACTCGCTCGATACGTGTTGGAGCGCATAGCGCATGGTGGAATCGGGCTCCGGCACGACCAGGGTGGATCCGGTCGTCTGCGGGCTGTTCCCGCACCAGAACTGGCGCCCGCCGCCGGTCGAGATGAACCCCCAGTGGTTGTGGACGTGATGATTGCGCACGATCCACGGGGCCAGGGTGAGCGCGAGGGCCGCGCCGCACGCCACGATCGGTAGCACCCAGCCGCGACGCTCGCGCGCCAGCAGGATGGCGGCGCCGACCGCGAAGCCCGGGAGCAGGGTGACGATGTTCGCGCGCACCAGCGTCGCGAGCCCGAACAGGACGCCGCTCGCGGCCGCCCAGCGCCACGAGCCGCCCCGCCTGAGACCCGTGAAGGCGGCCCCCAGGGCGAGCACGATCAGGAGCACCGCGAAGTTCTCGGGGAACTCGGTGGCGGGCAGGAACGCGAGCACCGGGTGGAGGGCCATGAGCGCGGCGCCGATCAGGCCCGCGCGCCGCCCGAACAGGCGGGTCCCGATGAGCCCGATGAGGGCGACCGAGAGGGTTCCGAGCACGACCTCGACCAGGCGCAGCGCGAGCAGGCTCTCACCGAACACCCGGTACACGGCCGCGATCAGGGTGGGATAACCGGGGGGCCGCAGCGCCTGCAGGCCATAGGTGCCGTGGTCCAGCAGCAGGCGCGCCACGGTGTCGTACTCCCGGCCATCGGACCACATGATGAACGGGGGCATGAAGGCGACGAACGCGAGGCGCGCGATCAGGGCGGCGGCCAGGATCGCGAGCCAGATTGGGTATGGACCGGCGCCGGGCGCGGTCGGGGCGGCCGCCGTGCGCTCGGAATGGGACCGGAACATCACGGTCAATCGGGTTTCCCTCGCTCGGTCATGGCCATTGAGTCTAGGGCACCCGCGACAGTGCGGCAACGGCGCGCCCCGTCCCCGGCCCGCGCCCGGGCTTGCTCGCGAGCGGGGTCCCCCGCATGATGCCCGACCATGACGGGCCCCCGTCCCCTCGACTTCCTGATGGCCGTCCTCGCGCTCATCGGCGCGGGCCCGGCGGGCTCGACCCCCGCGGGGCGCCTGACCCCGGCCGAGCGCCGGATCGCCGCCGCCGTGGACCGCGGCACGCCCGCCGCGCTCGGGCTCCTCGAGCGCACCGTCAATATCAACAGCGGCACCATGAACTTCGAGGGCGTGCGCGCCGTCGCGCGCCTGTTCGAGCCCGAGTTCGCGGACCTCGGCTTCACGACCCGCTGGGTGGCCGGAGCCGGCTGGGGCCGTGCCGGGCACCTGATCGCCACGCGGCCCGGCCGCGCGGGCGGGCTGCGGGTGCTCCTCGTCGGCCACCTCGACACCGTGTTCGAGCGCGACAGCCCGTTTCAGCGCTTCGAGCGGCTCACGGATTCCACCGCGCGCGGGCCCGGGGTCATCGACATGAAGGGCGGCGACGTCATCATGCTGCTCGCGCTGAGCTCGCTCGAGGCGGCCGGCCTGCTCGATCGCTTCAGCGTGACCGCGGTGCTCACCGGTGATGAAGAGAAGGCGGGCGAGCCGCTCGCGCTCGCCCGGCGCGACCTGGTCGCCGCGGCCGAGCACGCCGACGTGGCGATCGGATTCGAGGACGGCGACGGCATCCCCGGCCACGCGGTGGTCGCGCGGCGCGGCGCCTCGGGCTGGCGGCTGCGCGTGGGGGGCCAGGCCGCCCATTCCTCGCTCATCTTTCGCGAGGAGATCGGAAGCGGGTCGATCTACGAAGCCGCGCGCATCCTCGCGGCGTTCCACGACTCGCTCTCGCACGAGCCCAACCTGACCGTCAACCCGGGCGTCATCCTGGGAGGCACGACCGTGAGCTACGACGACCAGGCGAATCGAGGCACCGCTTTCGGCAAGACCAACGTGATCGCCGAGAGCACGACGGTGGCCGGAGATCTGCGCACGCTCTCGATCGAGCAGCTCGAGCGCGCCCGGTCCACGATGCGGCGCATCGTGGGGGCGAGCCCGCCGCACGCGGGGGCGACGATCGAGTTCGAGGACGGTTATCCGCCGCTCGCGCCCGCGCCCGGCAACCTGCGGCTCCTCGCCCTGGTCGACCAGGCGAGCCGCGACCTGGGCCTGGGAGGGGTCGAGGCGGTCGACCCGGCGCGCGCCGGCGCCGCCGACATCTCGTTCGTCGAGGGACGGGTCGGGATGGCGCTCGATGCCATGGGCCTCAAGGGCGATGGCGGCCACACCGTCCAGGAGACCGCCCTCCTCGGCGTGCTGCCGGGGCAGGCGAAGCGCGTGGCGGTGACGCTCGCGCGGCTGGCGCAGGAGCGTGGAGCGCGCGGGGGCAAGTAGGGCGCCGCCCCCGGCGGCCGCGCTGGGGCCGGCGTGGTTTCTCCTGCTACTCTCATGGTCATGAGCCCGCACCCCATCCCCGATCCGGACCCCGACCGCGACGAGACGCCTTCGGACGAGTTCGCGAAGGCGCTCGAGGAGTACGAGCACGCGGGACGCCCGGCCGCCGCCGCCCGGCGCGCGAGCCTCGACGTCACGGTGGGCATGAAGGTGAGCGCCAAAGTGATTTCCGTGGGCGCCGAGCATGCGCTGCTCGACTTCGGCGGGCGCAGCGAGGCCGTGGCCGAGATGCGGCACTTTCGCGCCGAGGACGGCACGGTGAAGCTCAAGGTGGGCGACACGCTCGAGCTGTTCGTCGTCGAGTCCGGCGACCAGGTCGCGCTCGCGCCCTCGATCCGCGCCGATCCGCACGCCGCCCGCCGCCAGGTGCGCGAGGCCCATGCGGCCGGGGTTCCGCTCCTGGGGCGCGTCACCGGGGTCAACGCTGGCGGTCTCGACGTGGACCTGGCCGGGGTGCGGGGGTTCTGCCCGCTCTCGCAGATCGAGGCCGGATTCTGCGCCGAGCCGGCCGCCTACGTCGGGCGCACGCTCGAGTTCCTGGTCACGGCGGTCGAAGAGGGGCGCGGGGGCGCGGTGCTGTCGCGCCGCGAGCTGCTGCGCCGGGCCGAGCGGGAGAAGGCGAAGCAGCTGCTCGCCACCCTCAAGCCCGGCGACGAGCTCGACGGCACGGTCACGCGCGTCGCGCCTTTCGGGGCGTTCGTGGACCTGGGGGGCGTGGAGGGCCTGGTGCACGTCTCGGAGCTGCGCCACGAGCGCATCGCCGATCCGCGCGAGGCGGTGCGCGAGGGCGAGCGGGTGCGCGTGCGAGTGCTGCGCATCGAGCCCGGCTCAGGGACACGCGAGGGCAAGCCTAAGATCGCGCTTTCGATCAAGGCCGGCGCCCCAGATCCCTGGATCGGGATCGAGACCCGCTTCGTGGAGGGAACGCGCGTTCAGGGCGTGGTCGCGCGGCTCACCGACTTCGGCGCGTTCGTCACCCTCGCGCCCGGCGTGGACGGACTGGTCCATATCTCCCAGGCCGCGACGAAGCGCATCGCGCACGTGAAGGAGGTACTCGCCCCCGGCGACCGGATCGAGGCGGTCGTGCTCGCCGTGGATGGCGCGAAGAAGCGCATCTCGCTTTCGATCAAGGCGGCGCTCGAAGCCATGGCGCCCGCTCCGGCGGAGCCTGAAGCGCCGGCCGCCCAGGAGCCCGCGGCCGCGCTGGCCCCGCCGGCACCGGCCGCGCCCGCGGAGCCCACCACGATGGCGATCGCGCTGCGCAAGGCGATGGAAGAGGCGCGGAACCGGCCGCCCCGCTAGGCGTGGTCCGGCACGCTCTGCGGAGTACTCCGGGGCGGTTGAACGTAGGTGAGCGCCCGACGCACCCGCTGCTCGAGCGAGGCCTCGGGGATGCTCTCGCAGAGTGCGGCTGCCTGACGCGCCTCATCGACGCGGAAGCCGAGTGAACGCAGCGGAGCGATCACTTCCTCGGCCGCGGCCCGCGCCCGCATCGCCGCCGCCTTGCGCCGAGCCTCTTCCGCCGCACGCGCCTCGGTCTCGTGTCGTCGAGCCTCCGCAGCCGCTTGCGCCACTTCACGCTTCTCGCGCATGAACCCGGCTCCAAATGTGCACTCCGCCCCGTACTGGTTGTGCGCCCGGCAGCGCAGCCGGATCCCTGCCACGCTGGCCCGGCCGCCCCGTGCCACCTCCTCGACGTGGTCGAACTCGAGGAGCTTCCGCTCCCGGCAGCGGCGCCCCGCTTCGCTCACGAACGTGCACTGCCCCCCGTCACGCTCCCAGACCGCGCGCTTGACGTGCGCCGGAATG
>JBGQIE010000130.1:0-8086 GCA_041498315.1 Candidatus Eiseniibacteriota bacterium
GAGGCGCTCGCGCTCGCGAAGCGCTTCGACGGCGCGGCGGGCGGGCGGCTCAAGGTCTCGCTCGCGCCGCGCTTCATCCTCTCGTGCAGCGAGGCGCTGTGGCGCGACGTCGCCGCCGCCTCGGCCGAGCGCGGGCTGCTGGTCCACACCCACATCGCCGAGAGCCCGGCCGAAGCCCGCGCGGTCAAGCGCGCGGTCCGCAGCACCGCGGCGCGCTACTTCGCGAAGCGCGGCGTGCTGAGCGGCCGCTTCGTCGGCGCCCACGGCGTGTGGCTCGAGGACGCCGAGCTGGCGCTGCTCGCGAAGGCCGACGCGGCCCTGGTCCACTGCCCGGGCTCGAACCTCAAGCTCGGCTCGGGGATCGCCGACGTGCGGGCGTGGCGGCGCGCCGGGCTGCGCTGTGGCCTCGGCTCGGACGCGGCGGCGTGCAACAACCGCCTCGATCCCTTCCACGAGCTGAGCCTGGCCGCGGGGCTCGCGCGCTTGCAGCATGCCGACGAGCCGCTCTCGGCGCGCGAGGTGCTGGGCCTCGCCACCCTCGAGGGCGCGCGCGCCCTCGGGCTGGGCGAGGTGACGGGCTCGCTCGAGGCCGGCAAGCAGGCCGACGTGATCGTCGTGGACGCCGGCGCTCCCCATCATGGCCCGCAGCCGGGGGCCGACCCCTACACCGCGATCGTGCACGCCACGCGCGCCTCGGACGTGCGCCTCACGCTGGTCGCGGGGCGCATGCTCTACCGCGGCGGGGAGTGGGCGACGCTCGATGCCGCGCGCGCGGTCTCCGATGCGCGCGCCGAGGCGCTCGGGCTCCTGGCCCGCACGGAGTCCGCGGCGTGATCGTCGGCCCCTGCATGGTGCTCACGGGCGGCGACGAGCCCGCGGTGCTCGAAGACGCCGCGGTGCGCATCGTGGGCGCCCACATCGCGCAGGTGGGCCCCGCCGGCCACCTCGCCGGCGCCTACCCGGACGAGACCCTGTGGCCCGCGCGCGGTCGCGTGCTCATGCCCGGGCTCGTCAACACCCACGTCCACCTCGCGCGCCACATCGCGCGCGGGCTCAACCTGCGCGCCCCGGCCGAGTGGCAGCGCTTCGACCGCGCGCTCGCGGCCGAAGACGTGTACTGGTCGGTCATGGCGGGGCTGGTCGAAGGCGTGCGTCACGGCGTGACCACCGTGTGCGACTTCCACCGCTCGGGCGCCTGCCTCGACCTGTCGCTCAACGAGGTCATCACCGCCGCCAGCACCGTCGGGGTGCGGGTCGCGACCTGCTACGGCGCGTCCGAGAACGACGGCCCGGTCGAGCGCCGCGCCGCGGTCGAGGAGAGCCTGGGCTTCGCGGCCGAGATCCACCGCCGCCGCGAGGGCAAGCTGCGCGGGCTGGTGGGCGTACAGGCCACGACGCTCGACGGCGTCGAGCGCCTGCTCGCCGATGCGCTCGAGGCCGCGGGCGACCGGCTCGCGGTGCACGTGGACCTCGCCCTCGACGCCACGCCGGGCGAGCGCTGGAAGCCGCCGGCGGCGTGGCGCGAGCGCACGCTCCCGGCGATGTGGGCGCACGCCGAGGTGGCGCCGCGCGGCCTGGTGGGCGAGGCGCGCGAGCGCGGCGACGCGCTGAGCGCCGTGGGCGTGGGGCCGGTCGCGGCGCTGGTGCGCGAAGCCGACATCGGCTGGGGGAGTGATGCGGGCGTCAACGCGCCGCCGGTTCCCGACGCCACCTTCGGCTGGGCCGGCGCGCGCGCGGAGATGCACTACGACCGGCTGTTCGTGAACGGCGCCCAGTGGGCGGCGCGCCACTTCGGGACCGGGCTCGGCACGCTGGCCGCGGGCGCCCCCGCCGACCTGCTGCTCGTGGACTACCGCCCCGCGACCGAGTTCTCGACCCGCACGATCTACGAACACCTGTGGGCTGGGCTGCTGCGAGCGCCGGTCTCGGGCGCCATGGTGGCGGGCGAGGTCGTCATGGAGGACGGCGCACTCGTGACCGTGGACGAGGCCGAGGTCGCCGCGCGCGCGAGAGAGTGCGCGAAGCGCGTGTGGGCGCGGCTGGGATAGCGGGCGGCGGCGCGACCTTCAGGCGCGCGCGCGCCGCGCGGGTCGCGTCATCACCAGGGCCGCGGCCAGCGGGCGCACAGCGCCTCGATCCCGCCGGCGAGCCGGGGCGCCCACGTTCCCTCCCAATGCTTTCCGCCCGGCACCGTGGTCGAGGTCACATCGTAGCCCTTCGCGATCAGGGCCTGCTCGAAACGCCGGTGTGCGGCATCGAAGACCGGGCCCTGCCCGCCAATCGTGGCGTGATGCTCCAGCTCCCCGACTTCGAGCACGAAGCGGACGTCCCGGCGGGGTGAGGCCTCGATCTGGCGGGTGAGCCACTCGAACGGCGCGTCATTCGAGCCCTCGGGGCCGCGCCAGAAGGCGCCGCTCTGGGACCACACGTTGCCGAACAGATCGGGCCGCGTGAATGCGACGTACGCCGCGGCCAGTCCGCCGGCGCTCGAGCCGGTCAGGATGACCCGCCTCGGGTCGCTCGTCACGTGCCAGCCGCGGCGCAGCCACGGCACCGCCTGGTTGCCGAGGAAGTCGGCCATCCGCCGCGCGTTGCCGAGGTCCGCGATGCGCGCCGCCCCGGTCGAGTCGTCGACCAGCAGCGCGACGAACGCCGGCGCGCGCCCGGCGGTGAGCAGCGTGTCGAGCACCAGGGGCAGCGGGATGGTCTCGCGATACTCGTCGCCGTCGAACGCCACGATGAGCGGATAGGGCTCGGCCCGCCGTGGATCAGACCCGGGCGGGGTGTACACCCAGAGGCGGCGCGGACGGTGATAGAACGTGTCGGCCACGACCCGGGCCTCGATCCGGCTCGGGGCGATCCCGGGACGCAAGTCGTGCGGCGGGGCCGGTGCGCCGGAAGCAGGCCCGGCCACGGACGGGGCGGCGAGCAGGGCGGAGACGATGAGGGCGCGAACGGCGTGCATCATGAGGCGCCAGCATCGCCTGCCGCTGCGAATCGGGTCAAGCGCCAACGCGCACGCGCGCCGCGGGCCTTTCGCCCGGCGGGCGCGCGCGGGGCGCCGGTTTCCGATACGCTCCGGCGCATGCCCGAGGTCCGCCTCCTGCGCAGTCCCGACGAGATTTCGGTGGCGCATGCTCTGCTCCAGGAGTACGCGGACTCGCTGGGCGTGGATCTGTGCTTTCAGGACTTCCATCGCGAGCTGGCCGGGCTGCCCGGGGACTACGCCCCGCCACGCGGCGCCTTCCTGCTCGCCACGCACCAGGGCGCGATCGCGGGCTGCGTGGCGCTCCGGCCGCTCGCGGGCGAGGGGTGCGAGATGAAGCGCCTGTTCGTGCGCCCGAACTTCCGCGGGCTCGGCCTGGGGCGCGCGCTCGCCCGGGGCGTCCTCGAGGAGGCGCGCCGCATCGGCTACCGGTGGATCCGCCTCGACACGCTGCCGTCCATGACCGAGGCGATCGCGCTCTATCGCGCGCTCGGGTTCCGCGAGATCGCCCCCTACCGGGACAATCCGGTGCCCGGCGCGCTGTTCATGGAGGCCGCGCTTTGAATACGACGCCCGAAGGTCGGCGGACGACCGGCCCGACGCTCGTGCTCGGCCTCGCCGTGGCGACCGTGCTGCTCCACGTCCTCACGAACGCGCGCTACAGCTTCTTCCGGGACGAGTTCTACTACATCGCCTGCGGCCAGCACCTCGCCTGGGGTTACGTGGATCACCCGCCGCTCGTCGCCGTGCTCGCCAAGCTGGCGCGCGCGCTGTTCGGCGACTCGCTGGCCGGCCTGCGCCTCATGCCCGCGCTCGCGGGCGGCGTGACGGTGTGGCTCGCGGGGCGCATGGCGCGCGAGCTGGGCGGCGGACCCTACGCCCAGGGCCTCGCGGCCCTCGGCGTGATGGTGGCGCCGGTCTACCTCGAGGGCTTCACGCTCTTCACCATGAACGCGTTCGACATCGTGGCCTGGTCGCTCATCCTGTGGCTCGCGATCCGCATCCTCGCGGGCGGGAGTCCGAAGGGCTGGCTCCTGCTCGGCGCGATCGCCGGGGTGGGGCTCCTCAACAAGCACTCGGTCCTGTTCCTGCTCGCCGGGCTCTTCGTCGGCATGCTGCTCACGCCCGCGCGGCGCCACCTGCGCACCCGCTGGCCCTGGCTCGGCGGGGCGCTCGCGCTCGCGATCTTCGCGCCTCACGTGGTGTGGCAGGCGCAGCACGGCTGGCCCACGCTCGAGTTCATGAGCAACGCGCGCCGGTTCAAGAACGCGCCCATCGCGCCGGCGCGGTTCCTCACCGCCCAGGTCATGAACCTGCTCCCGCTCACGGCGCCGATCTGGGTCGCGGGGCTGGGCTGGCTGATGCTCGGGCGCGGCGGGCGTCCCCACCGCGCGCTCGGCTGGGCCTATCTCTTCATCCTCGCGGTGTTCATCGCCACCCAGGCGAAGCCCTACTACCTGTGCCCGTTCTACCCGCTGCTGCTCGCGGCCGGGGGCGTGGCGGTCGATGGCCTCCCGCGCACGCGCCTCATGACGGGAGTGCGGGCCGCGATCCCGGCGCTGTGGCTCGCGCTCGGGGGAATCGCGGCGCCGGTCGTGCTCCCGATCCTGCCGCCCGCACGGCTCGAGCGCTATCTCGGACGGCTCCACCTGCGCGAGCCGCTGAGCGAGCGCCACCGTCCGCCGCGGCTCACCCAGACCTTCGCCGACCAGTTCGGCTGGGAAGAGATGGTGGCGAAGGTCGCGCGCGCCTACCAGAGCCTCACGCCCGGGGAGCGCGCGCGCTGCGCCATCTTCGCGAGCAACTACGGCGAGGCCGGGGCGATCGACTTCTACGGGCCCCGCTATGGCCTGCCGAGCGCGATCAGCGGGCACAACAGCTACTTCCTGTGGGGCCCCGGCACGCGGCCGATCGACATCGTCATCACGGTGGGCGAGACGCAGGAGGACGTCGGGAAATCCTTCCGCAGCGTGGTCGAAGTGGACCGCACCCGCAACGAATGGTGCATGCCCTACGAGGACGATCTCCCCATCCTGATCGGGCGGATCCCGAGGGCGCCGCTCGCGGAGCTGTGGCCGCACACGAAGAAGTACATCTAAGCGCGGCCCCGAGCCGCACTCACCCAGTGGAGTGACACCATGAGAATGGACACCCTTGCCCGGCTGTTCTCGATCGCCGCGATCGCGCTCGCGAGCTTCGCTTCGCATGTGCCCAGCGCGCACGCTCAGTGCTGCGTCGTGCCCGACATCAACGGCACCGCGCAGGTCCCGCCGCCCTGCCCCGGCGGCTATCAGGATTCAAAGGTCATCCCGCTCAACGGTCTGCCGCCCGGGACCCCGGTTCTCGGGACGCTCTCCGTCATCAATCCCCACAACGTCGTCGAGGGACCGGGCGGCGGTCTCGGCGGCACCACCCAGGCCTGGGACGCGGTCCTGGTGCTCCACCTCGTGGGCGGTCCGGGCTTCCCCTACGACCGCACCTTCAACATCCCGGTCCAGTGCACGAGCGACGCGGCGCCGCGCGTGCCCTTCTCTCCGAGTCAGTCGTTCGACATGAATCTCACGCACCTGCAGGGCCAGCTTCCCCCGGGCGATCCGGACTTCGATCTGCTCCGGATCACCGCCGGCAGCGGATTCGGCATGCCGAGCCCAGGCCACACCACACTGACCGTCTCGGGCGAGGCGGCCGGTGGATGGTCCGTGGACAGCTTCTTCGACATCACCTACCGGATCGACTGGATCGGTCATCCGGGCGGTCCGTTCGGGGGCTCCTCGAACTCGCAGACCGAGTCCACCCAGCCCTTCGATATGTGCCATTCGCGCCCGACCGGGACGCGGACGACCACCTGGGGATCGCTCAAGACGCTCTACAGATGAGCCCGGCAGCCTGACTCGCGGGCGGCGGCAACTCCGTGCATCGGAGTGGCCGCTTTCGCGTCCCGGGGCCCCGCCCCGCTGGCGCCGCTTCCCACGCTCGGCTAGCCTTCCCGCATGCGCATTCCCTTCTTCCAGGTGGACGCCTTCGCGGGCGCGCTGTTCTCGGGCAATCCGGCCGGGGTGTGTCCGCTCGAGCGCTGGCTCGACGACCGGACGCTCCAGGCGATCGCGGCCGAGAACAACATCGCCGAGACCGCGTTCTTCGTGCGGCGCGCGCCCACCGGAACGCTTAGGCCGGCCTACGACCTGCGCTGGTTCACGCCGGCGTGCGAGGTGGACCTGTGCGGCCACGCCACGCTGGCCTCGGCCTGGGTGCTGTTCCATCGCGGTGGGCGCACCGGCGACCGGATCGAATTCCACTCGAAGAGCGGGCCGCTCGCGGTGCGCCGCGACGGCGAGAGGCTCGAGCTCGACTTTCCCGCCACGCCGGGCGTGTCGTGCGATCCGCCGCCGGGACTCCTCGAGGGCCTCGGCAGCGTCCCGCGCGCGACCTTGAAGGGGATGGACTACCTCGCGGTGTTCGAGACCGAGGGCGAGATCCGCGCACTCGCGCCGCGCTTCGACGCGATTGCGGCACTCGGTGCGCGCGGCGTGATCGCGACGGCACCCGGGCGGGATGCCGACTACGTCCTGCGCTTCTTCGCGCCCGCGGCGGGGATCCCCGAGGATCCCGCGACCGGCTCGGTCCACTGCATGCTGGTTCCGTACTGGGCCGAACGTCTGGGCCGCTCGAAGCTCCGCGCGCTCCAGCTCTCGGCGCGCGGCGGCGAGTTCTCGTGCGAGCATCGCGCTCCGCGCGTGGGCATCGCGGGCCGCGCCGCGCTCTACCTCGAAGGCTCGATCGAGCTGCCGGGGTGAGCCGCGTCCGCCCGGCGGGCTCACCTCCCGAGCCCGCCCCGCGGGTGAACCCCTAAGGCCAGCCCCCACGCGGGGCGTGCACGCGGCGGTGCAGGCGCTGCGCTTCGCACGGTTCCCCAAGGGACTCGATTTCCGGTTAACTCTTTGGCCCTCCGTGCCTTGTTCGCAGGGACGGCAACCGGCACGGAGGGTGCTCCTTCGGGGGCAGACCCCGTCATGCCGCTTTCCAGAGGAGGGCTGAATGAAGCGCATCACGATGATGAGCCTGGTCGCCGCGATGTTGGTCGTGGTGGCCGGGAGTGCTTTCGCCGCCACCGAGGCCGGCACGCGCACGCCGCGCATCGCCCGGCGCCAGGTCACGCAGCACGCCCGGATCCACCAGGGCGTCAAGAGCGGTCAGCTCACGAAGCCCGAGGCGAGGAATCTCCGTCACGACCAGCGGCACATCCAGCGCATGAAGCAGCGCGCCAAGGCCGACGGCACCGTGACCCCTCGCGAGCGCGCGCACATCACCATGGCGCAGAATCACGAGAGCCGGAAGATCTATCGCAAGAAGCACAACGCCCGGACGAGCAAGTAGGGAACCGTCGCGCCGTCTCAAAGGCACCGGGGCAAGGGAGAGAGCCGGCAGCGGCGTCACCCCCGGCGGAGCGATCCGCCGGGGGTTCTTCATGCCCGCGCGGCATCCTCGGATGGAGCGCTAGTCCTCGAGCGGCTTGCGGAGCAGGTCGAGCGGGTGGGAGATCAGGAACTCGAAGCGCTCGCCGCGCTTCGTGGGGCCGATCGGCCAGGCCTCGCTCATGCGGATCGTGAGCCCGAGCAGGCCGGGGCTGTAGTGGAGCGCCACGCCGCTCTCGCCGAGCCAGCGCGAGCGATCGGGCCAGCGCTCGCGCGGGCGCGCGGGTCCGCCGAAGGGATCGACGCCGCTCACCGCCCCGGTGGCTGCGAAGATGGCGGGCTGGAAGTAGAGCAGCTCGGGGCGCCGGATATGGAGCAGGCCGAGCAGGTCGCGCACCGCGACCACCTCGAGCTTCGCGAGGCCGAACGAGGAGCCGCCGAACGCATCGCGCGGCACGCTCACCAGGGTCGGCCCCGCGCCCAGATAGAACGCCTGCTGCGGGGTGGCATCGCCGTTCACGAAGCCCCACGCCGCCTGCGGCACCACCGACGCCCAGCGCCCGACCGGGAGGTCGCCGCCGGCGGCCAGCCGCACGCGGTCGTAGGCGAAGTCGCTCCCGAGCCCGGGCCCCGAGGTCCAGTAGTCCCCCTCGACGCGAATCGGCACCACCGGCAGGCGGGCGCCGGC
>JBGQIE010000131.1:0-8038 GCA_041498315.1 Candidatus Eiseniibacteriota bacterium
AGGTCATCAACACGATCATGCTCAACTTCATCGCCTTCGCGCTGGTCTCGTGGATCGGGCGCGCCGTGTTCCAGCCCGCGACGGTGCGCACCGCGGCGGTCGGCGCGGGCGCCGAGCTGCCGCGCCTCGAGCGGCTGTGGGGAGCACTCCGCGGGGCGCCGGCCAACGCGGCGCTGCCGCTCGCGCTCCTGGTGGCGGTCGCCGCGGGGGTGCTGCTGTTCCGCACCCGGCGCGGCTACGAGCTGCGCGCCGTGGGGCTCAACGCGCCGGCCGCCGAGTACGGCGGGGTCGGCATCGGCGCGACCCAGACGCTGGCGATGGCGCTCTCGGGCGCCGTGGCCGGGCTCGGGGGCGTGAACTTCGTCCTCGGCTACAAGCACTTCTTCGAGCAGGGCTTCGCGGGCGGAGCGGGCTTCATCGGCATCGCGGTGGCGCTGCTGGGCCGCAATCACCCGCTGGGCGTGGTGGTCGCCGCCCTGTTCTTCGGCGCGCTCGCCTACGGGGGACTGGTCATCAACACCCGGGTCCCCAAGGAGCTGGTCGAAATCCTCCAGGCGCTCGTCATCCTGATCGCGATCTGCGTCCAGCAGGCGGTCGAGCGGCGCGCGCGCAGGCTGGCGTGATGGAGCTGCTGCTGTTCTTCGCCGCCGCGATTCGCATCAGCGTCCCCTACGCGCTCGCCGCCCTCGGGGCCTCGATCAACGAGCGCGGCGGCGTCATCAACATCGCCCTCGAGGGCATGATGCTCCACGGCGCCCTGGCCTACACGCTGGGCGCGTACTGGACCGGCCTCCCGTGGGCCGGCGTGGCGGCCGCGGTGCTCGCGGGCGCGCTGACCGGCGCGCTCCACGCGCTCGTCACGGTGCGCTGGCGCGCCGACCAGATCACGAGCGGGCTGGGCATCAACCTGCTCGCGGTCGGGCTCACCAAGTTCGTGCTCAAGGCGGTGTTCGCCTCCTCGTCGAACTCGAGCCGGGTCGTGGGGCTCCCCGAGTGGCACCTGCCGCTGCTCTCGGGCCTGCCCGCGCTCGGGCCGGTGCTCTCGACGCCGCTGGTCGTGATCACGGCGCTGCTCGTGGGCGGCGGCCAGTGGCTGCTGTTCCGCTCGGTGTTCGGCCTGCGCCTGCGCGCCATGGGCGAGCGCCCCGAGGCGGCGGCCACGCTCGGGCTGTCGGTGCCGCTCTACCGCGCCGCCGGGGTCGTGATCTCGGGCGGGCTCGCCGGGCTCGCGGGGGCGTGGCTCGCGAGCGAGCAGCATTCGTTCACCGACGGCATGACCGGCGGACGCGGCTACATCGCGCTCGCCGCCATGATCGTGGGCAAGTGGTCACCGCTGGGCGGGGCCGCGGCCTGCCTGCTGTTCGGCGCCGCCGAGGCGCTCCAGATCTCGCTCCAGGGCTCGCGGTTTCCGAACGAGCTGTTGCAGATGACCCCGTACCTCGTCACCATGTTCGCCCTCGCGGGCTTCATCGGCCGCGCGGTCGCGCCGCGCGCGATCGGAGTCCCGTACGATCCCGAGGAGTCATGAGCGAGCCTGCGCGCGTGAAGCCGCCCGCCGCCCTGTCCGCCGCCGACGTCGAGCGCCGCGTGCGCGACGCCGTGACGGCGCTGCGCGCGCGCAGCACGCTCGAGCCCCGCGTCGGACTGACGCTGGGCTCGGGACTGGGCGGGGTGATCGACCGGCTCGAGGACGCGACGGTGTTCGAGGTCGCGGCCCTCCCGCACTGGCCGCGGCCGACCGTCCAGGGCCATGCCGGGCGCCTCGCGCTCGGACGCTGGCGCGGCGTGCCGCTGGTCGCGCTGGCGGGGCGCAGCCACCGCTACGAGGGCCACACGCTCGGCGCCGTGACCTTCGCGGTGCGCGTCATGGCGGCGCTGGGCGCGCGCGAGCTGGTGTTCACGAACGCCGTGGGCGGGCTCAATCCCGAGTACCGGCCGGGCGACCTGATGCTCGCGACCGGCCACATCAACTTCATCGGCAAGCGCGGCCTGCTCACCGACGCCGAGCTGCGCGCCCGCGGCTCGGCGCGGCGCGTGGCGAGCTGCTACAGCCCGCGCCTGGTGGAGGCCCTGGCCGCCGCCGCCACACTCGCCGGCGTCGTGCTCCACCGCGGCGTCCTCATGGGGGGCCTGGGCCCGAGCTACGAGACCGCCGCCGAGGTGCTCATGGGCCGCTCACTGGGCGCGGACGCGGCGTGCATGAGCACGGTCCACGAGGTGACGCTCGCGGCCGAGCTGGGGTGCGAGGCGGCCAGCCTCTCGTGCATCACGAACCTCGCGACCGGCCTGTCCAAGGGGCCCCTGACCCATGCCGAGGTCACCGAGGTCGCCGATCTCGGGGCGCGCTCGATCCAGCGCATCCTCGACCGGCTGTTCGGAACCCCTTATGCTGGCCTCCCCATGGAGACCCCGCCCGCGTGACGGAACCTCTGATCCTGACCGGCGCCGACCGGATCCTCATCCTCGCCCCCCACCCCGACGACGAGACGCTCGCCACGGGCGGCCTGCTGCAGCGCGCCCAGGCCGTCCAGGCGAAAGTCCGGGTGCTGTTCATCACCGACGGCGAGAACAACCCCTGGGCCCAGCGGGCCACCGAGCGCCGCTGGCGCATCGGGGCGGCGGACCGCGAGCGCTGGGGCGAGCGGCGGCGCGGCGAGGCCCTGGCGGCGCTGGCCTGCCTGGGCATCTCGACCTGGCAGATCGGGTTTCTGGGCTATCCCGATCAGGGCCTCCACGCCCTGCTGCTCGCCGGCGACGATGACCTGACCGAGACCCTGCTCGGCGAGGTGGCGCGCTTTGCCCCCACGCTCGTCGTGGCGCCGTCGCTCGAGGATCTCCACCCCGATCACAGCGCGCTCGCCGTGTTCGTGCGCCTGGCGCTCGCGCGCCTCTCGACCGGCCAGCGCCGGCCACGCGAGCGCCAGTTCATCGTTCACCACGACGGGCCGCTCCCGGCCTCGGGCCGCGACAGCGGGCTCGCCCTGAGCCCCGAGGAGCGCGAGCGCAAGCGGAGCGCGATCCTGTGCCATGCCTCGCAGCTCCGCATGCGGCGCGACGCCCTGCTGTCGTTCGCGGCCGCCGAGGAGGTGTTCTTCGCGCCAGGGCCGGTGGTCGAGCACAGCGTCCGGCACCCGATCCGGCACGCGAGCCTCGAGGGTGAGGCGCTGGTGCTCGAGCTCGCGCGCCGCAGCCGTCCCGGCGCCTTCGGGGCCACCGACCTGTGGCTCGCCCTCGAGCGCGCGGGCGAGCGCCGGTTGCTCGTCGGCCGCCTGCCGCGCCGCTCCGGGGCGGTGGAGGTGTTCGATCGCGCGGGCGGAGGCCTGATCGCGCGCGGCGAGTTGCGGCCGCGCGAGCGCAGTTTCCCGGAGCGGCTCGTGATTCCCGCCGCCCTGCTCAACGGCTGGGTTCAAGCCTTTGTCAAGCTGGAGCGCCGCTTCGGGTTCTTCGACGAAGCCGGCTGGCGTTCGCTCCCCTGCCCAACCGCCGTCGCGGCGGCCTCTGAACGGCTGGCCGCATCGGTCGCGGGGCTCGCGCCCCGGGCGGGCGCCTTCGCGCCTCCCGCGCGCCGCGCGCCCCGGTGAGCCGCGCGTTCCCCGGGCGGCCGTCGAAGAATTGACGTAGCCGTGATGCTCGGAGCGCGAAATACCTCCATCCTCGCGCTCGCGCGCCGAATCCTAGCCTGAGGTCGTAACGATCCCGCGCATGGATGTCCGCGGGCGTTTCATGGCGGGCACGAGCGCCCGCACCGGGAGTCACCACGCAGGCATGATGCCGCTTCGAAGCACAGTCTCCGAGAAGATGGTTCTGACGGCCGCGCTCGCGGTCGCCGTCACGCTTTCGCTCGCGACCGCCGCATGGGCGCGTCCGGCGACCTGCCTCGAGGCTTGCGCGTCACGCGGGGCCCTGACGACGGTCGCGCGCGCCTCCCATACCGCCGCCTCGCGCCACGTGGCCGCGGTCCAGAAGGCCCATCCGCGCCAGCATCACCGCCACGGGCTGCGCGCGAACCGCGCCCTGGGGGTCACGACGACCCGGCCGCAGCCGCTCAGCCCGCCGCGCCAGCGCCCCGAGCACCGCGCCGCGCTGCCGCGCGTGAGCGCCCGGGAGCGCACCCACTCCGGACCGCGCGCCGGGTATCGCGCGCTCGCCGCCCTGCCGGGCCTGTACTCGCTGCCGACGTCCACGCCGGGACGGCTCGATTCCGATCGGATCCCGTTCAGCGAAGGCCAACCCGGTCTCGACCATTCCGGACGCGGCCCTCCGCGCGCCGGACCCTTTACGAGCCTCCCACCCTCCTTCGCCGGTGGACTCCCGCCCTACCTCCAGTCCACGGCCGTCCGACCCTCTATTCAATCCGGCAGCTCCGACGCACCGCGGTCGCACGGCGTTTTCCGTGCCGCACCCGGGTGGCTCGCGGCTGCCTCTTCATATCGCTTCACCCCATCCCAGGAGCCGCTTCAACGCTGCTCCCACGCCTGCCGCCCGGAGGGCGCGGCGGTGTGTTGTCTCATGCCCTCCGTTGGAGGTTTCTCATGAAGCGTTTCACGATGAGCATCGCGCTGGTCGCGTTCGTCGCGGCCCTCGCTGCCCCGTTGGCCTTTGCGCAGGGCAGCACGCCGTCCACGACGCCGTCCTCGAGCCCGGCCCCGGTGGCCGAGCAGACCAAGGCCGAGAAGTCCGAGGCCGCGAAGACGATGAAGGCCGAGAAGACCGTTCGGCACGCCAAGGCCGAGAAGGTCGAGAATGCCACGATGGCCAAGATCGACATCAACACGGCGACCAAGGACGAGCTGATGAAGCTTCCGGGCGTCGGTGACGCGATCGCGGACAAGATCATCGCCGGCCGGCCGTACAAGACCAAGGGCGCGCTCGCGACCCAGAAGATCCTGGGCCCGAAGGCGTACGCGAAGATCCGCAGCCAGATCATCGCCAAGCAGGCTGAAGCCGCGAAGTAACACACGTTCAACCGCGACGGCCGGGCGCCAGGGCTGGTGCCCGGCCGTTTCGCTATCTCAGGATGTCGACCTTGAGGACGCGGTCGCCCTGGACCACGCGCCACACCACGTCCATCCCGGCAGTGACGCGCGCGAAGATGGTGTAGCGGCCGTCGAGCCGTGGCTGGGGCGAATGCGTGATGAACCACTGGCTGCCGCCCGTGTCCTTGCCGGACAGCGCCATGCCGACCATGCCGGTGTCGTAGCGCAGCCGGTTGTACTCGCAGCGGATGGTGTAGCCCGGGCCGCCCGAGCCGGTGCCGGTCGGATCGCCGTCCTGGATGACGAAGTTGGGCACCACGCGATGGATCGCGAGGCCGTCGAAATACCCCGCCTCGGCGAGGCGGACGAAGTTGCGCACCGTCTGCGGCGCCTCGTTGACGTAGAACGACCAGGCGATGTCGCCCGCGGTGGTGTGGAGCACCGCACCCTTGACCGCCGGAGGCTGCGCGAAGTCGGGGGGCACCGGCGGAGCGGCGGCGTTGCGCGGCGGGTGCGCGCGCTCGAGGCTGTCGGTGAAAGCGCGGCCCGCGAGGCTGCGCAGCGCGTCCCGGATCGAGATGCGCGCGTCCGCATCGGCCTCGCTCGCGCGCTCGACGTAGGCGCGCGTGAGGCGCGGCACGCTCGCCGAATCCCCCAGCTCGGCGAGCGCCGAGGCCGCCGAGGCCGCGACCAGGAGCGCGGTGTCGGCGAGCGCCTCGCGCAGCGGCGGAGCGACGGAGCGCAGCTTGAGGCTGCCCAGCTCCTCGGCCGCGGCCATGCGCTCGGCGAGCGGGACCCCGGGCCGCAGGCGCTCGAGCAGCAGCGGGGCCGCGCGCGAGGCGGGCAGCAGCGACAGCGCGCGCAGCACCGCGACACGCACGTAGACGGAGCCGTCCCCGAGCAGCGGCGCGACCAGCGGCAGCGCCCGCTCGCCGCGGCGTGCGATCAGGGCGCGCGCCGCCGCGCCCCGGGTCGCGCCATCCGGATCGCTCAGCCGGCGTGCGAGCGAGTCGACGGCCACGCGCGCCGCCAGGCTGTCGGCGCTGACCCAGGCAAAGCGATCCACCAGCGCGGTGGCGGCGGCCGCGCGCACGTAGGGGTGCGGGTGCGAGAGCGCTCCGGTCAGCAGCCGGATCGTCGGCGCGCTCGAGCTGTCCGCGATGAGCTGGAGTCCCGCGATCGCATTGACGACCACGCCGGGATGGGGATCGCCGAGCCGCTGGAGCAGGTACGCGGAGCCACGCGGGGAGCGCTGGCGCCCGATCGTGCGCGCCGCGTAGGCGCGGGTCAGCCAGTCGGGATCCTCGAGGTGGAGCGCCGCGTAGAGGACGACGCGCTCGGGCGCCACGACGCGCTCGAGCGCCCACATCACCCGCCACCGCACCTCGGAATCGGGATCGTCGGCGCGTTCGATCAGGCGGTCGATCGCGCTCGAGTCCGCCAGGCGCCACAGCGCGACCGCCGCCGCGCCGCGCAGCCGCGGCGAGGGATCGCGCAGGAAGCCGGCGACCACCGGGGTGCTGCCCCGGTCGCCGAGCTTGCCGAGCGCCTCGAGCGCGAGATCCGCGAGCTCGGGATCGGCGGCGGGCAGCAGGCGTTCGAGCGGCTCGCGCGCGCGCCGGTCGCCGATCTGACCCAGCGCGAACACCGCTTCGCCGCGCACCCGGGCATCCGGGTCGCGCAGCAGCGGCAACAGCCCCACGACCGTGGCGGAATCCTGGAGCCGTCCGACCGCCAGCGCCGCGCGGGCCCGCAGCGCGGGATCGGGGCTGGCGAGGAAGCGCGCCAGCAGCCCATCGCTCCAGCGCCGCTCGTCCTCGGCCCGGGCGATGAGCCAGCGCGGGTCGCGGGAGGTGTCGGCCGCGGCCGCGACGGCGCGGGACGCCGGGCGGGCGGGCTTGGCCGCAGGCCGCGCCGCCGGCACGGGCGCCGTCGCCGCCCCGGCCACCAGAGACGCAGCGCACAACCCCGCCGCGAGCAACCCGGCGGCGGCCCATCCGCGGCCCGCCCGGCTCACCGGAGCCCTGGCCTCATGGCGTGCCGGTGTCCAGGACGCGCACCGGCTTGCGCAACTTGACCAGCCGGCCCGTTTCGCTCGCCGAGCCCGAGGGTCCCTTCGCGACCATGCGGTAAAGATAGACGCCGTTCGCGAGTTTGTCGCCCTCCCCGTCGCGGCCGTTCCACCACACCTCGTGGTGACCGGGGAGCATCCCGCGCTCGATGGTCTCGTAGACCATCCGGCCGCTCACCGTGTAGACGCGCAGCATGAAGTCCGCCGGCGCCCTGCTGTCGAGGTCGAACATGAAGCGCGTGCCGGGTTGCAGCGGGGGATTGGACTCGTCGTCGAACGGATTCGGGAAGCTCATGACCCCCGTGAGCCGGAGGCTCGAGACCACACGGAAGCGGTAGGTGCCGACGTCCTCGCTCTTCAGGGTGAGCTTCACGGCGTGGGTCCCGGTTGCATAGGGCGGATGGGTCCACGACAGGACGAGCTGGCGCCCGGTCGGGTCGTTGTTGAAGGGCGTGGCGGTGAAGACCTGCGTGACGCCGTCGACCGTGAGCCCGATGTCGTTGATCGAATTGAGGGTGTTGGGCGAGTGCACGGCGAGCGACAGCGCGGCGTCGGGCGCCACCGCGTCGTCGTCGCGGATCGGCTGCCCGAAGGCCCGCAGCACGGCCTGGGGCTTGAAGACGACCTCGAAGGACATGATCCCGCCGTAGCGATCGCGGCTCGTGATCCGATAGCCCGAGGCCCCGCCCGCGAGCTGGGTGCGGTAGCTCAGGTGGAAGCGCCGTCCCCCGCCACCGCCGGGCCCGGTGTCGGGGAACGGCGGGGTCAGCGTGTAGTCCGACGTCGGCACGATCGTCCGGCCGGTCGCGTTCGTGGCTTCGAGCGAGATGCTGTCGATCGCCGCGTTCGAGACCAGGTCCGCCTCGAGCAGCAGCGTGTCGCTCTGGCCGGGCAGGAACACCGGCACGCCGTCGGTCACCGGAACGTGGTTCGCGGTCACGATGATCTGGGGCGGCCCGACCGTGAGGCGCGTCGCCGGGTCGCCGAGCAG
>JBGQIE010000132.1:0-8033 GCA_041498315.1 Candidatus Eiseniibacteriota bacterium
CATCCGCACCCGCCGCGGCGACGTGTTGGGCGTCGTGGGATCCAAGCCGCCCCACGAGCTCAAGGACGAGGACCGCAAGCGCGTGCTCGAGATCCGGGAGATGTACATCGACGTGGGCGCGGCCTCGGACTTCGACGTCCGCAAGCGGCTCGACATCCGCCCCGGTGATCCCATCGTGCCCGACTCGCCGTTCACGGTCATGGCGAATCCCGACATGCTGCTCGCGAAGGGGTGGGACAACCGCATCGGCTGCGCCCTGGCCGCCGAGACCGTCCGGCAGCTGCGCGGCAAGCGCCATCCCAACACCGTGTTCGCGGTGGCGACGGTGCAGGAGGAGGTCGGTCTGCGCGGCGCCCAGACCTCGGCGTTCAAGGTGCAGCCCGACGTGGGCATCGCCCTCGACGTCGGCATCGCCCACGACACGCCCGGCACCGAGGGCGACGAGAAGCTCGGGGGCGGCCCGCTCGTCGTGGTCTACGACTCCTCGTCGATCCCCAACCGCAACCTGCTCGATCTCGTGGGCGACACCGCGAGCAAGCTCAAGCTCACGCTCCAGTACGAGAGCGTCGAGCGCGGCGGCACCGACGCCGGCAAGATCCACGTCACCGGCGAGGGGGTCCCGAGCATCTCGATGGGGGTGCCGGCGCGCTACATCCACAGCCACGTCAGCATCATCCACCGCCGCGACTACGAGCAGACCGTCCGGCTGCTCGTGGCGCTGGTCCAGCGCCTCGACCAGCGCACCGTGAGCCGGCTGACCTAGCGGGGCGCGTCCCCGGACCAGGGATCTCGATGCCACCCGTCCTGCTCATCCGCCCGCTCCTCCCGGAGACCGACAAGCTCCTCGAGATGGGCGTGAGCGTGCTGCTCACGGTCGCCGGGGCGTTCCTGCTCTGGCAGCTCGCGATCCTCATCGTGGGCCGGATCGTGAAATGGGTCGGCCACGCCGCCGGGCAGAGCGAGGGGGGCGAGGGGCGGGCGCACACGCTTGGCCAGATCTTCCGCAATCTGGCCGCGGTGCTGATCGTGGGTGGGGCGCTCATCCACATCCTCGACCTGCTGGGCTGGGACGTTAAGCCGCTGCTCGCCGGCGCCGGGCTGTTGGGCGTGGCGCTCGGCTTCGGCGCCCAGACGCTGGTCCGCGATGTCATCGCGGGGTTCTTCATCCTGGCCGAGAACCAGTTCTCGGTGGGCGATCTCATCGAGGTCAACGGCAACGCCGCCACGGTCGAGGACCTGAGCGTGCGCTGCACGCGGCTGCGGGACTTCAACGGGTTCGTCCATTTCGTCCCCAACGGCGAGATGAAGATCGTCACCAACCGCAGCCGGGGCTGGACCCGCATCGCCGTGGACGCGCCGATCGCGGCCGAGGAGAACATCGACGACGCGCTCGCGGTGTGCCGCACCGTGGTCGCCGCCATGAACGGGGACCCGGCCTGGCGGGGCCGCATGCTCGAGCCCGTGGACCTGTGGGGGATCGACTCCATGACCGGGAGCGAAAACTTGCTGCGCATGGTGATCCGCGCGCGCCCCGGGGCCGACGGCCCGCAATCGGCGCGCGAGCTCAAGCGCCGCCTGCTGGTCGCGCTGGCGGATTCGGGCATCGGCACGCGCACGACCCGCGAGATCTTCGTCACCGCCCTCCCCGGTGCCGCCGAGGAACGGATCGGCCCCACGGCCCGCCGCGCCTAGGCCCGCCCGCGTGACCCTGCGCATCTACGACACCCTGACGCGCGAGAAACGCGAGTTCGTCCCCGTCACCCCGGGGCGCGCGACCCTGTACGTGTGCGGGATGACGGTCCAGAACAAGCCGCACGTGGGGCACATCCGCGCCGCCCTCTCGGGCGACCTCATGCGGCGCTACCTGCTCCACCGCGGATTCGACGTGGTCTACGTCTACAACTTCACCGACGTGGACGATAAGATCATCGAGCGCGCGAACGCCGAGGGCGTCGACTACCGGGTGGTCAGCGAGCGCAACATCCAGGCATTCCTGCGCGCCGCGGAGCAGTACCACCTCATGCCCGCGACCCACTACCCGCGCGCCACCGCCCACATTCCCGAGATCCAGGCGATGATCGCCACCCTGATCGCGCGCGGCCACGCCTACGCGGCGGGCGGCGACGTCTACTTCGACGTCCGCAGCAAGTCCGACTACGGCAAGCTGTCGGGGCGCAACGTGGACGACATGCGCTCGGGCGCGCGCATCGAGGTGGGCGAGGCCAAGCGCGATCCGCTCGATTTCGCGCTGTGGAAGGGCGCCAAGCCCGGCGAGCCCGCCTGGGAGAGCCCGTGGGGGCCGGGGCGCCCCGGCTGGCACATCGAGTGCTCGGCGATGAGCATGAAGTACCTGGGGCCGCACTTCGACATCCACGGCGGCGGCCAGGACCTCATTTTTCCGCATCACGAGAACGAGATCGCGCAATCCGAGGCCGCGACCGGGCAGCCGTTCGCGAACTTCTGGACCGAGAACGGGCTCCTCAACCTCTCGGGCGAGAAGATGTCGAAGAGCACCGGGGTGCTGCTGTTCGTGGACGAGCTCAGCGCGCGCATCGACCCCGAGGTGGTGCGCTACTACCTGCTCTCGACCCATTACCGCAGCCCGCTCGAGTTCAGCGAGGAGCGGCTCGAGGAGGCGGCGGTCGCCTACCAGCGGCTGCGCGGCGTGATCGAGCGCGCCGGGGCCTGGGGTGAGGCCGGGGGTCCGGCCGCGGGCGGGGAGCTGGGCGAGCGCGTGGCCGAGGCGGAGTCCCTGTTCCACGAGAGCATGGACGACGACTTCAACAGCGCCCGGGCGATCGGCCACCTGTTCGACCTCTCGCGCCACGTGAACCGTGCGCTCGACGAGGGGCTGGGCACCGAAGCCCGTGCCGGGGCCCGGGCCCTGCTGCGGCTCGGGGGGGTGCTGGGACTCTTCTGGAAAGCGCCGGGGGCCGAGAGCTGGGACGCGGGCGTGCTTGCGCTCGCCCAGGCCCGCGACGGCGCCCGCAAGGCGCGGGACTGGAAGAAGGCCGACGAGCTCCGCCAGGAGTTGCTCAACCGCGGCGTCCTGGTCGAGGATGCCACCGACGGGTTCCGGCTCAAGCGCAAGTAGCCATCCCGGGAGCACTTCGCGGCTTTCGGGCCACTCCTGTCCCATTTCCACGGTCGCCCACGGGACCAACCCCGGGCCGTTCGACCGTTGGTCGCCCCCTTAGGGCCACCCGGGTGACTGTGCGGATACGAAACGCGCCCGGCGGAACCCCGTCCGCAACAATCCCTTGACCAGGGGGAAAGGACGGGTCTAGCCTCTTAGCACGCCCAAACGTGCGCGGCCTTCAGGGGATGTGGCTCACCCCGTATCCCAAAGCCCTTCCATCTGATTCCCCGGCCGCCGCGAGAAGCGTATATCCGTCAGCTGGTCTCAGGTCTCAAGCGTTTGGTGGACAGGAAGGGATCTCATGCTTCGATTCTCGTGGAATCGGTGGTGGACCCTCATCCTGGCGTTGAGCCTGTGCCTTGTCTGCATTGCCTCCCGATCCACTCCAGTCCGGGCGCAGAGTCCCGGGGAGATCACGGATAGCGGGATGCCGGGGCCCTACAGCGGCGACCCGGACCTTCCTACCGGACCCGAAAAGACGAAGGCCGGGCGGGGAGCATTGCAGCCAGGTGGCAGGTTGGCCACGGTACGTTCCGGGGGTGAGGGACGTGTCACGGCCCGCGTCGTGATGTGGCGTTTGCTCGTGATCGTCAAGGGCTTGAGGGGTTACTACTTCCACTTCTAGCCTTTGCCCAGTCGGCTGTATTCGGTGACCGGAGTTTCGGCGTGCGCAACGACGACCGAGATCGTATCGCGCAGCTTGAAGAGCGGCTTGCGCTGGCCCCCGCCCCGGCGGGGCGCAGCGCCGTGGCCGATCTGGAGATGCTGGCGGACCTGTACATGCAGGCCGACAGCTATCAGCCTGCGCTCAAGACCATCGAGCGACTGCTCGCCCTGCCGGGCGCGCGGTCGCTCTCGGTGGCGCGACGGGTGGCGCTCGAGAGCAGGGCGGTGTCGTGCCGCCTGGCCCAGGGCGATGCCCAGGGCGCGCTTGCCCACCTGCGTGAGCTGCTCGCCACCGAGGACGGCATCGAGTCACCCGCCCTGCGGGCGCGGCTGTGGCTCCAGTGTTCGGAAGCCCTGTTCAGGCTCACGCGCCTGCCCGAGTCGCGCGAGCACGCCGAGCGCGGCCTGAGCCTGGCCGATACCGCCGGCGATCTTTCGCTGGCGGCCCAGGCGCTCAACTTGCTCGCCCGCGCCGCCTATCGCGAGGGCGACCTCGCACGCGCGCGTGATGGTTACGAGCAGGCCCTCGCGCTCTACCGCCGGCTCGGCGATCACGCCAACTCGGCGCACGTGCGCAACAATCTCGGGCTCATCCACAAGAACCTGTGCGAGTGGGAGGCCGCCGAGGCCCACCTGCAGGCGGCCTACGAGCTGCATCGCGAGAGCGGGCGCTTCGCCGAGACCGCGGCCCCACTCCTCAATCTCGGCATCGTCCATCAGAAGCGCGGCGACTGGGCGCGGGCGCTCGAGTACTACGCGCGCGCCGAGCAGGTGTTCGTGCAGGTCGCGGACGATTTGCGCATCCCGCTCGTGCGCATCGGCTGCGGCAACATCGCGCGGCTCCAGCGGCGCTTCGAGGACGCCGAGGGGCTGCTGCGCGACGCGCTCGAGCGCGCCCGCGCGGCGGGCGCCCAGCGCGAGCAGGTCCTGGCGCTCGAGTTCCTGGGCGAGCTGGACTACGACCGCGGCCAGCCCGAGGAGGCGCTGGCGCACTACCACGACGCCCTGGGCCTTGCCCAGCGCGTGGCGCCCGACGGCGACCTGATCGTCGAGATCGAGCGCCGCCGCGCCGAGGCGCTGTGCGCGGTCGGCCGGCTCGACGAGGCCGAGCGCGCGTGTGCCACGGCCATGCGGCTGGCGGGCGAGACCGACGACCGGCTCGAGCAGGCGGTTGCCCATCGCGCCGCGGGCTCGATCGCGATGGCGCGCGGCCGGCGCGCGGAGGCGATCGAAGCCTGGAGCCGCGCCGACGTCCTGCTCACCGCCTGCCGCGATCGCTACGAGCTGGGCCGCACGCTGCTCGATCTGGCGCAGGCCGTCGCCGAGCCGCGCGAGGCGCGTCGCCATCTCTACCGCGCGGGAACGCTGTTCGCCGAGGTCCAGTCGCCCTATTGGATCGAGCGCACGGACGACCTGCTCCAGCGGCTCATGACCGGGACGGGCGACCCCTTGCCGCCTGCCGCCGGCTCGCTGCTGGGGCGGCGCCATCGCGCGCCCAGCCTGGTCGCCTGCTCGGCCGCCATGCGCCGGGTCGAGACCCTGGCGCGGCGCGCCGCCTCGACCGGGCTCTCGGTGCTCATCACCGGCGAAACCGGAACCGGCAAGGAGCTGGTCGCGCGCACGATCCACTCGCTGTCGCCGCTCGCCCAGCGCCCGTTCCTCGCCATCAACTGCGGCTCGCTGCGCGGCGAGCTCGCGCCCTCGCAGCTCTTCGGCCACCGCAAGGGCGCTTTCACGGGCGCGCATGCCGAGGGCCTGGGGCTGGTCGAGGCCGCCCACGGCGGCACGCTGTTCCTCGACGAGATCGGCGAGCTGCCGCAGGACGTCCAGGTCACGCTGCTGCGCTTCCTCGAGAGCGGCGAGTACCTGCGTCTGGGCGAGACGCGCGTGCGGCGCGCCGACGTGCGCCTGATCGCGGCGACCAACCGCGAGCTGCGCGAGTCCGAGGGCGAGAAGCTGTTCCGCCGCGACCTGCTGTTCCGCCTCAACGAGATCGAGATCCGCGTGCCGGCGCTGCGCGAGCGCCCCGACGACATCGTGCCGCTCGCCCACCACTTCCTGGCGTTCTACAGCGGGCTCGAGGGCCCGGCGCTTTCGCGTGACGCCGAGGCCGTGCTGCGCTCGTACGCCTGGCCCGGCAACGTGCGCGAGCTCGAGAACGTCATGAAGCGCGTCGGGGCGTTGTGCGCCGGCAATCGCGCCGTGGATGCCGACACGCTCCTGCCGTTCCTCGACCAGCGCTCGGGCACGGCTTCTGGAGTTCGTCGCAGCGCCGACGACGAAGAGCGCGCGGCGATTCTCGCCGCCTATCGCGAGGCGGACGGCAACAAGAGCCGCGCCGCGGCCATCCTGGGCGTGAGCCGCAAGACGTTCTACGCGCGCGTCCACCGACTGGGGATCCCGCTGCCCTAGTGGGCGTTACGGGCCGCTCGCTGTAGCGGCACTGTAACCTTGTCGAAACACTTCCTATAATCGTATCCCTGACAATGCATTAACCTGTCTGCGTCCAGAAATTGTGTCACCCGTCTGGGGTAACAGAGCCTCCTCGCGGGCCGCCGCGATCTCTCCGGGCCACGGGCGACTTTTGCGCCTCAAGTCGTTGCCACGCAATGCTATCCATGCTTCCAGCGCTCGCCGCTCGAGGATCCTTAGGGAGTGGCACGCCGGGTGCTTTATATCCCTGCCGGATACGGGGGCGCAGGCAGAAGGCTTGCACTCAGTTTTTGGAGCAGGGGCTTCTTGGGGAAGAGGCCTCGAGCCACGGGTGGCTGATGCGGGAGCGTCGCACCTCCATCACGCGTCAAGTCGCCCGCGGCGGCTCCGCCAGGATCCAGCGAGGGGCACGTCCGCTCGCGAATGCCCGCTCGAAGGAGCGGGACGGGCTCGTACCCGATACGCAGCGTCCGAGGGACCTACCAGAGAGGGGTGAGAGCGACTCGAGTCAGTCAGCTTGCAGTATCGGTGAGTAATGGTTCGCCAAGGTTCACTAAAAAAACTAAATACGCCCGGTCAACGAAGCCGTGAGGACGGTGGGGTTCATCCCGGTCACTCCCCGTCTTCTCGGGAAAAGGCAGCCGAAGGTTGCGGACCTCAATACCGCATCTCTCCTGGCTGCCTTTTCAATTCCCCCCTGGGGGAACCGCGATCGGCGTTCGGAGCGCCTTCCCGCGCCGAGCCTTGACAGTGCCGGACCCCATGACTATCTTGCCAATGTCTTGCGCTTGAAGCGAATCCGCTGGCGTAGCTCAACTGGTAGAGCATCTCATTTGTAATGAGGTGGTTGGGGGTTCGAGTCCCTTCGCCAGCTCCGCTGTCGGATTCGCGTGGAGGGGTTCCCGAGCGGTCAAAGGGAACAGACTGTAAATCTGTCGGCGATGCCTTCGGAGGTTCGAATCCTCCCCCCTCCACCATCCGCATAGGTTGATCGTACAATGGGTTGAGCGGGAGTAGCTCAGTTGGTAGAGCGCTAGCCTTCCAAGCTGGATGTCGCGGGTTCGAGTCCCGTCTCCCGCTCCATTCCCCGCCTACCGAGGACCTCGCGGCCGTTTCCCCCAGGGCTGGATCGGCCGAATGGCTGGCCCGACAGGGGCCGGGCGCCGGCCCCTTGGGCCCGGCGGGTCACGCAGGCGCAAAATCCTCACTCGTAATATTTTCAAGGTTGACAGGGGCTATCCGCGAGCCTAGATTGTCGTGCTCGCGCTTGACCCCTGACGACTTTCGCTGGAGGAAGTCGGCTTGGGGGAGTGCGTCTTTCTACGCCGGACCCTGAGCCACGTCTTCAGCCCGGTGCAGCACCCCTTCATCGCCGCGGGTCCAACCGTGCGGTGCTGTCCACCTGAGACGTCCCAGACATAACAAGCCCACGTAGCTCAGTCGGTAGAGCATTTGCATGGTAAGCAAAAGGTCAGCGGTTCGATTCCGCTCGTGGGCTCCATTCCGCAGGGCACGCCGGCCGGTCTCGAACCGGCCAGCTTGACGAACACCAACCGCGCGCATGCGCGATCGACAACGACGACGGCTCTCGAGAGCCGGACTCACGCGACACTCAGGACGACGACCGCCGCACCCGTAACCAGGAGCCTTTCCGATGGCCAAGCAGAAGTTCGAGCGGACGAAGCCGCACGTGAACGTGGGGACGATCGGGCACGTGGACCACGGGAAGACGACGCTGACGGCGGCGATCACGATGGTGCTGGCGCAGAAGAACCCGAAGATCGCGGTGCGCGAC
>JBGQIE010000133.1:0-7752 GCA_041498315.1 Candidatus Eiseniibacteriota bacterium
ATCTGGGCCCCGGTCTCCTCGGTGATGCGCTTGATGATCTTGCCCCCGGGGCCGATGACCTCGCGGATCTTGTCGGGATTGATGTGGATGATGAGGATGCGCGGCGCGTAGGGCGACATCTCGGCCCGCGGCTCGGCGAGCGCGCGTCCCATGATGTCGAGGATGTGGACCCGGCCCAGGCGGGCGCGCTCGAGCGCGTCACGCATGACGTCGAACGAGATCCCGCCGATCTTGGTGTCCATCTGGAAGGCGGTGACGCCCTCCCGGGTGCCGGTCACCTTGAAGTCCATGTCGCCGAGATGGTCCTCGACGCCCAGGATGTCGGTGAGCACCGCGATGCTCTCGCCCTCCTTGATGAGCCCCATCGCGATCCCGGCGACCGGCGCCTTGATCGGGCAGCCGGCGTCCATGAGCGCCATCGAGCCCGCGCACACGGTCGCCATCGAGGACGAGCCGTTGGACTCGAGGATGTCGCTCACCAGCCGGATGGTGTAGGGGAAGTGGGTGTCGGCCGGGATGACCGGCTCGATCGCCCGCTCGGCGAGCGCGCCGTGGCCGATCTCGCGCCGGCCCGGGCCGCGGATGGGACGCACCTCGCCGACGCTGAAGGGCGGGAAGTTATAGTGGAGCATGTAGGACTTCCACGACTGCCCTTCGAGCTCCTCGACGCGCTGCTCGTCGCTCTTGGTGCCCAGGGTCGCCACCGCGAGCGCCTGGGTCTCCCCGCGGGTGAACAGGCACGAGCCATGGGTGCGCGGCAGCACCCCGACCTCGACCGTGACCTTGCGGATGTCCTGGGTGCCGCGTCCGTCGGCGCGCACGCCCTCGACCAGGATCATGCGGCGCAGCTCGTCGCGCTCGATGTCGTGGAGCAGCCGGCCGATGTAGATCTCCTGGGCGGCGAAGCGCTCCTTGAGCGCGGCGACCGCCTCGGTCGTGATGCGATCGACCTCTTCCTGGCGCGCCTCCTTGCCCGGAATGCGGATCGCCTGGCGCAGCCGCTCGCCGTAGCCCTGCTCGAGGGTGCGCTGGAGCTCGCCGGTGTCGGGCGGGGTCACGAGCGGGCGCTTGGTCTTGCCGTTGCTCTTGATCAGGTCGCGCTGGATGCCGACGATGCGGCGGATGTGCTCCATCGCAAACTCGAGCGCGCCGATGAGGGCCGCTTCCGGCACCTCGCGGCTGCCGCCCTCGACCATGATGATGTTGTCCGCCGTGCCCGCGACCACCATGTCCATGTCGCTCTCGTCGAGCTGGGCGAAGGTCGGGTTCACGACGAACGCCCCTTCGACCCGTCCCACGCGCACGCCGGCGATGGGCTCGGGGAAGGGAATGTCGGACAGGTTCATGGCCGCCGAGGCGCCGATCAGCGCCAGCACGTCGGCGTCGTTCTCCTGGTCGGAGGACACGACGGTCGCCATGATCTGGGTTTCGTAGGGGAAGGCCTTGCTGAACAGCGGCCGGATCGGCCGGTCGATCTGACGCGAGGAGAGCACTTCCTTCTCGGTCGGTCGGCCCTCCCGTTTGAAGAAGCCGCCCGGGATCTTGCCGGCGGCGTACGTACGCTCGCGGTAGTCCACGGTGAGGGGCACGAAGTCCCGGTTCGGACTCGCGACCTTGGAGGCGCTCGCCGCCACCAGGACAACGGTGCCGCCGAGCTGGACGACGGCGGAACCGCCCGCCAGCTTCGCCCACTTGCCGGTGCTGATGATGAGGGTCTGGCCCCCGAGATCAAGGGTAACGCGTTGCTCTTCCATTCCGTTGGTCCTGTCCTCTCGCCTGTGGCTCCGGCACGCGCCGGAGCGCCAAACGCCGTCCCGGGAAGCGATGTACGCCGGGGGCGTGTGCGGGACCCGTTGTCCCGCGAGTGTGGGGCGCGACGCCGCAGATGGGGTCGCGCTCCCCCTGAAGGCCCGTGCCTAGCGGCGCAGGCCCAAATCCTTCACGACCTTGCGATACCGGTCGACCTTCGTGGACTTGAGATAATCGAGCAGCCGTCGGCGCTGGCCCACCATGCGCAGGAGTCCCCGGCGTGAGGCGTGATCGCGCTTGTGCGCCTTGAAGTGCTCGGTGAGGTAGTGAATCTTCTCGGTCAGCAGCGCGATCTGCACTTCCGGCGAGCCGGAATCCCCTTCGTGGGTCTTGAACTTACCGATGATCCCCAGCTTCTGCTCCTTGGAGAGCGTCATCAGGGTCACCTCCTGCAGGGCTTGATTGGGAGTGAATGGCCCCGCCATCGAGTGCAAGCTCTCGGGTGGAGGAGCGGTCGCCACCGTGAACCCCGAAGTTGGGGCGACGATGGAACGTAACATCCCCGTGCCGGCTTGGCAAACCGGCCGCCAACCCGCTCGAAGCGCGCGGGTTGGCGTTCGCCGGGCCCGCCAGGCCCGCCTAGGGGCGGGTGCGGGGGGCCGCCGGGGCCGCTCCAGCGGCCAGGCGCCGGCGCACCTCGGCCACGTCCTCGCGCATGGCCTCGATGAGGGGCCCGGGCCCCTCGAAGGTCTTCTCCTCGCGCAGCCACGAATCGAACTCGACCTCGAGGCTGCGGCCCACCAGCTCGCCGCTCCAGTCGAGCAGAAAGACCTCGAGCGTGGGCACCTTGCCCCCGAAGGTGGGGCGAGTCCCGATGCTCATCGCGCCGGGACGGAGCGGCCCCTCGCCCCCGAGCCGCACCCAGACCGCGTAGATGCCGTGGGCGGGGACGCACTTCTCGTCGTGGAGCCTCAAGTTTGCGGTCGGCATCCCGAGCTGGCGCCCCACCCCCGCCCCGGTGACCACGGTGGCTTCGAGGGTGTAGCGCCGCCCGAGCAGGCGCGCGGCCGCCGCGACGTCGCCCGCGAGCAGCTGCTCGCGGATGCGCGTGCTCGTGACCGCCCCGCCCTCGAGCTGGAGGAGCGGCACCGCTTCGACCTCGAAGCCCAGGTGGCGGCCGATCTCCCGCAACCGCGGCACGTCCCCCGCCCGGCCGCGCCCGAGCGCGAAGTTCTCGCCCACGACCAGCGCCGCGGGGGCGTACGGCTCGACCAGGTGGCGCTCGACGAAGGCCTCGGGCGAGAGCGCCGCCAGCTCGCGGGTGAACGGCAGCACGTCGAAGCGCTGGACGCCGAAGGTCGCGAGCCAGGCGCGCTTCTCGGGCAGCGGGGTCAGGGGAGCGACCGCCCGGAACGACTTCGAGAGCACCACATCGGGATGCGGATCGAAGCTCACGACCACGCGCGGGCCGCCGGCTTCGTCGGCCCTCGAGCGCATGCGCTCGAGGATGCGCTGGTGCCCGAGGTGGAGGCCGTCGAAAACCCCGACCGCGACCGCACCGCCCACCGTGCGCTCCCGCCCCGTCCCGCTACCCGCGGCCCCGGCGCGCCGCCCACGGGAACACGACGTGCGGGCACAGGCGCAGGGTCCCGGGGTGCGCGGGGTCGGCGACGATCTCGCCCAGCGCCAGCGCGCGCCCCTGCGCGTCCCGGGCCACGACCGAGCGCGGGCCGGCGCCGATCGGCACGCCCGCCTGCTCGAGCGCGCGCCGCTCGAGCGCGGGGCGCTGGCCGTGCCCGACCTGGATCTCGGCCTCGGGATCCAGGATGAGCGCGGGCAGCACCCCGAGCGCCTGGTCGAGCGGGATGCCGGCCTGGGCGAGCACCTGCGCCGCGGGGTCGCGCTCGAGCTCCTCGAGCGTCACCGAGCGCTCGAGGCCGAACGGCTCGCTGCGCAGGCGGCGCAGCTCCCCGAGCGCCGCGCCGCAGCCCAGTCGCTCGCCCAGGTCGTGCGCGAGCGTGCGCACGTAGGTTCCGCCCGAGCAGCGCACCCGGAAGCGCGCCTCGGGGAGCGCGAAGGAAGCCCAAGTCCACTCGCTCACCCGCACCGGGCGCGAGGCGCGCTCGACCACCTCGCCGCGGCGTGCCATGCGGTAGAGGCGCTCACCCCCCACCTTGAGCGCGGACACCATCGGCGGCACCTGCGACAGCTCGCCGACGAACGCCCGGGAGGCCGCGCGCACGCGCTCCTCGTCGAGATCGACCGGACGGCGCTCGAGCACCTCGCCTTCGAGGTCCTGGCTCGAGGTGATCACTCCAAAGCGCAGGCTCGCCTCGTAGGTCTTCTCGCCCCCCTGCCACACCGGGATGCAGCGGGTCGCGGCCCCGAGCGCCACGAGCAGCAGGCCGCTCGCCCCCGGGTCCAGGGTGCCGAGGTGTCCGGCGCCCGGGATGCCCAGCCGGTCCCGCACGCGCACGACCACGTCGTGCGAGGTCATCCCGGCCGGCTTGTCCACCGCGAGCAGTCCCGACCACGCGGGCGCCGGCATCGTCGCGGGCACGCGCGGCAGCGCGGCCGCGCTCATGAGGGCGCTTCGTCGGGCTTCACCTCGTCGGGCGGGGATTCCCCGTCGGCGAGCCTGCGCAGCAGCTCCTCGACGCGGGCGCCGCGCTCGATCGAGGCGTCGTGCACGAAGCGGATCTCGGGGATCTCGCGCAGCTCGAGGCGCGTGCCCAGCAGGTGGCGCACGAAGCCGACCGCGCTCTGGAGCGCGTCGAGCGCCCGGGCGCGGGCCTCGCCGGTCTCGAGCACGCTGACGTACACCTTCGCGGACGACAGGTCGCGCGTGACCTCGACGTCGGTGACGCTCACGACCAGCCCGGCGAGGCGCGGATCGTTGAGCCGGTGCTCGAGGATCTCGGCGATTTCGCGGCGCATGAACTGCGCGACACGTTCGGGACGAACGCTCATTGGACCTGCTCCTGCCAGTCGATGATCTCGGCCTCGGGCGTGGCGTTGACCAGGTCACGGATGGATTGCAGCATCTCGCCCACCTGCCGGTTCTCCCCCGAGACGACGGCGGCCCCCAGGGTCGCGCGCTGCCACAGGTCCTGGTGATCCACCTCGGCGACCGCGGCATGGACGCGCTGGCGGATGCGCTCTTTGAGGCCGCGCACCACCGAGCGCTTGCCCTTGAGCGACGAGACACCCGGAATGTGGAGCTCGATGCGGACGATGCCGACGAACATGGGCTGACGGACCTGGAGGCGGCGGGGCCGGGGGGCGGTCGCCGGGGTGAGCTACAGGGTTCTGGCGAGCTCCTCGATCGCGAACGCCTCGATGGTGTCGCCCACCTTGGCGTCGTTCATGCCATCGAGGCTGATGCCGCACTCGAATCCGGTCGCGACCTCCTTGACGTCGTCCTTGAAGCGCCGCAGCGCGTCGATGCGGCCCTGCCACACGGTCTCGCCGTCGCGCAGCAGGCGCACCTTCGCCCCGCGCGGGATGGAGCCCGAGGTCACCATGCAGCCGCACACCGTGCCGGCCTTCGAGAGCTTGAACAGCTGGCGCACCTCGGCGGTGCCGAGCACGACCTCCTTGAGCTCGGGCTTGAGCATGCCCTCGAGCGCCTGCTTCACGTCCTCGACCGCCTTGTAGATGATGTCGTAGTAGCGGATCTCGACCTTCTCGCGCTCCGCCAGCTCGCGCGCCCGCGGATCGGGCCGCACGTGGAAGCCGACGATGATCGCCGCGGAGGCGGCCGCGAGCAGCACGTCGGACTCCGAGATCTGGCCCACCGCCTGGCGGATGATGCGCACGCCGACCTCGCTGGTGCCAAGCTTGGTGAGCGATTCCGAGAGCGCCTCGACCGAGCCGTCCACGTCGCCCTTGAGGACCATCTTGAGCTCGGTCATCTCGCCCTGGGTCATGCGGGAGTGGAAATCGGCGAGCGAGATCGCCTTGGCCGCGCGGAACTCGTGCTCGCGATGCAGGGCCTGGCGCTTGTTGGCGATGTCGCGCGCCTCGCGCTCGTCGTCGAAGGCCCCGAAGATGTCCCCGGCCGCGGGCGTGCCGTTCCAGCCCAGCACCTCGGCCGGGGTCGAGGGACCGGCGACCGTGAGCTGGCGGCCGCGCTCGTCGAACATCGCCCGCACGCGGCCGTAGTGCTGGCCGGCGACGAAGGCGTCCCCGATCCGCAGCGTCCCGGACTGGACCAGCAGGCTGGCGACGATGCCGCGCCCCTGCTCGACTCGCGCTTCGAGCACGACGCCGCGCGCGCGCTTGTCGGGATTGGCCTTGAGGTCGAGCAGCTCGGCGACCAGCAGGATCATCTCGAGCAGGCGGTCGACGTTGGTGCCCTTCTTGGCGGAGATCTCGACGCACACGTTCTTGCCGCCGTACTCCTCGACGACCACCCCGTGCTGGGCGAGCTCCTGTTTGACCAGGTCGGGCTTGGCCGCGGGCAGATCGATCTTGTTGATCGCGACGACGATCGGCACGCCGGCCGCCTTGGCGTGATCGATGGCCTCGATGGTCTGCGGCATGACGCGGTCGTCGGCGGCGACGACCAGGACGACGATGTCGGTGACCTGGGCGCCGCGCGCGCGCATCGCGGTGAACGCCTCGTGGCCGGGGGTGTCGAGGAAGCAGATCTTCTTGCCGCCGGCCAGCGTGACGTCGTAGGCGCCGATGTGCTGGGTGATCCCGCCCGCCTCGCCCGCGATCACGTTGGTCTTGCGGATGTAGTCGAGCAGCGAGGTCTTGCCGTGGTCGACGTGGCCCATGACGGTCACGACCGGGGCCCGCGGGGCCTGCTGGGCCGGGGTCTCGACCACCGGCGTGGCGGCCGCCTCCTCCCCGTACTGCGAGACGAACTCGACGTCGAAGCCGAACTCGTCGGCCACCGTGACGATCGAATCCTTGTCGAGACGCTTGTTGATGGTCGCCATGAGACCGAGCCGCATGCAGGTCGCGATGACCTCCTGGGGCTTGACCTCCATGAGATTCGCGAGCTCGGAGAGGGTCAGGAACTCGTGGGCGCGGATGACTCGCAGCGCCTCGGTCGCGACCTCGCCGTTCTCGGCGTCATGGCGGTGGTGGCGGCGCCGGGCGCCACCGACATCGAGGCTCGCGAGCGTCTTGCGCACGCTCTCGAGCGCCAGCTTCTCGTCCACGACCTTCTTCTTCTTGCGGTCGCGGCGCCGCAGGCCCGGCCCGGCGCCCGGTCGCTGGCCCGGATGGGCCGGCGCATGTCCGGCCACGACGCCGGGACGCGCCCCACGCTCGGGGGGGCGCCCGGGCGCCGGGCGGACGCCGGGACGCGCCCCGGGACCGGGGGCGGCGGGCGCGGCGGGCGGCGCGGAGGCGGCGGGCGCATGGCCCGCGTGGGCGGCCGCGGCGCGGGCACGCTCGTCGCGGGCGCGCTGCACGTCCTGCTCGTGCTTGCGCGTCATCTCCTCGCGGACCGCGGTGCGCTCCTGCGCCATCTCGCCCTGCACCTTGGCGACGGTCTCGGGCAGCAGGGTGCTCATGTGGTTCTTGACCTCGACGCCGAGCCGCTTGACGATCTGCAGCACGGCCTCGCTCGACATCCCGAGGTCCTTCGCCACTTCGTAGACGCGCAGTTTCTTGGCCACGACCTTACTGGGCACGCTGCTCTCCATCGTTCGGTTCCGGCAGGGCGCCCGTCGCCGCCCCGGTGGGGGCCGACTCGGGGACCTGCTCGACTTCGGACGGCGCCGATGTGGCGGCCGGGGTGGCCGGGGTGGCCGGCGCGGCCGCGGCCTCCGTGGAAGGCTCCATCTCGGGCGTGAACTCCAGCTGGCCGTTGACCTGCTCGGCCGTGACCGGCGGGTGCGCCGCCAGGTACTCCTGCGCCGCCCCCAGCAGCTTCTCCGCCGTCTTCTCGCCGATGCCGGGAATCTCGATCAGCTTCTCGAGCGGGGTGGCGATCAGCTCCTGCACGGTCTCGATTCCGGCCGAGATCAGCTTCTCGGTCGTCAC
>JBGQIE010000134.1:0-7725 GCA_041498315.1 Candidatus Eiseniibacteriota bacterium
AAGGGGATGCGGCCGCGGCGGTGAGCTGCTTCGAGCGGGCGCGCATCCTCGACCCTGCGAACGAGCACGCGCTGCGGCGCCTCGCGCGACTGTCCGAGCAGGGCGTGGTGGTGGAGGCGCCCGCGGCCGCGCCCGCGCCCCGGCCGCTGCCCGTCTCGCCCCCGGCGGCCGCGCCGGCCGCGCCCGCGGCGCGCGGGGCGATGCCCGACGGCCAGGGCAAGCTCGAGGTCGCGATGGGGAGCATCGATGCCGTGGCCCCCGATCTGAGCGCGCTGCTGTCCGAGTTCCAGCGTGGCGTCGAGGCCCTCATTTCCGACGACGCCCAGAGCAACTATGATCTGGGCATGGCCTACCGTGAGATGGGACTCCTCGACCAGGCGCTCGACTGCTTCCGGGTCGCCGCGCGCAGCCCTGCCTTCGCGCAGCGCTGCGCGGAAATGAGCGGTCGCTCGTTGCTCGACCAGGGTCTGTTCGACGAAGCGGTGAACGAGTTCACGAACGCGCTGGCGCTCCCCGGTCTCGACGCCGGCGTGGCGGCGAACCTCCGCTTCCAGCTCGGCCTCGCCCACGAGGCCGCGGGCCGCCCCCAGGAGGCGCTCGAGGAGTTCGAGCGCGTCTACGCGCAGCAGGCCAGCTACCCCGACGTCGCCCAGAAGATCAAGGCCCTGCGCCGCGCGCTGGAGAACGTGTGATGGCGCGGCCGCCCGCGGCCGCCCCGTCGAACGGGATCCAGGGCGGCCGGCGCGTCGATCTCCACAGCCACACTCATTTCAGCGACGGCCAGCTCTCGCCCGAGGCGCTGGTGGCCCTGGCGATCGAGCGTCAGCTCGCGGTCCTCGCGATCACCGATCACGATTCGGTCGCCGGCCTGGCGCGCGCCGCCTCGGGGCTGCGCGCCTCGGCGCCCGCGGGCCTGGCACTCGAGCTCATTCCGGGGATCGAGATCTCGACCGCGCACGACGGACTCGATCTCCACATCCTGGGCCTGTACGTCGACGCCGAGCACGTCGGCCTCCACGAGCACCTGGCGCGCTTCCGCGACGAGCGCGTCCAGCGCGCGCGCGCGATCGTCGAACGGCTGGCCCAGCTGGGGTTGGGGGTCGACCTGGAGCGCGTCATCGCCCTGGCGGGGCCGGGCGTCGTGGGGCGGCCGCACGTGGCCCAGGCGCTCATCGAGGCGGGGCACGCCGAGGGCGCGGACGACGCCTTCCGCCGCCTGCTCGGGGCGCAGGGCAGCGCGTTCGTGCCGCGGCCCGCGTTTCGCCCCGAGCGCGCGATCGAGATCATCCACGCCGCGGGCGGCGTGAGCGTGCTCGCCCATCCGGGCGCGAGCCTCGCGGTGAGCGTGGTCGAGAACCTGGTCGCCGCGGGGCTCCGTGGCATCGAGGTCTGGCATCCGCAGCACGGGACCGCCACGATGCGGCGCTACCGCGAGCTGGCGCGCCGGCTCGGCCTGCTCGAAAGCGGCGGGTCCGACTATCACGGCCCCGGCCGCGGCGCGGAGCTGGGCGACATGCCGGTGCCGCTCGCCGCCGTCGTGCGGCTCAAGGAAGCCGCGGGCGTCGCGGCGTAGCCGCGGCCCCGACCCCACACGTCCCGCGGCGGGCCGGGCGCGCCGATCCCCGTCGTTGACTCGGCCCCGGGGCGCTCGCTAATCTTACCGGCGCCTCGAGCCCAAGCTCCCCACGGCCCTCCCGGAGATGCCGCGATCGCACGTCCGTTCACGTCCGCGCGCCGCCTGTCGTACGCGTCCCTCATGATGGCGGCGGGGCTCACGGGGTCGTACCTTCACCCGATTCCAAACTTCGAGCCGCTGACGCTGGTGATGTTCTGCTCGGGCGTGCTCCTCGGCGTGCGCGACGGCGCGCTCATCGGTGCCTTGACGATGCTGGTCTATTCACTGCTCAATCCGTACGGTGCGGTTCATCCGCTCGTCCTGCTCGCCCAGGTCCTGGGGGAAGCGGTGACGGGTGGCGCGGGCGGCGCGTTCGCGGCGCTGGGGCTCCCGGGGCGGAGCATCGCCGCGCGTGCCGCTACACTCGCGGCGGGCGGCTTCCTCCTGACCGCGCTATTCGATCTCATCACGAATCTCGCCACCGGAATCGTGTTCGGCCAGATGAAAGCCACCCTGATCGGAGGCATTCCATTCTCGCTCTTCCACATCGCCACCAATGTCGCGATGTTCGCGGTCGTCGGCACGCCGCTGGTCGCGGTGTTCGCGCGCTACCGGGAGCGACTCTCCTCCTGACGCTGGCGCTCGGCGCCACGGGGACTTCCCGGGCGCAGACGCTGGCCGAAGGAGGCGCCTCGCTCGCGGGCTCCGGGCTCGGCGACGCCGTGAGCGCGTGGGCCGAGCCGGGGCGGCCGGGCTGGTTCCCGGACGCGCGCAGTGGCTCCGGCGCGCCGTGGCCGCTGGCCGGGCTCGCGCTCGGCGGACTGTGGCTCGACGAGCCCGGCGGGGCGCCCCTCGCCCTGCCCGCGCCCGGGGTCGCGCTCGCGCGGCGCGCGCTGGTCTGGAACGACACGCTGGCCGTCAGCCTGCTCGACGAGGTCGCGTGGCGGGGATTCGGCGCCGGGCTGGCCCGGCTCCAGGGCATCGCGCTGGCGCCGGGGCGCGAGCACGCGGTCGCCACGTTCCAGTCCATCAGCGGATCGAATGCGTACGAGAGCAACGCCCTCGGCATCGAGCGCGGCGACTCGCTGAGCGGATTACGGGTCGAGATGCAGGCCGGGCAACACGGGGCGATGGGGCCGTTCCAGCGCGAGGGGCAGCACCTGTGGGGCCTCAGCGCGCGCGGGGTGCGCGGCGCCCATCAATGGCGGGCCGCCTATGCCCAGCGCGGGGCCGCCGAACGGCTCGCGGACGGCGACGAGGAGGATGCGGCCGGCGAGAGCGGCACCCTGGACTACCGGTACCGCGCGCGGCGCTGGTGGGGGCGTGTGAACGTCGCGCGCGGCTACACGCACTTCGAGAGCTTCGGCGACACGCTGTCCTATTCCCGGCGCGACGCCCAGGAAAACCGCGCCGCCGCGGAGCTCGGAGCCATTGCCGGCGGGCATCCGGCCGCGCTGCGCTTCGAATGGAGGAGTGAGCGGGCCGCGCGCGTCACGCTCGAACGCCCGGTGTTCGAGCGCGTCGTCGACCAGCTCTGGTCCGCGGCCCGCATCGAGCGCCCGCTCGGCCCGGGGCGCCTCGAGGCCGCGATCGGGGCCGGGCGCGAGGGCGGGAGCGAGCGCTGGACCCTGGCGCCGAACCTGGCCGCGGAGTTCGGCGCGGACAGCCGCCGTGCGCGCCTGAGCATCGGGCGGCTGCTCCAGCCGGTGTGGTCGGATCTCGCGCCCGGGGAACGGCCGTTCCTCCAGAGCACCTGGGCCGCGGGGGCGGAGCTCGGCGCCGGCGGGCCGCGGCTCCAGGGGCGGGCGGCGGTCCTCGCCGGGCGCGCGGCGGACCGCGCGCTGGTGGCGCGGTTGCCGCTCTCCGAGCTGTGGATGCGCGCGGGAATCGAGCGCGATCCACGGCGCTACCGCTTCGCGCTCGGGAGCGTGGGCGGCCAGGCCCGGCTGGGTCCGCTCGAAGGCGCCGCCGAAGGCTTCGTGCTCGGGCGCGATCGCGACGGCGGGCAACCGCAGGTCGATCCGAGCTGGGGAGCGCGCGCCGCGGCGGGGTTCGGCTTCAAGGCGTTCAAGCGCGATCTCGGTGTCGCGCTGCGCGGCGAAGCGGAATGGGTGGGCGAGCGCGAGACCGAAGAGGCCGCCCCGCGCCGTCTCGCGGCCACTTCGAGCTACGGGGCGGCGGCGGTGGTCACGCTCGCCGACGCCGTGTTCACGCTGCGGGCGCGCAATCTCGAAGACCGCCCGCAGCCGCAGAGCTGGATCGACCCCGTGACCGGCCGGCCCGCCCTGGGACCCGGTCTCGAGATGCGCGGCACGCTCACCTGGAGGCTGTTCAACTAGCATCCGCCCCCGCGGGGATGCCATGCTCGCACTCACCCCATCGGAACGGCGCGGCGCGCTGGTGCTGGTGCTGTTGCTCCTCATCGGCGCCGCGCACGATCTGTGGCGCGCGCACGGCCCGGCGGCGGGACGTGCCGCGGGCCCGCGGGAGGAGCGCCCCGCGCCCTCCGACCCGCCGCCCGGGGCCGCGGCGCCGGATCCCGACTCCGCGGCATCCGCCGGGGCGGGCGGTGCGCCCGGGGCGGGTCCCAGCGTCCGGCCGGGACCGCGGGGTCCCGCCGCGGCGCGCCGCCGGCCGGTCGATCTCAACCGCGCGGGGGCGCGCGAGCTCGACGGCCTGCCGGGCATTGGTCCGGTTCTCGCCGAACGCATCGTGCTCCAGCGGCGACGCTACGGGCCCTTCCTGGGGCTCGACGAGCTGCTCGCCGTGCGCGGCGTGGGGCCCCGCCTGCTCGAACGCATCCGGCCCTGGGCGATCGTGGGTCCGAGCCCCGGCACGGGGCGGCCTCCCGCGGCCGCGGGCGCTTCGGATTCGGCGGCGAAGACGAGCCGCTGAGCGTGCAGTTTGCACGACCGCCGCGGGCACGCGCGGCGGAATTCGCTTCAAGCCCGCGCGCCCCCCTTCCGATAACGAGGTCGGGCTTCGTCCGCCCAGGCTGCTTGCCGCATCCGCCGGGCGCTTCGCACGGCAGGCGGTCGCGACCTGGGCTGGCGGCCCAATGGATTCCGGACGGCGGATTTCCTCGCGTCCGGCCCGCGACGGGGGCGCCCGCGCGGGCCGGCGCGCGGAGACTCGCTTCACGCGCAAGCCACGGAAGACCCACGTGAACGAAGACATTGGACAGCGCCTTCTCGACGCGCGATTGATCGACAAGACCGCCCTCGACAAGGCCGCGGTGCAGCAGAAGACGAGCGGCGGCAGCATCGTCGGCAACCTCGTCAGGATCGGGGCGATCTCGGAGGAGGCCCTGCTCGGCTTCCTGTCGCGGCTCTACAACGTGCCGGCGATCGACCTCAAGTCCTACGAGCCCGACACGAACCTCACCCGCCTCATCCCGGGCGACGTGGCGAGCAAGTTCATGGCCCTGCCGGTCTCGCGCAGCGGCCGCCGGCTGATCGTCGCGATGTCGAATCCCACCAACATTTTCGCGATCGACGACATCAAGTTCATCACCGGCTACGAGATCGAGCCCAACGTCGCCTCCGAGCTCAGCCTCAAGAAGGCGATCGATCGCGCCTACGACTCGGCCGGCACGATGGCCGACGTCATGAAGGGCATGGAGGACGAGCTCGCGGTCGTCGAGGAGGACGATGCCGCCGAGGCCGAAGCCGGCATCGCCGGCGCCGACGAGGCGCCGATCGTCAAGCTCGTCAACTCGCTGATCGCGGACGCGGTGCGCAAGGGCGCTTCCGACATCCACATCGAACCCTACGAAAAGGCGATGCGCGTGCGCTTCCGCATCGACGGCGTGCTCCAGGAGATGATGTCGCCGCCGTTCAAGTTCAAGGCCGCGATCATCTCGCGTCTCAAGATCATGGCCGAGCTCGACATCGCGGAGCGCCGCATCCCCCAGGACGGACGCATCAAGATCAAGGTGCTCAATCGCACCATCGATCTGCGCGTCTCGTCGCTGCCGACGATCTTCGGCGAGAAGATCGTGATGCGTATTCTCGACAAGACCAATCTCAACATCGATCTCGAGAAGCTCGGCTTCGAGCCCAACTCGATGCGCGAACTGTCGGCGGCGATCGCGAACCCCTACGGCATGGTGCTGGTCACCGGGCCCACCGGCTCCGGCAAGACCACGACGCTCTACTCCGCGCTGTCGCGGGTCAACACGCCCGAGGTCAACGTCATGACCGCCGAGGACCCGGTCGAGTACAACCTGGACGGCATCAACCAGGTGCTGGTCAACGATGACGCCGGGCTGACCTTCGCGGCCGCGCTCAAAGCCTTCCTGCGCCAGGACCCCAACATCATCATGGTGGGCGAGATCCGCGACCTGGAAACCGCCTCGATCGCCGTCAAGGCGGCGCTCACCGGCCATCTCGTGCTCTCGACCCTGCACACGAACGACGCGCCCAGCGCCATCGGGCGACTCGTCGACATGGGGATCGAGCCGTTCCTGGTCGCCTCGTCGGTCCAGCTGGTGCTCGCCCAGCGCCTGGTGCGCCGGGTGTGCAACGCGTGCAAGCGGCCCATCGAGCTCAATGACGAGGTGCTGCGCGAACTCCAGCTCGACAAGAACGAAGCCAAGAAGGCCACGTTCGTCGAGGGGGCGGGATGCGTCGAGTGCAACAACTCGGGCTACCGCGGTCGCCAGGGCGTGTACGAAGTCCTCACGCTGACCCCGCAGGTCCGCGATCTGGTGCTGGACCGGGCGTCGGCGGGGGAGATCAAGAAGCTCGCGATCGAGCAGGGCATGCTGACGCTGCGTCGCGACGCGCTCGAGAAGCTGAAGCGCGGGATTACGTCGGTGGAGGAAGTGCTCAAGGAGACCGCCGCCGACAAGGTGTAAGCGGCGGATGACGATCGGAGTCGTACCCACCGGAGCGCGGCGCGCGAGCGCCCGGCCCGGACTGCGCGAAAGGAAGTGAACGACCGTGGTGACGCTGCGCGAGCTGCTCGAAGAGATGATCCCGAAGCGGGCGTCCGACCTGCACGTCACGGCGGGCGTGCCGCCGATGTACCGCATCGACGGGGCGGTGGAGCCCACGCATCACGAAGTGCTGTCGCCCGAGGCCACGGCGAACCTCGCCTACAGCGTGCTCTCGGACGAGCAGCGCAAGCGCTTCGAGACCACCAAGGAGCTCGACTTCTCGTTCGGCGTCAAGGGGCTGTCGCGGTTCCGCGCCAACGTGTTCCTGCAGCGCGGCGTGGTCTCGATGGTCATCCGGCAGATCCCCTACGACATCGTCGCGATGGAGAAGCTCGGACTGCCCCCGATCGTGCGCGAGTTCACGCTGCGCCAGAAGGGCCTCGTGCTCCTGACCGGCCCGACCGGGAGCGGCAAGTCCACGACCCTGGCGGCGATGCTCGACCGCATCAACTCGACCCGCCAGAGCCACATCATCACGATCGAAGATCCGATCGAGTACATCCACCAGAACAAGAAGTGCATCGTCAACCAGCGCGAGATCGGCGCCGACACGAACTCCTTCCCGATCGCGCTCAAGTACGTCCTGCGGCAGGACCCGGACATCATCCTGATCGGTGAGATGCGGGACCTCGAGACCATCGAGGCGGCCCTGACCATCGCCGAGACCGGGCATCTGGTGTTCGCCACCCTTCACACGAACTCGACCTACGAGGCGGTCAACCGCATCGTGGACGTGTTCCCGGCGGACCAGCAGAAGCAGATCCTGACCCAGCTGGCCTTCACCCTCGAGGGCGTCATCACGCAGCAGCTCATCCCGCGCAGCCACGGCAAGGGGCGCGTCATGTGCGCCGAGGTGCTGGTGTGCACCCCGGCGATCAAGGCGCTCATCCGCGAGGGCAAGACCCACCAGATCTACAGCCTCATGCAGGCCGGGCAGAAGTACGGCATGCAGACCATGAATCAGTCGCTGTTCCAGACGGTGCTCGACAAGGCGCTGACCCCGGAACACGCGCTGGAACGGTGCGCGGATCGCGCCGAGCTGGAGAACATGCTCGGCCAGGTCGTGCGCAAGGCCGCCTAGGAGGAGCCGATGCCCGTCTTCATGTGGAAAGGTCGCACGCTCGCCGGAGAGACCCAGTCGGGCGAGATCGAAGTCGCCCGGCAGGAGGAG
>JBGQIE010000135.1:0-7719 GCA_041498315.1 Candidatus Eiseniibacteriota bacterium
GCGACCACGGAAGCCGCGGCGAGCATGGGTCCGGTGATCCCGGCACCGTCCGGGAACGCCTCGATGCCGGTGAGCTGGCGCGCGAGCCACACCGCGCCCATGACCTGGAAGGCGGCGGCGGTGAGCGGGGCGAGCCAGGCGCGCGCGCCGTGGAACAGGTCGGCCATCCAGAAGTGGAACGGCGCCGCCCCGAGCAGCACCACCCCGGCAAGCAGCGAGAGCGGCAGCGCCGTGCTCCACAGAAAGCGCGGCTCGAGCCCGAGCTGGAGCACCGCCCACTGCTCGGCGAGCACCGAGGTGCCGGTCGCGAGCGTCAGCAGCTCCATGCCCGCCCACGAGAGCGCGAGCGCCGGGCCCAGCACCCACAGGAGCTTGAGGCCGCACTCGCTGTGGAGCAGGTCGCGGCGGTTGCGCGCCAGCATCGCGATGACCAGGCCGATGACGAGCGGCACCAGCGTCAGGGTCGCGCGCTGGGGCATCGCCACGACCGCGGCGAGCGGCGGCAGCACGGCGAAGGGCGCGAACGAGGCCGACTGCGGATCCTGGCGGCGCTCGAGCACGAACAGGAGCAGCGCCACCCCGAGCGCCAGGGCGGTGGGCACGAGCGGCGTGGCGAAGCTCGCGATCACGGGCGAGAACAGCGCGGACAGGTTCATCGGAGGAGCGGCAGCACCAGGATGAGCACGCTCAAGCCCACCAGGAACAGCAGGTAATCCTGGGCATCTCCGCTGTTGAGGTCGCGCAGCGGCGAGGTCACGACCTGCGCGAGCCGGGCGAAGAACGAGACCACGACGCGCTCCAGGGCCACCACCACGTTGAAGGTGACGCGCGCGAACTGACGCAGCGCGACGCCCGCGTGCGCGGGCTGCGCCACGCTTTCGAATGCCGTGCCGCCCTCGGCGGACTCGGTCCCATCCGGTTCCGACACCGCCCCCGCGGCCGCACGACGCCGGCTCCACAGCGCGAACGCCCCGCCGAGGAACGCGGGGATGAGCGACACCAGCGCCACGAACAGCGGCGGGTGGAACCCGGTCACGAGGGCCCCGAGGATCGCGACCGGGGCGGTCAGGAGCGCGATCAGCGCCCCGAGGTGGCTGAAGGTGACCGCCGGATCGGCGCGCATCAGCGTGCGGCGCTCGGGGGCTTCGACGATGCGTCCGACGTTGATCCACGCGGTCAGCATCGTGGCGAGCGCCGCGGCCGGAAAATCGATCGCGCGCAACCTCTCGGCCGAGGTCGGGAACAGGGTCACGAGCGCGGGCCAGGTGAGCGCCGCCGAGGAGGCGAAGGTCGAGACGCGCCACATCAGGCTCAGGATCACCCCGCGGCGGGGGGCGGCGCCGCGCAGCTCGCCGGCGAGCAGGAACGCGTGCCCGCCGCAGGCCGCGATCCACAGCATGAGCACCACGCCCGGGAGCACCGCCCCCAGGGTGATGAGGAGCACGGCCATGGCGCAGTCCGCGACCACGAGCCAGCGCAGGCTCGCGGTCCAGCGCCGCCGGCCGAAGGCGCGCAGCGTAGCGAGCACCGCAGTGAGGACCAGCAACACCTCGGTCGCGGTGCGCACCTCGGCGACCTGGGTCCAGTGGGGCGCCTGGCGCCACAGCACGGCGAAGCCCGCCGCGGGCAGGATGACCGGCAGCCACGGGCGGATGGGCAGCAGCGGACCCGGCAGGTCGGAGAACGGACGCGCCAGCGGGAGTGCGGCGAGCAGCTCGAGGCCCGCCCACACCACCGCGATCGCGTCCACGTGCCGCCACAACTCGAGCGACTGCCGGAACCACGCCGACTGGTGCGAGAGCCCGGGCACCGCGGCGTGGAGTGCGGCCGCGAGCCACAGGGCCGCGGCGGGGCGCCGCAGCCACGCCCAGCGCGGGATCTCGCGCGAGGGGTCGGGAGCCGCCCGCGCCCACCACCAGAACGCGGTCGCCACCAGCTCGAGCCCGAGTGCTGCGGCCCACAGCGAGGGCCACCACAGGAGCAGCAGCCCGGGCACGCACAGCAGCATCCCGGTGATGTGGGCGCCCGGGCGCGGCACGCGGATGGCGCGGAGCGAGACCACGTCAGTCCCTCAGGTCGTGGGCGTCGGTGATCCAGGCGGTGCCGGCCGCACTCTCGCGGCTGCCCGCGAGCCGCACCGTGATGGCGACCGCGATCGCGGTCGCGAGCACCACGCCCGGGTTCGAGAGCGGCACCCCCACCTCACCGGCGCGCGCGATGCCGTCGAGCACCTGGACGCCGAGCCCGAGCGCTCCGAAGGCGACGGCGGCGCGTAGCGCGTGCCGGCGGAGCATGAGATGGAGCAGCCCCACGTCCACGAGCAGGAGCCCATAGGCCGCCCGCCGCGTGGCCTCGGGGGCCAGGTCCTGGCGCGCGACGGCGGCGAGCAGCAGCACGAGCAGCGCCCCGCCGATGAGCAGGCCGACCGAGCCGGGCTCCATGCCGGCGAGCCGCGTGGTGAGCGAGCGCCGGGCGCCCGAGGTCACGCGCCCGGCCTGCCAGGCGATCAGGATCCACAGCGCCACCCAGGCGGCGAGCAGCCGCGGCGGCACCTGAAGCTCGCGCACCAGCGGCAGGCACAGCGCCACGCCCAGCGCGGTGAGCCGGGCCGTGCCGCGTCCGGGCAGGAACACCGCCAGCACCAGGAAGCCCGCCGGCAACAGGAGCCGGATCAGGTCGAGGGGCGGCAGCGAGACCCAGGCGTCGACGAAATGCATGCGGGACTCCCCGGTGAGGGGCGTTCGGGCTGGACCAGGCGAAGCTGTCGGGTAGCCGGAACCGCCGGCGGCACGGCGGGCGCCCAGGCGGGCTAGCTAGCTGGATGCGATGTAGGCGCTCTCGGCGGACCGCAAGGCCTCCAGGAAGGCCTCCGGGCTTTCGGCCGCGATCAGACTCTTGCGCACCCTCTCCTCCTTGAGCAGGCGCGAGATGTTGGCGAGCAGCTTGACGTGCTGGGTGGTCGCGCTCTCAGGCGAGACCAGAAGAACAAACAGTCGTGTGGGCTGGCCGTCCTCGGACTCGAAGGCCACGCCGGCCGGGGAGATGCCGCAGGCGGCGGCCATGCGCTCGGCCGAGCGCGCCTTGCCGTGCGGGATCGCCGCGCCCGGGAACAGGCCGGTGGACATCATGGCCTCGCGCCGCATCACCCGGTCGAGGATCTCGCCCTGGCTGTTGAAACCGTGCCCGGTTTCAAGCAGTTCCACGAGCTCGACCAGCGCTTCGCGCTTGGTCAGAGCCTTGAGCTTCAGGCTGATGGCGTTCGGATTCAGCAGCTCGGACAGCGTCATGGCGGGAGCTCTCCGCGGCAGCAATGCGAGATGGCGCAAGGACTTGAACCCTAGTGGCCCGCGCAGCGGAGTGTCAAGGCATTTCCCCCGTCACAACGCGTCGCCACGCGGGTACGCTCATGCGAGCGCTCGCTCGCTCGGCGACATTGTGCGTGGAGCGGTACCTGAGGATGTCCGGATGATTCGAATTCTCGGCCTGTCTCTGGCGACCGTGATCATCGTGGCCGCACCCGCGCTCGCGCCTCCCGAGCGGACGCGCACCAGGTGCCGCTCACGGCCGACGATGCATGGTGCCTCGGCGCGCACGGCGCGCCCGATTGCGACCAACGCCGCGCGCTTCGACTCCCAACGGCAGGCGGGCGTCACGGTCGGCCGGGTCACGCGGCTTCGCCAACCCGCCGCAACCCTTGTTTCGACAGCATTTTGACTCGGTGGGCGCGGCCGCCCTGTGGTAGAATTGTTGTCGCCGAAGCTTGGGTTTTCCCCCCACGTATCCGCAACTTGCTAGTTAATGCGCGAACCTGAGGCTTCCGATAATGAGACTGGGCCGCCCGGCAGGGAGGCAGGGACGCCCGATGAAACAGAAGACGATCGACTTCCGGGAGCTGCTCGAGCGCCTCTTGCCGCTCGACGAGCTCCCTCCCGCCAGCCGGTTCGAGGTTCATCGGGCACTCCAGACCGGGGTGGTCACGCAGCTCGAGCGGGCCGCGTTTCTCGCTCTGAGCCAGCTCGAGCAGGGTGGCGCCCTGAAGCGACTGCCCCCCGCCGGTAACGGCGGAGGCCCTGTGCTGCGCTACCAGTCTCGCAACGCGCTCGATGTCATCAGCATCGAGCTGCCGGCCACCCAGCCGCGCCACGGCATTCTCGAGTTCGCGCGCGCCGGCCTGCCCGCCCATGCCCGCGCCGACATCGGGCCCATCCGGCGCCTGCTCGCGCTCGACGACAGCCTGGTGTCCGATCCGGGTCGCGCGCGCCCGGGACTGATCGCCCAGATCGGCCTGGTGGGGCACGAGCTGCTCGCGAGCGGCGACGTGATGTTCGTGCCCGCCGGCGCGAGCGTGTTCGAAGCCGGAACCGGCGCTGAGCCCTTCGACCCGGCACTTGCCGCCGAGGCGCTGGGAGCGCCCCGGGGCGTGCTCTATTGCCCCGACCTCGCCCAGGCTCCGTCGCTGGCGGCCGAGGGGAAGCGGCGCGGGGTGCGCGCGCTCGCGCTGGCGGCGGTCGTGGCGGCCGACGGGCGAGCCCTCGGCCACCTCGAGGCGCGCAGTCCCGATCCCGATCCCTACCGTCCCGAGGATCTCGCGCTCATCGCGCTGCTCGCCGAGACCGTGGCCGGGCTCATCGAGCGCGCGGCGCGCATCGAGAAGCTGGTGTTCGTGGACGGACTCACCGGCGTGTACAACCGGGCCTACTTCGACCAGCAGGTCGAGGTCGAGATGGCGCGCGCCCAGCGCGAGCAGTCCTCGATGGCCCTGTGCATCGCGGACATCGACGACTTCAAGTCGTTCAACACCGCCTACGGTTACGAGGCCGGCAACCAGGTGCTGGTCCAGGTCGCCCAGGCGCTCAAGCACGCGGTGCGCCCGTTCGACATCGTGGCGCGCTGGGGCGGCGAGGAGTTCGCGGTGCTGCTCACGGCGCCCATGTCGTCGGACGATGCCGCGACCATCTCGGAGCGCCTGCGCGCCACCGTCGAGCGCCAGCTGGTGCGGCTCGAGGGGCTCGACCGGCAGAGCCACCACGTCGGAGTGCGGGTGAGCGTGGGCGTGGCGCTGTTCCCCGATCACGCCGGCCAGGCGCACGAGCTGTGGCGCGCGGCCAACCAGGCACTGCTCGCCGCCAAGCGGCCGCCCAAGAACCGCGTGGTGTTCTTCGGGGCGTAGCGGGCGGACGGCTTCAACCAGGGCTGTTTCCCTAGCGTCCCACCCAGGCCGCCGGCTCGACCAGTCTCGCCCGCACCACGAAGCGCTCCGGGGCGGGGCCCACGGCGTGGAACGGATAGCAGGTCACGAGCGTCAGGGCCGGTGCAGGCGTCGAGTCGAGCACGTCGACCCGGTGCGGCTCGACCACCTCGCCCCACTCCACCTCGTAGGTGTAGGTGCCCTGCAGCGTGTCGATGCGAATGACATCGTTCTCGCGCAACGTGCCGAGCCCGCGCAGGAAGCTGTCGCGATGCCCGGCGAGGGCGCAGTTGCCGGGTTGCCCTGGAAACGCGCTCGTCGAGATGTGGCCGACCGCGCGCCCGAGCTGCTCAGACCCGGTGCCCTCGGCGATCAGCGCCGAGATCCCGAGCCGCGGAATCTCGATGCGGCCGAACACGCCGCTCTGGAGCTTCGCCGGCAACCAGGCTTCCGCCGTGCCCCGGCGCGCGAGCGGACCGGTGAACTGCGCCAGGACCCGTGCCGCTTCGAGCTTTACCGATTCGGTCGATTGGAAGGTGCGGGCCGAGGTGTCGTTCTTGAACCAGAGCCCCAAGAACAGGAGTCCCGTGATGAACAAGGCCCTTTCGAGCCAGCGGAGTGAAACTCGGTGCTGCATGTGATCCCGGTGTACATGAGAAAGCGTCGGCGGAGCCCCCCGGCGCCGCGTCGGCGCGATGCAGGCGCGGCGGCCGGGGGGACGCTCATTCGCATATCGTGATTACGCGCCGTGGAGGCGACGACCGATCGCCACGGCACCTGCTGCTCCAAGCGCGAGGAAGCCCAGCAGCGCGATCAACGGCTGGTTGCCCGCAGTCTGCGGCAGGCTCTGCGGCTCGCTCACCGGCTCCCGCGCGGGGACCGGCTCGACCTGCGTCATGTGCTCATGACGCTCGTAGGGCTCCACGTACGACAGCTCGGCATTCGTGTTCGCGTCGCTCTTGATCGGAGTGATGCGCTGCGCGTACTTGGGTCCGTCCTCCATCGTCTTGTATTCCACGCGCACCGTCATCCCCGAGGCGAGATTGACGGGCACGATCGTGCGTGAGTCCATTTCCAGCGCCACACGCTGGCCCTGATCGGTGTCCACGACGATCCGGTGATCGTTCACCCGGAGCACGCGGCCGGCGATCATCGGGTTCATCGCGACCATGTAGGCGTCGGTGGAAGGGGTCGACGCCAGCGAGGTGCCCAGCGACTGGTTGGTCGAGCTCAGGGCCGTGCTCGCCCGGCTCGCGCCCTCATCGGATCCTTCGCCATCCGAGGTCGAAGCGTACCGGGCCATGGCATCGTCACGTTCGGTCGAGTAGGCCAGTTCCCGGTTGACGTTCATGCCGTCGCGGATCGGAATCATCCGCTTCACGAGCTTGCGCCCATCGTCCAGCACCTTGAACTCGACGCGCGCCGCCATGCCCGGAGCGACATCCACCGGCACCATGGAGCCTGAATCCAGCGACAGGACGACCGTCTCGTCCTGCTCGGTTGCCACGACGACCTGATGCTCGTTCACGGAGATCACCTTGCCCGTGAGCATCGGCTGCAGGGCGTTGAGATATTCCGTGGTGCCAGGGATCGCTGCCAGCGCGCTCCCGGCCACCATGGCCAGCATCGCGGCCATGGCGATCGCCAGTGTCGTCCGCTGGAGCTTGCTATCGTTCGTTTTCATCGGAGGTCTTCCTTTGGTTCGGCGACCCCGGTGAAGGGGTCGCCGGTGAGCCGTCCAACCGCTACGGCAAGGTTGCGGCATTTGCATCCATCGTTACGGCGCCCGTGCGTGCCAGCGCCCGGCCGGTAATCGTGGTGCCGGTATTCAACGTAATGCTAGCCAGCGAGATAATGTTCCCCTGGAACGCAGTATTGGTACCGAGAACCGCGCTGCTCGTGACCTGCCACCACACGTTCTTTGCCTGGGCGCCCCCGGTCAGGACGACGGACGAGTTGGATGCGGTGGTGAGCCCGCTTCCGATCTTGAAGACGAAGACCGCATTGGGGTTGCCCAGGCCGTCGAGCGTGAGAATTCCCGTCAGCTGAGCCGTACTCGAGAAACAATAGACGCCGCCCGAGAGCGTCAGCCCCCCTAGATCAACACCGCTGAGGACGGCGTTGCACGCCCGGCCGGCCAGATCGTTATATGCCGGAGTGACATCGTTCTGAGCCTGAAGTGCGACCGCATCGCCGGGGTGTCTCGCTCCTCCGGTCGGCTGCCCCACGGGCAGACCATTGATCAACCCGCCGGCTGTGCTGACGCCCACATCTCCGAAGACGGTGGTCCCAGCGTTAGCGGTCACGGTCGAACTCGCCAGAATCTCAAAGCTCGACGCCGACGCCAGGGCAGGCCCGGCTCCCGCAGGCCCCGGAGTCCCCCCTCCTGTCCCCGGTGACGTGGCGCACTTGTGGTCGCAGCCCCATACCGCGGTGAGAAGCGCGGCGAACAGGAACAGGGCGGCGAATCTCGCTGTTGGTTTGCGGAGCAGTTGCATGATCTTCCTCCTTTGTGCGAAAGCGAAAGCCGC
>JBGQIE010000136.1:0-7703 GCA_041498315.1 Candidatus Eiseniibacteriota bacterium
ACCATCCCGCCCGTCGAGGGCGACCCGGATCAGCTCAACCAGGTCTTCATGAACGTCCTCGTCAACGCCTGCGACGAGGTCGAGAGCGCGCCGGGCCGCGGATCGACCTTCCGCATCGTCGTGCCGATCGCCGTCGCGCTCGACCGAGCCGCGGGCGGCGACTGCTAGACGCCGTCACGCCGCGCTTGCGCGGCCGCCGCCGTTCGCATACGACCCCGAGCGCGCGATGGAGGGGGAGGAGAGCGGGCCGGCCGCCGCGGCGGTGCCGCCGCCCGCGCCCGAGGCCGACGGGCGCGCCGCGCTGGCGCGCCGGGCGGGGGTGGTCAGCGTCGCCGTGCTCGCGAGCCGCGTGCTCGGGCTCGTGCGCGAGCAGACGTTCGCCGTCCTCTTCGGCGCCGGGCGCGAGCTCGACGCCTTCATCACCGCCTTCCGCATCCCGAACCTGCTGCGCGACCTGTTCGCCGAGGGCGCGATGTCCTCGGCGTTCGTCCCCACCTTCACCGAGGTCCACCAGCATCGCGGCCAGGCCGAGGCGTGGAAGCTCGGCCGCCAGCTCATGTCGACGTTGCTCGCCGTGCTGCTCGGGCTGTGTATCATCGGCTGGCTCACGACGCCCTGGCTGGTGCGCGCGCTGGCGGCGGGATTCGCGAAGGTTCCGGGCAAACTCGAGCTCACGGTCCTGCTCACGCGCGTCATGCTGCCCTTCCTGCCGGCGGTGGCGCTCGCCGCGGCGGCGATGGGGATGCTCAACGCGCGCGGCCGTTTCGCGATCCCGGCCCTCGCGCCCACGATGCTCAACCTGGGCATGATCGTGTTCGGCGTCGCGCTCATCCCGGCCTGCACGGCCCTCGGGCAGCCGGCCATCCTCGCCATGGCGATCGGCGTCCTGCTGGGCGGCGTGCTCCAGTTCGTGTTCCAGCTCCCGGCGCTGTCCGCGCTCGGATTCCGGCTGCGGTTCGAGCGCCCCGCCGCCCACCCCGGGGTGCGGCGCGTCGCCGCGCTCATGGTGCCCGCCACGATCGGGCTCGCCGCCACCCAGCTCAACCTGCTGGTGAGCACGCAGATCGCGAGCCTGCTCCAGCAGGGCAGCGTGTCGTGGCTGTGGTACGCGTTCCGGATCATGCAGCTGCCGATCGGCGTGTTCGGCGTGGCGCTCGCGACCGTGAGCCTGCCGGCGCTGTCGCGGGCCGCGGTCGCGAAGGACATGCCGCAGCTCAAGGCCACGCTGTCGGCGACCCTGCGCCTGGTGTTCTTCCTCACCGTGCCGGCGGCGCTGTGGCTCGCCGTGATGGCGCGGCCGGTCATCGCGCTGCTCTATCAGCACGGCCGCTTCCACGGCTTCGACACCGTCCAGACCGCGAACGCGCTGGTCATGTACTGCATCGGGCTGCCCGCGTTCGCCGGGGTGGGCGTGCTCACCCGCACCTTCTACGCGCTGGGCGAGACGCGCGTGCCGGTCCAGGCCAGCTTCGTCTCGGTGGGGCTCAACCTCGGCCTCAATCTGCTGTTCATCGGCCCGCTCTCGTTCCTGGGGCTCGGCCACCTCGGGCTCGCGCTCGCGACCTCGGCGACCTCGATCGTCAACCTGCTCCAGCTCGGCTTCTACCTGCGCCGCCGCGTGGGGCCCATCGAGGCGCGGCGGATGCTCAACACCATCACGCGGGTGGGGCTCGCGGCGGGAGTCGTCGTGGCGGCCTGCGCGCTCGGCCTGGCGTGGCTCGGCGGTCGCTGGCAGGGTCATCTGGCGGGCGAGGCCGCGGTGGTCGCGGGCGCCTTCGTGCTCGCGATCGCGCTGGGCTACGGGCTCATGAAGCTGCTGCGGGTCGAGGAGCTCAAGACCGCCGAGGAGCTGGCGGGGCTGGTGCGGAGCCGGTTCTTCCGCTTCTAGATCGGTCTCGACAGGTCGCGGGGCGCCCGCGCTAGGCGGCGTTCCGGCGGTGGGCGCCGGCGTGCCAGAGCGTGGGGAACACCGCGAATGCGCGCAGCCGGCCCGGCCGCCAGGCCGCCGAGATCAGCTCGAGCACGAGCCAGGCCGCGTATACCCAGCAGATGGGCACGCGCGCGTTCGGCACCAGGAACTGCGCGAACCACAGCGTGAACAGCCCGAGCGCCTCGTAGGCCTGGAAGTTGAAGTTGCACAGGATGACGACCCCGAGCGCCCCCTGGAGCAGGGTCAGCGTGAGCTCGACGCGGTGGGCCTGGAGCGGCACCGTCGCCGGGTGGCCGAGCGAGATCGAGTACACGATCGGGATCATCGCCGCCAGCACGGTCCACTGGTTGATGTTGCTCGACGCCATGTTCATGAGGGCCATGCCGGCCTTCCCGCGCCCGCGCGCCCAGTACGAGGTGGTCGTGAACTCGGGGAACTCCGAGAGGAAGGGCGCCACCCACTGGACGAAGACGAACTGCGACACGCCCATGACCGAAGCCAGCCCCACCATGCTGTAGAGGAACGGCTCGGCGGTCAGGTAGAGCAGCAGGCCGCCGACCAGGAACAGCGCCAGGATCGCGAGCTGCCGGCGCTTCGAGTCGAGCCGCACCACCGCGCGCGCGACCGCGGCGACGTCGCCGATCTCCTCGTGCTGCTTGGGCGGGATGCGGTTGAGGATCACGAGGTAGGCGACGTAGAGGGCGAGCAGCACGCCGGCGTCGACCAGGTTCATGGTGCCCTTGCCGATGATCCACACGAAGTAGAGCAGCGGCGGCACCAGGCCCACGACCTCGGCGGCGTGCTCCTTCTCGAGGTCGATGGGGGCGAAGAACCGCGGCTCCCCGCGCCCGCGGCGGGAGAACGCCTGGACCACCCAGATCGTCGGCCAGCCCAGCCCGGTGAGGAGCCGGAGCGCGCCGGTGAAGTTCGCGGTCATGAGCGGGATGTCGCGATGCCAGGCGATCACCGCCTCGACGGCGAACTCGGGCAGCACCTGGATCCAGGCGAGCAGGGCGAGGGCCAGGCCCTGCGACATGTAGAACTGGGCCGCTTCGGCGCCCCAGGCGACGAAGAAGGCGCTCACCAGGATCGACGGGAAGGTCCACAGGGCCTGGAGCGCCGCGCGCGCCGGATCCGGGGGGGTGACTCCGCCGCCGATCACGCAGGGCTCAGAACGGGCTCACCCCGGTGAAGCGGAAGTCCCGCACCCGCAGCGCAGGGGCGACGACGCAGTTGCCGACGTAGTCGAACACCGTGGGCTCGGCCTCGCGGCCCCAGGCGTCGGCGCGCTCGAGCACGCCCAGGACGCTCTCGTTGAAGCGCAGGTTCCTCAAGCCCCGCGTGAGCTGGCCATTCTCGATCACGAACGTGCCGTCGCGGGTCATGCCGGTGATGAGCGTCCGCTTGGCGTCCACGACCCGGTTGTACCAGAAGCGCGTGACCAGGATGCCGCGCTCGGTGGAGGCGATGAGCTGCTCGAGCGGCGTGTCGCCCGCGGACACGACCAGGCTGTAGGGGAGCGGGCCCTCGGTGCCGGGCGGGGGCGAGGCGTGCCCGGTGCTCTCGACCCCGGCCTTGAGCGCCGTGCGCCGGTCGTGCACGACGCCGCGCGCCACGCCGCGCTCGATGAGCGTCACGCGCTGCCGCGGCGTGCCCTCGGCGTCGAACGGCCGCCCGAAGGCGCGCGGATCGAAGGGGTCGTCCGCGATCGTCGCGCGCTCCCCGGTGATGCGCTCGCCCATCCGTCCGCCCATGAACGAGCGGCCCTCCTGCTCGGCCTGGGCGCCCAGTCCCAGCGTGGCGAGGAACAGGACCAGCTCGGCGACCGCATTGGGCTCGAGCACGACGGTGTAGCTTCCGGGCTCGATCGCGCCCGGGTTGCGCGAGCGCTCCGCCTTTTCGATCGCCACGCGCCCCAGCGACGCGACGTCGAGGGCGCGCACGTCACGGCGGTGCCGGTCCACCCAGCCGCTCGAGTTGCCGGAGCGTACCGTGCAGGTGAACTGGGAGTAGGTCTCGGGCTGGAAGGCGAACACGCCGCGGCTGTTCGCGAACCCCACCGCGCCCGCGACCGTGCTGAGCGCGCCCGCGGCGTTGAGGTCGCGCGCGGCGGCCTCGGCCATCACCGGACCCACCGCCGCGGCGCGCTCCTCGGGCGTCGAGGCGGCGGTCGCGGGAACGAACGCGTCGATCGCGGGAAGCCCGGCGGGCGGGGCGATCTCGGGCAGGCCCGGATCCTCGGGCGACAGCCGGGCGATCGCGAGCGCGCGGTCGGCGAGCTGGCGCAGGCCGCTCGAATCGAGGCGGTTCGTCGAGGCGCTGCCGGTGCGCCGTCCCACCCGCGCGCGCAGCGTGAGCGTGTGGTTGAGCGAGGTCACGTTCTGGTGGATCTCGTTGTTCGCGAACCGGGTCAGGCTCTCGCGCCGCGCCTCGATGAGCACCTCGGTCTGCTCGGCCGCCGACTGGCCGATGGCTTCGCGCAGCAGGAGCTGGGCTTCCTCGCGCGACAGCGTGGCCCCGGCGTCGGGGGCGGCGGTGCGGGGGGGCGGCGTCACGAGCCGGTCCCCACGCCCACCTGGACGCCGCGGAAGCGCGCCGGCGCGGCGCCCTGCGCGGTGCGCATGGTCTGGCTCGGCTGGCCCTTGCCGCAGTTCGGCGTGCCCCAGATCTCCCAGTGCGCGGCGTCGCACACCGCGTCGCACTTGCCCCAGAACTCGGGCGTGATGCCGGTGTAGGTGCAGTTCTTGAGCAGCCGGCCGCGCTTGCCCTGCTTGATCTCGACTCCGACCTCGGTGCCGAACTGGAAGTTGTAGCGCCGGTCGTCGATCGACCAGGAGCGATTGGTCGTCATGAGCAGGCCGTCGTCGGTGTCGGCGATCAGGTCCTCGAGCGTCCAGGTGCCGGGCTCGAGGTTGACGTTGGTCATGCGGATGAGCGGGATGTGCGACCAGGACTCGGCGCGCATCGTGCCGTTCGAGGTCTGCCCCAGCATCGCCGCGGTCTCGCGCGAGGTGAGGTAGCCGACGAAGCGCCCGGCGCGCACCAGGTCCACCTTCTGGGCCGGAACGCCCTCGTCGTCGTAGCCGAAGCTGCCGAGGCCGCGCGGCGTGGTCGCGTCGGTGACGATGTTGACCGCCGGCGAGCCGTAGCGCAGCGTGCCGAGCTGGTCAGGGGTGAGGAACGACGTGCCGGCGTAGTTGGCCTCGTGCCCGAGCGCGCGGTCGAGCTCGGTCGGGTGCCCGCAGGACTCGTGGAGCTGGAGGCTCACCTGCGAGCCGTCGAGGATGATGGTCGTCACCCCCGCCGGGCCGACCGGAGCGACCAGCAGCGCGGCGGCGGTGGCGGCGGTCTCGGCCGCGTGGCCCACCAGGTCGAGCCGCTCGACCAGCTCGTAGCCGTTGCACTCGTACTGCCCGCCGAACGAGTTGGGATAGGAGCGGATTTGAAGATCGTCCGCGTCCACCGCCCAGGCCGTGAGGCCGGCGCCCGACTGGACGATGCGCTGCTCGATGCGGGCGCCCTCGCTCGAGGCGAAATGCTTGCGCTCCTCCCAGAACTGCATGCCGCCCTGGGCCACGCGCACCGCCTTCTCGCGCTCCATGATCCCGGTCGCCTCGACGAGCAGCGCGATCTTGTCGGCGAGCGGCACCTCGAAGGGATCGAGCTTGAAGGGGGTCTGGTAGCGGGCGACGGCCGGCGCGAGCGGGGCGAGCACGACCGGGCCGCGGCGGAACTTCGCTCCCGCGCGCGCCACCCGGCACGCCAGGCGCGCGCACGCCTCGGCGTCGGCGACACTCACCTCGGCGCTGGCCGCGAACCCCCAGGAGCCGTCGACGATCACGCGCACGCCCAGGCCGAGCGAGGACGATTCGTTGAGCGCGCTGACCTGGCGGTTCTTGACCTCGAGGAGCTGGGAGCGCGCATCGACGGTGCGCGCCTCGGCGTAGCTCGCGCCCTCGAGCTGGGCGGTGTTGAGGGCGCGTTCGAGGATGTCGTTCAAGCGCGTCTCCCATGAGTGTCGTGGATCGAGCGGACCGGGGCGGGCACTTGTGAGGCCCGACGCGCGCCGATAGTGTCGGACGGGCATGGGAGCGTCAAGCGAATCGGGGCCGCGCGCCGGACACGCACGGGCGCGCCAGGGTGAGCCCCACCCTGGGCGGGCCGGGATCCAGCCGCTCCTGGCGTTTGCCGCCGCCCTGGCCGCGGGCCGCACCCCCGCGGGCCGGCGCGCGCTCGCGCGCGCGCGCCGCGCCGGCCTGCCGCGCGTCGCCGCCGAGGAGACGGCGCTCATGCTGGTGCTCCATGCCGGCTACCCGGCGGCGCTCGAGGGCGTGCGCGTGCTCCACGAGGTCTGGCCGGGGCGCGCGCGCCCCCGCCGCGAGGGCGGTCCGCGCCACTGGCGGCGCCGCGGCGAGGCTCTGTGCGCCCGAGTTTACGGCCCGTCGTTCGCGAAGCTGCGGCGCAACGTCGCGGCCCTCCATCCCGACCTCGCGACCTGGATGATCGAGCAGGGTTACGGCCGGGTGCTCGCGCGCCGCGGGCTTGCGGCCCGGAGCCGCGAGCTGGTCGCGGTCGCGGTGCTCGCGGCGACGGGGTGGGAGCGCCAGCTCCTGAGCCACCTGATCGGCGCCCGCCGGCTGGGCGCCACGCGCCTCGATATCCGGGGCGCCTGGCGCGCGGGGGTGAGGGGCGGGGGTCGGTCGGGCGGTGCGCAGCGGGAGGCCGCCGTGCGCGCGTGGCGACAGGCGTTCGGGGACTGAACGTGAGGCGCGGGTGCGGGCGACGCCCTGGAAGCGCTGACCCGCTGGAGGAAATCGGATTCAGCGGTGCAGGCGCACGCGACCGCCCGAGCGAACCCAAGCGCCCGCCAGGGATGCTTCTTTCTAACGATACAGGCTCTTGACCCGGCCCCAGCTGGTGGACTTGATGGGTGTGGACGCGGGGCCGAACTTCTGGATGCGATGGTTGTTGGTGTCCGCGACGTAGAGGTTGCCCGAGCCGTCCATCGCCAGACCCCAGGGAACGTCGAACTCCCCGTTGCCGCTGCCGGTCGAGCCCCACTGGGTGAGGTACGCGCCCGTGCTGGTGAACTTCTGGATCCGGTCGTTGAAGGCATCCGCGACGTACACGTTGTTCGAAGCATCGGTCGCCAATCCACTGGGACCATCGAACTTCCCTTTGCCGGTGCCGTGCGATCCCCACTGGGTGACGAAGGTGCCGGTGCTCGTGAACTTCTGGACGCGATCTTCGGAGTCCGTGACGTAGACGCTGCCCGAGGCGTCTGCCGCCACGCACATGGGATAGTAGAACTCCCCGTTGCCCGTGCCGAACGAACCCCACTGGGTGATGTAGGCGCCGGTGCTCGTGAACTTCTGGATGCGGGAGTTTCCGTTGTCTACGACGTACACGTCGCCGGAGCCGTCCGTGGCCACATCGATGAGAAAGTCGAACTGCCCGTTGCCGGTGCCGAACGACCCCCATTGGGTCAGGTACGCGCCGGTGCTCGTGAACTTCTGGATGCGGGAGTTTCCCTTGTCTACGACGTAGACGTCGCCGGCAGCGTCCGTCGCGACTCCCCGGGGGCGCTGAACTGCCCAGCGCCGCTGCCGAACGAGCCCCACTGGGTGAGGTAGGCGCCGGTGTTCGTGAACTTCTGGATGCGATCGTTGCCGACGTCCGCGACGTAGACATTGCCGGACCCATCCGTTGCCACATCGTTCGGACCATTGAACTGCCCATTGCCGCTGCCGAACGAGCCCCACTGGGTGAGGTA
>JBGQIE010000137.1:0-7680 GCA_041498315.1 Candidatus Eiseniibacteriota bacterium
GAGGGCCGCCTGTTGCTGCGCGCCTTCCACGAGGGCGGACTGGTCCTGATCGAGGTGGGCGATGACGGGGGCGGCATCCCGGTCGAGCGCGTCCGCTCCCGGGCGCTCGAGCGCGGCCTCGTGAGCCTGGGGCAGGCCGAGCGCATGACGGACGCCGAGTGGATGAACCTGATCTTCGTGCCCGGATTCTCGACCGCCGCGGAGGTCACGACGATCTCCGGCCGCGGAGTCGGGATGGACGTCGTCAAGTCGAACCTGGAGCGCATCGGGGGCTCGATCGAGATCCAGAGCCGGCCCGGGCTCGGCACGCTCATGAAGATCAAGATCCCGCTCACGCTCGCGATCATCCCCGCCCTGTGCGTGACCGCGGGCGGCGACGACTACGCCATCCCGCAGGCCAACCTGGTCGAGCTGGTGCGCCTGCAGGGGGAGGCGGCGCGCCAGGGGATCGAGCGGATTCAGAACGCTTCCGTCCACCGGCTGCGCGGCATGCTGCTGCCGCTCGTGAATTTGAGCGAGTGGCTGGGTGTGGAATCGCGGGCCGAAGTCGGCTCGGCGTTGATCGCCGTGCTGCAGACCGACAAGCGCCAGTTCGGGCTGGTCGTGGACACGGTGGGCGAGAGCCGGGAGATCATCGTCAAGCCGCTGGGCCGCCCGGTGAGCCACGTGTCCACCTACGCCGGGGCCACCATCCTCGGCGACGGGCACGTCGCCCTCATCCTCGACATCCACGGGATCGCGCGCGCGGCCGGGATCGTCGTCGAAGCCGGGCACACGGTCCTGACCGAATCGGCCACGGCCGCCACGCGCCACGACGTCGCGGGCAGCGCGCCGCGGCGCCTGCCCCTGCTGGTGTTCGACGTGCGCCCCGACTGGCGCGCGGCCCTGCCACTGCGTTCGATCGCGCGCATCGAGGAGTTCGATCCCGCCGTGATCGAGCGCGTCGGGGACCGGTGCGTGGTCCAGTATCGGGGCGAGATCATGCCCCTGATGCGGCTCGAGCAGCTGCTCGATCCCGCGGCTCCCGCCCTGCCGCTCCCGGCCCGCGACGGGCGCACCCTTCCGGTCCTGGTGTGCGTCCACGAGGGCCGCAGCATCGGCCTGGTCGTCGAGCGCATCGTCGACATCGAGGAACACGAGGCCGTGCTGCTCGAGCGCGGCGAGCGCGAAGGGCTGGTCGCCTCACTCGTCATCGGCGGCCGCGTCACCGACGTGCTCGACCTCGAGTCGCTGCTGGGCCGCGCCGACCCCGACTCCCTCGTCCCCCCGGTCGCCGAGTCGAGCGGAGCCGGGGCATGAGCGCGCACGTGTCGTACTGCACGTTCGAGCTTGGGGATCAGCGCTTCGGCGTCGAGGTGGGCGCGGTGCGCGAGATCGTGCGCGACCAGCCCATGACCCCGATGCCGCTCGCGCCCGCGGCGGTGAGCGGGCTCGTCAACCTGCGCGGCCGCATCGTCTCGGCGATCGACCTGCGCCGCTGTCTCGGCTTGGCGGCCACGCCCCCGGGACGGGCGGGCATGCTGGTCGTCCTGCGCGAATCCCTGGGCGACGTGAGCTTCATCGTGGACGCGATCCACGAGGTGTGCGACGCCGACCCCGAATCGTTCGAATCCACGCCCCCGACCGTGAAGGGGATCGGCCACCAGCTGATCCGGGGCGCCCACAAGCAAAGCGATCGGCTGCTCCTCGTCCTCGACATCGCGCGGACGCTGGAAGCGGCCGGCGCATGAGGAGCGAGGACCCGTGAAGCTCTCCCTTCGGAACCAACTCATCGGCGTCGTGCTGCTGTCGTTCGCCGGCTCGGCGGCCTTCGGAGTGCTGGCGTTCAGCACCCTCGACGAGCTGCGGATCGGCAGCTCGTCTTACCGCCGCATCACGCAGACCAAGGACTTGATCGCCGATGTGCTGCCGCCGCCCGCCTACCTGGTCGAGGCCTACCTGCTGGTCCACGAGATGAAGGAGGAGACCGACCGGCAGCGCCTGGCCGCGCTGGTGCGCCGCTCACGCCAGCTCCACGCCGACTACGACGCCTGTTACGCGCGCTGGGCCGCGGAGCTGCGGCCCGGACCCCTGCGCGCCGCCCTGCTCGAGAAATCCCACCGGCCGGCGCTCGAGTTCCTGCGCACCGTCGATCAGCAATTCATCCCGGCGCTCCTGGCCGGGAATCACGCCCGCGCCCAGGCGCTCGACGACGGCCCGCTCCAGGCCCTGTACCTCGAGCATCGCGCCGCCGTGGACGAAGTCGTGGCGCTCGCCCGGAGCCGGACCCAGGCCGACGAGCAGGCGGCGGCGAACGTGGTGCGGGAGCGCACCATCGAGCTGCTCTTCATGTGCCTCACGATCGCGCTGCTCTCGACCGCCGTCGGATGGCTCACCACCCGCCGCATCGCGAACGCGCTCGAGGAGGTACGGCGGGTCGCGATCACGGTGGCGGCCGGCGACCTCACGGCGCGCGCACGGGTGCGCAGCCACGACGAGATCGGCGACCTCGCCGACGCCACGAACACCATGGCGCGCTCGCTGAGCGACGTGCTCGGGCGCCTCGCCGAGCGCGCCGACGTGCTCGCCGGGGCCTCGGCCGAGCTGTCCTCGGTGAGCGACCAGATGAGCGCCACCGCCGAGGAGACCTCGAGCCAGGCCAGCATGGTCTCGGCGGGTGCCGAGCAGGTGAGCCAGAACATGCAGACCGTCGCGGTCGCGGTCGAGGAGATGGGGGCGAGCGTCCAGGAGATCGCCAAGAACACGAGCGAGGCGGCGCGCATGGCCACCCACGCGGCCGGGGAAGCCCAGACCACCAGCCGGACCATGAGCAAGCTCGGCGCGAGCAGCGCCGAGATCGGCAATGTCGTCAAGGTCATCAACGCGATCGCGCAGCAGACCAACCTGCTGGCGCTCAACGCCACGATCGAAGCGGCGCGGGCCGGCGACGCGGGCAAGGGCTTCGCGGTGGTCGCGAACGAGGTCAAGGAGCTGGCCCGGGAGACCGCGGCAGCGACCAAGGACATCGGGCAGAAGATCGAGGTGATCCAGTCCGACACCGGAGCCGCGATCACCGCGATCGGCCAGATCCGCGAAACCATCCAGCAGATCAAGGATGTCTCGGCCAACATCGCCGGCGCCATCGACGAGCAGCTCGCGACCACCGCCGAGATCGGCCGCACCCTGAGCGAGGCCGCGCGCGGCAGCACCGAGATCAGCCACGGGCTGGTGTCGGTCGCCGAGGCCGCCAAGGAGACCGCCGCGGGATCAGTGAGCACGCAGAATGCCGCGGGCGAGATGGAGCGCATGTCCGCGGAGCTGCGCCAGATGACGGCGCGCTTCAATCTCGCGCAGCGGGCCCCGGAGACGGGCGGTTTCGGAGCGCGGGCTGAGGGCGCGGCGATCGCACCGTTCGACACCCGCACCGCGCGCCGCACGCGTGCGGGCGGGGAGCACAGCCAGCCCATCGAAGACGACCGCCAGGCGGCGGCCGGATAACCCCCAGGATGCACGACGCGCTTCGGGAGACATACTCATGAAAGCTCTGATCGTTGACGATTCGAAGGCCATCCGATCCATCATCGGCAAGCACCTCAAGGGCCTCGGCTTCGAGGTCGTCGAGGCCGTCAGCGGCGTCGAGGCGCTGGTGCAGCTCAAGAAGATGGGCGGCGCCGACATCGCGCTGCTCGACTGGAACATGCCCGAGATGGACGGGTTCGAGTTCCTGCGCCGCGTGCGCTCGGACCCGGACTTCTCCGAGCTGCGCGTCATGATGGTGACCACCGAGAGCGAGATGAGCCAGGTCGCGAAAGCGCTCGAGGCAGGCGCGAGCGAATACCTCATGAAGCCCTTCACCAGGGAAGCGCTGCTCGAGAAGCTCGTGCTGCTGGGGCTCGACCCCGGCGAAGCCGCGGCCTGAGCAACCCGCGTGCGACGCATTCGCGTCCTGATCGTGGACGACGCCGCGACCATGCGTCGTCTGATCGCCGAGGCGCTGGCCGCCGATCCCGTGCTCCAGGTCGTGGGGACGGCCGCCAACGGCCGCCTGGCGCTCGAGCGCCTGCCGATCGTCGAGCCCGACGTCGTGATCCTGGACCTCGAGATGCCGGTGCTCGATGGCCTCCAGACCCTGGCGGAGCTGCGCCACACCCATCCGCGGCTGCCGGTCATCATCTTTAGCTCGCTCAGCGCGCGCGGCGCGAAGGTGACGCTCGAGGCGCTCGCGCTGGGCGCCAACGACTACGTGCTCAAGGCCAATACGCCGAGCCTCGAGGCCTCGCTGTGCCATGCGCGCGAGCAGCTGGTGCCGCGCATTCACGCGTTGTGCGCCCGCGCCGAAGCGCGGGAGCGCGCGCGCGCGAACGCCCGCGGGCGGGGCCCGGCCCCGGAGCCGGCCGCCCCGCCGGCGCGTGCCTCCTCCGCCCGCGCGCGGCGCGCGGGCCCGGCGCAGCTGGTCGAGGTGGTCGCGATCGGCACCTCGACCGGCGGACCGGTCGCGCTCGCCGAGATCCTGCCGGCGCTTCCGCACGACTTTCCGGTGCCGATCGTCCTGGTCCAGCACATGCCGCCGGTCTTCACCGCCCACCTCGCCGAGCGCCTGGGGGCGCGCAGCACGCTGCGCGTGCGCGAGGGGTTCCCGGGCGCGGTGCTCGAGCCCGGCGACGCCTGGATCGCCCCCGGCGACCATCACATGGTCGTGCGCCGCGTGGGCGCCGAGGTGCGGATCGCGCTGCATAGCGGCCCGCCCGAGAACTCCTGCCGGCCCGCCGCCGACGAGCTGTTCCGCTCGGTCGCCGATACCTACGGGGCCGGCGCGCTCGCGGTGGTGCTCACCGGCATGGGCCAGGACGGCCTGCGCGGCTGCGCCCGCGTGCGCGAAGCGGGCGGGCTCGTGATCGCCCAGGACGCCGAGAGCAGCACGGTGTGGGGGATGCCCGGGGCGGTGGTGCGGGCGGGGCTCGCCGAGGTGGTGCGGCCGCTCTCCGGAATCGCGGCCGAGATCGCGCAGCGCGTGCTCCAGGGACGACGCGGCGGACGGGCGGCGGCATGAGGCTCGAAACCGTGGACGGCGGGGCGCGGCGATGACCACCAACGGCTTCACCTACCTGAGGCAGCTCCTGCTCGAGCACGCCGGCATCCTGCTCGAGGCCGAGAAGCAGTACCTCGCCGAAGCGCGGCTCTCGCCGCTCGCCACCCAGGAGGGTTTCGACTCGATCGACGCGTTGCTCGACGCGATCCAGAAGGGCGGGGATGCGGGCCCGCTCGAGCGCCGGGTCATCGAGGCCATGACGAACTCCGAGACCTCGTTCTTCCGCGACCTCCATCCCTTCGAGGCGCTGCGCACGGCCGTGATCCCGGAGCTGATCGCGAAGCGCTCGGCGGAGCGCGCGCTCACGATCTGGAGCGCCGCGACCGCCAGCGGCCAGGAGCCCTACAGCCTGGCGATGCTGCTGCGCGAACACTTTCCCCAGCTCACCGGCTGGAAGGTGACCCTGGTCGCGAGCGACATCTCGGAGGCCATGCTGTCGCGGGCGCGCGCCGGCGCCTACAGCCAGATCGAGGTCAATCGCGGGCTGCCCGCGCAGCTGCTGGTCAGATACTTCCGGCGCATCGACGGCGAGTGGCAGATCGCCGAGGAGCTGCGCCGCTCGATCGAATTCCGTCGCATCAACCTGACCACCGCGTGGCCATTCCTGCCGGCGATGGACATCATCCTGATGCGCAACGTCCTGATCTACTTCGACGTGCCCACCAAGAAGGCGGTGCTCGCGCGGGTGCGCCGCCAGCTCAAGCCCGGCGGCTACCTGGTGCTGGGCGGCGGCGAGTCCACGATGAGCCTGGACGACACCTTCACTCCCGCGCAGTTCGGCAAAGCGATATGCTACCGGCCCACGCCGCGCTTGGCGGCGTGAACCCCGCGCGGCGGGCGCGGGGCCGCGGAACCCCTGGCAAGGAGGCGCAGCGGTGAAGCCCACCCCGATCGGCATGCAGGAGTGGATCGAGTTCTTCAGGCAGGCCACCCAGGAGGTGGTCTCGACCGCGCTCAAGTTCGAGGCCCCCGCGAAGGAGTCGAAGGCCGCGAAGCCCGCCGCGCGGGGCAAAGCGGCGGCCGCGCCGGACGGCGAGCCGCGCCCGGGCGCCTACATCGCGATCCTGAGCGAGGGCTCGTCGGTGCACCTGGGGATCACCGCGAGTCGAGAGGGCTGCCGCGCGATGGCCCGCAGCCTGCTCGGGCTCCACCCCACCCAGGACGTCAGCGACCAGGAGACCGGGGACGCGGTGAGCGAGCTCATGAACATCATCGCCGGCAAGGTCAAGTCGCGGGTCTCCGAGCGCGACCACACGCTGCAGCTCGGCCTGCCGATGTTCGTCCAGGGACGGATCCAGGAGACCGGCAGCATGGAGCGGCAGGCCGCCGATCTCGAAGTCGGCCCCGTGACCTGCCACCTGCTCGTGTACCGCAGCAAGCGTCCAGCCTAGGCGGGCATGTCCATGAATCAGGGCTTTTGTGCACACTCAACTGGCCCGCCGAAGTAGTTGACTTGTCGGCCCTCCAGCACTGGAATTCCGAGGGCGTTTCGGGACGGCGGTAGGGGCAGGGCCCGATGTGGACGACTGGGTCCCCGTTCAACGCACGATGCAGGCACGGGCGATGAGCGAGCGCGGGCTTTGCATGAGGCGGACTAGGTAGATGCCGGGGCGCCAGCGCGCGGCCTCCGTGAACGTCACGACGTGCCGGCCCGCCCCCATTGAGCCTACGTCGCGCAGGCCCATCATTCGCCCCGCGACATCGACCACCTCGAGACGGGCCGGAGTGGCGGTCGGCAGTGTGAACGCAATCACGAGGCGACCCGTCGCGGGATTTGGCGCTGGCGTGGCGAGCGCGAGCACCCAGTCGCCCGGCACAGAGATCCACGTCTCCCCGAAGAACTCTTCGGATCCACCCCGGCGAACGCCGAGTCTGTAGCCGTAGCGAGCGCCGGGCCGCACGTTGATGTCCTCGAACCTGAACATACCGGTCCCGTCCCCCACGATGCTCCCGACAGCCGACCATCCGGCCCCCTCAGATTGTCGGTACACAGTTGCGCTCACGCCCACCATGGAGGCTCCAAACCAACTGAGATCCGCCCGACCGGGCTCGGCGTGAGATTCGACGAGCGCGAGAATGATCGGAGTGGGGATACCTCCACCGATGTTGAGTAACACCGAGACCGTGTTGGAGCCGGCGCCAGGCGCCACGAGGTCGGGCTTCCCGTCACCATTCAGATCTCCGATCGCCACTGAATAGGGAGCGCCGCCGACCCCGTAGTACATCTTTCCGCCAAATGTGCCGTCGCCAGTGCCGAGCAGTACCGAAATCGCATGGGGGCGGGGGAGCGCCACAGCCAGATCGAGCTTCCCGTCACCATCCAAGTCCCCGATTGCCACGGACTGCGCCTGCGTCGGCATGGCGTAGTCCTCCCCCGCGCGATACGTGCCATCGCCATTTCCCAGTAGCACGGAGACCGTGCCCGTACGCGAAAGGTCCGCGCCGCTCGCCACAACCAAGTCGGGCTTCCCGTCCCCGTTCAGATCCCCGATCGCCAAGGAGGACGGTGGGGCTTCATTCCCGATGCCGTAGTCTCCACCCGGCCGAAACGCGCCGTCGCCATTGCCGAGCAGGATTGACACGAGGTGAGGGCTGTTAGACCCATAATTCGC
>JBGQIE010000138.1:0-7642 GCA_041498315.1 Candidatus Eiseniibacteriota bacterium
CGCGCCCGGTCGCGCGCATGTCCCGCGCCACCGCCAACGGAAACGACACCGCCCGCGCGGTCCCCGCGCTGCGCATCGTCCCGGCGCCCGTGAAGTCCGCCCCATCCGCGCCGTCCGCGCGCGCGCTGCCCGCCGCGACCGGCAGCCCGACGACCTACTCGAAGGACGATCTGCTGCGCCGCTTCGCGCCGCTCGTGCGCCACGTCGTCGAGCGCGTCGCCGCCACGCTGCCGCGCAACGTGGACCACGAGGATCTCTACTCGGCCGGGGTGCTGGGGCTGCTCGACGCGCACGCCAAGTTCGACACCCGCAAGGGCGTCAAGTTCGAGACCTACGCGGTGTGGCGCATCAAGGGCGCGGTCCTCGACCAGCTGCGCGCGCTCGACTGGGTGTCGCGCTCGATGCGCCGCAAGGCGCGCAACCTCGACGGCGTCACGCGCAAGCTCGACCAGAAGCTCGGGCGGGCGGCGTCCGAGGACGAGGTCGCGCGCGAGCTCAAGATGTCCCGTGGCGACTTCTACCGGCTGCTCGACCACGTCCGGGGGGCGGTCCTAGTGTCGCTCGACGAGAGCCGGGCGGGTGAGGACCACCAGGAATCCGCGACCCTCGCCGATCACCTCGCCGATCCTCAGGCGATCGACCTGGAGGCCCAGCTCGAGGAGCAGCAGACCCGCTTCGTCCTGCTGCGCACCCTCAACCTGCTGCCCGAACAGGAGCGCCTGGTCGTCGCGCTCTACTACTACGAGCACCTGACCCTCAAGGAGATCGGGCGCACGCTCGGGATCTCCGAATCGCGGGTGTCCCAGGTGCATACCCGGGCGATGTCCCGCCTGCGCCTGCGGCTCCACAAGGCGCTCACCAGCGAAAGCGAGGCGGCATGAGCGCGACCCCGAGCCGTGGTGGCTTCACACCTCCGCCGGCGCCCGCGCTGCGCCAGCGGCTCCTGGCGACCGCCGACGAGCTGGCCCGTGCCGGGCAGGACGCGGCGGCGCGCGCGCTGCGGGCCACCGTCGCGGCCTGGTGGGCCGAGGAGGAAGCCTGGCTCGCGGCCGTCGTCGAGGTGCTGCGGCTCCACCACGAGATCAACAATGCCCTGGTCGGCGTGCGCGGCAATGCCCAGCTGCTCCTCATGACGCCGGCGACCGAGCAGGCGGGGGTGCGCGAGCGCCTCGAGGTCATCGTCCGTGAATCGACGCGCATCAAGGAGGCCACGGCCCGCATCAGCGAGCTCAAGGCCTCGATCGTCGGGCCGGGGCCCTCGGCGCGTGCCGCGTGACCGCGGGCGGGTGAGCACACCGCGCTCCGGCGCGGCCGCTCCGGGTTCCGGGCCGGAGGCGCGGCCAGGCCGGGATCCGGGGCGCTCCTCGGACCGCGCGCCGGGCGCCGTCCATCCGGCCGCGGCGCTCGAGCGCCGGCGCGCCTCGCGCTCGCTGTGGCAGGCGTGCGAGACACTGCTGTCGGCCTCGGCCGATCCGCGCGAGCTGGGGCGCGCCCTCGAGACGCTGCGCTCCGCGTTCGATTGCGACGGGGTGGCGCTCCATGCCCGCGGCCCCGGGGGGGACATCGAGCCCTGGTGCGCGCGCGGGCGCTGGCAGACCCGCCCCGGCGACCTGCGCGACTGCGTCTCGATGCCGCTCCTGCGCGGGGGCGAGCGCCTCGGCACGCTCGACCTGCTCGGGCGCCCCGGGCAGCACTGGACTCCCGCCCAGCTCGGGCTCATCCGCACCGCCTCGGGAGCGCTCGGTGCCGCGCTCGGAGCGCGCTTCGAGCTCGAGCGGCTGCGCCACCAGCCCGGACGCGATCCCGCGACCGGTCTCGCCGACGAGCGCGCGTTCAATCTCCGGCTCACCGAGGAGCTGTCGCGCGCGCGCCGTCACGGCCTGCCGCTCGCGATCGCCTACCTCGAGCTCGACCACTTCGCGGCCCTGGGCGAGCGCTACGGCCGCGAGGTCGCCGACGGGGCGCTCGCCGAGGCGTCGCTGGTGCTCAAGCTCGCGCTGCGCGATTCCGACCTGCTCGCGCGCCTGTCCGCGGGCCGGTTCGCGGCCCTGCTGCCCGAGACCCAGGGCACGCCGGCGGTGCGCTGCGCCGACCGTCTGCGCCGCCGGATCGAGGACCACCGCTTCGCCCGCGTCGGGCGGATGAGCGCCACCGCGGCCGTGGCGACCAGCCCGCGCGATGGGCTCGAGTCCGTCGAGCTGCTCGAGGCCGCCGGCCGCGCGCTGGGCGTGGCGCGCAAATCGGGCCGCCGCCGCGTCACGGCATCCGCCCCGGCCCACCTGCAATGAGCTACGACCCGCTCAAGCCCGCCCCGACCCCCGGCCCCGATCCCGCCGGGGCGCGCGAAGCGATCGCCCGCGTGCTGGTCGTGGACGACGAGCCCTCGGTCGTGGACGTGTTCCGGGAGTTCCTGGCCGCCCAGGGCTACGAGCTCACGGTGGCGGCGAGCGGGGAGGACGCGGTCAAGCGGATTCCCGCCCTCAGACCCGACATCATCCTCACCGACATCAACCTGCCCGGACTCTCGGGGCTCGAGGTCATGCGCTTCGCGAAGAGCGTGGATGCGGAGGTCGCGGTGATCGTCGTGACCGGCTACGCCTCGGCCTCGTCCGCCATCGACGCGCTGCGACAGGGCGCCTACGACTACGTCACGAAACCCTTTGACCTCGACGATGTCCACCAGATCGTCGAGCGCGCGATTGCGAACCGGCGCCTCAAGGCGATCAACCGCCAACTGGTCGAGGAGCTGCGCCAGAAGAACGAGATCCTCCGGCACCACGAGCAGGGGCTGCGCGAGAAGGTGCGGCTGGCGACCTGGCAGATGACGACCCTGTTCGAGGTCGGCAAGGAGATCAGCGCCAACCTCGAGCTCGCCCCGCGGCTGGCGCTCATCACCTCCAAGGCGGCGGAGCTGTCAGGCGGACGCGCCGCGGTGCTCTACCTGCGGCACGAGGAGACCGAGGAGTGCCGGATCGCCGGCGTGCACGGCCTCGAGCTGCCCCCGCACGCGGACGGCGGTCCCCACTACTTCAACGCCGAGCGCGCCTTCGGGCTGCCCGCCTTCGAGCAGCGCCCGGTGCGGCGCGCCGCCGCGGGCCCGGGCGGCACCCACGAGCTGCCGGCCGTCGCGAAGCTGCGCTTCACCAGCATGCTCGCCGTTCCGATGATCGCCGAGGGCCAGTCGATCGGCATGCTGGTCGCCCTCGACAAGGAAGGCGGCTTCAGCGCCGAGGACGAGAGCTTCCTCGCGCTCTACGCGTCGCAGGCGGCGATCGCGGTCCGCAACTCCCAGCTGTTCGAGCACACCAAGACGCTCGACCGGCTCAAGTCGGAATTCGTGGCGGTCGTGTCGCACGAGATCCGCACCCCGCTGACGTCGGTCAAGGGCGCGGTCGAGCTGCTCGCCGATCCGCGCTACTTCCCCAACAACGACCAGCAGACCAAGCTGCTCTCCATCGCCCACGCGAACGCCGAGCGGCTGCTCGTGCTCATCAACGACATCCTCGACTTCTCGAAGCTCGAGAACGCGGCACTCCCCATGAGCCTCGAACGCTCGGCCATCGCGCCGGTCATCGAGCAGGCGACCCACAACCTGCGCACGCTGATCGAGGAGCGCGACATTCGCATGGAGGTCGCCGTCGCCTCCGCGCTGCCGGATCTCTACATCGACGCGAGCCGCGTCGCCCAGGTCCTGACCAACCTGCTGTCGAATGCCATCAAGTTCTCGCCCTCCGGCGGCCGGGTCGGGATCGAGGTGAAGGCGGCCGGCGGCGAGGTCCAGGTGTCGGTCTCCGACAGCGGCGAGGGCATCGCCGCCGAGGATCTTCCCAAGCTGTTCCGGAAGTTCACCCAGGTGGACTCCTCGGCGACCCGCAAGGCGGGGGGCACCGGGCTCGGGCTCGTCATCTGCAAGGGCATCGTCGAGCAGCACGGCGGCAAGATCTGGGTCGAGAGCAAGCCGGGCGAGGGGAGCACGTTCTTCTTCACGCTGCCCTTCGCCGACCGTGCCGCCACCCCGCCGGCCACGCTCGCCCCGGACGAGGAAGACCCGCCGCGGGCCCGCGCGGCCTGAGTTCGCCGCGTCCCGGCGGATGATGCCGCCCGGGGCTTGACCGCAACGCCCCACCCGACTAGGGTCCGCGCAGTGCCCGCCGCCGGCCGTGCCGGCGTGGCGGGCCACGCTGGCACCCCGCATCGAGAGCCCGTGTCATGGATGACACCCGCGATCCGAGTCCGCATCGCTCCGCCCATCGCGCGGGGCTTCCGTTCCTCCCCGCCGCGCTCATCCTGGCGCTGTTCTCGCTGTTCGCGGTGTGGCCGCGGGTGATTCCCGGCCTGCCGCGCGCGCCGCGCCTAGGGTTGCTCGCCGCGCTGCTCGCCGGCACGCTGGTCTGGCTCTCGCGCCCGGCCCCCGCGCCACCCGCCGGCCGTACCCGTGCCCGCCGCAGCCGGCCCGCGCGAGCGCGGCGTCCGGCCATGCCGCCGGCCGCGGCCGCCGAGTGGGTGGCGAGCCCGGCATGGCTCCAGATCGTGAGCGGACCGGATGCCGGGCCTCTCACCCGCGGCCTCACCGAAATCGCAGGCGCGTGGGTCGCGTGCGGCGAGCGTGTGCTGGTCGTGGACGGCGCCCGGCGCTTGCGGCTGCACGAGGCGTTGGGCCACGGGGCGGGGCCGGGTCTGCTCGAGTGCTTGGCCGGCACACTCCCGGTCCTCGAGGCGATCCAGGGCGGCGCGGGGGAGAGTCTCTGCTTCCTGCCGCGCGGCAATCCCATGCGCTCCGAGGTCTGGCCGCAACTTGGCCGCCTGCTGCTCGAGACGCGGCCGCACTTTGACCGCGTGGTCCTGGCGCTCGACTTCGCGGTCCCGCGCGAGGCCGGCCTCGCGCTCGAGGGGCTCGAGGCCGCGGCCTGGTGGTGCCCGGACGGGTTCGCTTCGATACTTTCCGAGGCTCTTGCCGAGCGCATCGGCATCCCACTGCGAGACATCATGTTGCCGCCATCGGAGAACGTGATGCCTGAGCCTGCGGCCGGACGCCCCGCCTCGATCGGACCGGGCATCCCGCCCCAGGCCCCAGCGCCTTCCTCCGCCGGGCCCGTCGTGATGGAAGTCCGGACGCGGCCCCGGATCGAGGCACCGGTCGTGGACTGCGACTTGCAAGTTCGGGAGCGGCTCCGGTTCCTGGTATGGATGCGAAGCGTCCAGGCCGAGGGCCGGCGCGAGCTCGAGGCGCAGCACTAGCGCGCCACGGCCTCGCGTCACACCCCGTCCATCGAGGCTCCGGGCGCGCGTGTCGCGAGTTCCGCTTCTCCTCATCGAAACGCTGGACGACGACGGCGCAGTGGCGCCCGATGACGGCCGCCTGCGCGCGGCCGTGCTGCGCGCCGCCGGGTTCGCCGCGCACCTGCTGACGATCGCGCCTTCCACGCCGGTGCGCCCGGCGGTGCGCGAGGCGCTCGCCGCGCACCGCTTCGAGCTGGCGCTGGTCGCCTCCTCGGTCCCGGGAGGCGACCCGGTGGCGCGCTGGCTTCCGTCCGGGCTTCCCGCGCAGTGGTGGCCGGGCGGACTCGTCGCCGGCGCGACCGCGCGGCGCATGCCCTGGTCGGCGACGCGAGCCCTCGCCCTGATCGGCAGCCGCGAGGCCGGCTCACGCGCCGCGGCCGGATGCGCGACCGCGGCCACGCACGCCGCGCTCGATTGGGCGATCGTCGAGGAGAGCGCTCTCGCCCGCCGCCGGCTCTCGCTCTGGGACGGCGAATACCTGCTGGTTCCCGCCCCGCTCGCCGGCGAATCGGGCGAGCGGATCGTCGCCGCCTTCGCCGCGGTCGCGCGCGATCACGACGCGGTCGACCTGATCGTGCTCGCCGACCCGCAGCCGGGCTTCGAGCGCCTGGCGCGCGGACTGGGGGTGGGCATGCGCGTCCACTTCGCGGGCGCCGCGACGCGCGAGGCGGAGTGGTCGTGGCTCAAGCCCGCGGCGGGCGTGCTGATCGCGGGTCCGGGGCCGGTCGCGGCAGGGCTGGTGGTGCGCGCGCTCGCCTGCGGCTGCCCGGTTCTGGGAGCCGGAGCGCAGGGCGTGGGCCCGGCGCTCAATGCGTGGCTCGCGGCGCGGGGCGCCGCGATCGCCGAGGACGGCGCTCTGGACGCGGCGCTCTGCCGCATGCTAGACCGGCCGACCGCGGTCGAACGGGCGATCGAGCGGGGCTTGAGCGCGAGCCAGGCGCACCACGTCGCCCCGCTCGCCGCCCGTCTCGGCGCCTCGCTCGCCGTGCCCGCGGCCGCCGGACTCCCGGCCGTCGCGCCGCTCCGCCGCCGCGCCGCCTGACCGGCCGTCGGGCGCACCGGCTTGCGCCCCCCGCGGCGCGCCGCTACCGTCGGCCGCCGGCTCGTCCCCGTCGTTCGTCGTCAGGGAGACTGAATGCGCATTCTCGTCACCGGAGGCGCGGGGTTCATCGGCTCGCACGTCGCGGACCGGTTCGTGGCGCTCGGGCACGACGTCGCCATCCTCGACAACCTGTCGACCGGCCGGCGCGAGTTCGTGAACCCAAAAGCCCGGCTGTTCGAGACCGATCTCACCGACCGTGAGGCGGTCGAGCGCTGCGTGGCGGAGTGGAAGCCGGAGGTCGTGGACCACCACGCGGCGCAGATCGACGTGCGCCACTCGGTGGACGATCCGGTGTTCGACGCCACGACCAACATCATCGGGGCGCTCGAGCTGCTCCAGGCCTGCCGCCGACACGCGGTGCGCAAGTTCATTTACGCCTCGACCGGCGGCGCGCTCTACGGCGAGGGCCGGCAGCTCCCGGCGACCGAGGACCACCCCATCAACCCGGAGTCGCCGTACGGCGCGAGCAAGCACGCGCTCGAGCACTACCTCTATCTCTGGAAGCTGCTCCACGGCCTCGACTACATCGTGCTGCGCTACCCCAACGTCTTCGGGCCGCGCCAGAACCCGCACGGCGAGGCGGGCGTCAACGCGATCTTCATCGGCCTCATGCTCCATGGAAAGCGGCCGCGCATCTTCGGCACCGGCGAGGCGCTGCGGGACTACGTCTACGTCGATGACGTGGTCGAGGCCAACGTGCTGGCGCTCGAGCGCGGCAGCGGCGAGATGGTCAACATCGGCACCGGGATCGGCACCTCGGTGAACCAGATCTTCCGCGAGCTCCAGAGCATCCTCGGCTTCGCGGGGGAGCCGCTCTACGAGGCGCCGCGGGCCGGCGAGGTGCAGAAGATCTACCTCGATGCCGCGCGCGCGCAGCGGGTGCTGGGCTGGACGCCCCGTACCCCGTTCCGCGCCGGGCTCGAGCAGACCGTGGCCTGGAGCCGGACGGCCGGCATCTAGGAACGCGAACGGCCGGGCGCCACGCGCGGCACTTCGTGGACTTCGAGTCACTCGAGGCGCGGGCGGTCGTGGGCGCGGAGCTCTAGGCCATCCTGACGGGTGTGCGTGCTGGCACTCTGGGTCGTCGGCCGCCGTGACATGCCCGACGCCGATAGTCCGTCAGAAGCATTTGGCGCTTGACACACTTGGGCGAGACCAACGTCCTCACCTCGCGGTCTCCGCGTCACAGCGCGCGATAACGCGCGCAGGCACAGGCTCCAGCAGCGATCAGCTCGCTTCGCACCCACGAAGTCAAAGTGC
>JBGQIE010000139.1:0-7586 GCA_041498315.1 Candidatus Eiseniibacteriota bacterium
CCCGGGGTCTACCTCGTGAGGCTCACCCAGGGGGTGCGGTCCGTGACGCGGCGCGCGGCGGTGCTCCCGTAGGACGGAGCCGCCACGCGCGGCTTCACCAGTTGATGCGGATCACCCGGTCGAGCGCGTTGAGCACCGGCATGGCGAGCGCATAGGCGGCCACGGGCATGAGCCGAAACGCCCAGCGCGTCGCGCCGCCCGAGAGCCGCGGGGCGAACAGCGCGTTCGCCTTCCGGTACGCCGCGATCAGGCAGGCGAGCGAGATGCCGAGCGAGGCCAGCGCCGGCAGCCAGAACCAGACGCTGCCGCGCAGCGCCGCCCCGTGGGACTGGACCAGCGCGCGGATGCCCTCGCCCGCGAGATCGGGGCGGGCGAGCCGGGTGAAGCACCAGCTCCCGGTGCCGACCTCGTCCTCGACGTGGATCGGGCCGAACGGGGCGGAGAGCAGGAACTCCGTCATCGGGATGCCGCGCACCAGCCCGCCGCCGATGGCGAGCGCCGCCGCCATGAGCGCGCCACTCGTGGCCGCGCGCATGCGCAGCAGCGCGATCGTGAAGCCGATCGCGAGCACCCAGGTCGTGACCGGGCCCATGAGGCCGGTCCAGGGCCCGCCGGGCCTGGTGATGCGGAAGTCGGGATCGCCGGGCACGCGGTGCGCGTTGCCGACCTGGTTGAAGCCGGTGCTCACGTGCGCGCCCTCGAGCCGCGCGCCGAGCCCGTGGCCGCACTCGTGCAGGAAGATCGAGCCCAGCAATCCGCCCCACAGCATGACGAACCACATCGCCAGCAATCCCGGGGGTTTCGTGGGCAGCGGGCGGCTCATGGCCTCAAGGTAGCAGCTTCCAGAACACCGCGGCGCTGGAATAGACTCCGGCGCGCGAGGGGCGCTCCGCGCGGCGGATGCAGGCGCCCGATCGCCTGCGACTTTCAGGGAACGAAAGGAGCCGATCATGAAACTGCTCTTCGCATCCGGACTTCTGGTCCTCGCCATCACCTCGGGTCTCGAAGCGCGCCACGAGGCGCCGGCGGGATTCGACCCGCGCGGCAACGGCATGGTGAGTGCTTCGACCCATCACGCCGATCAGACCATCTTCGACGAGGTCGAGACGGTCGAGGACGGGCTCGGGCCCCTCTACAACGCCCAGTCGTGCCGAGAATGCCATCAGGATCCGCTCTCGGGCGGAGCGAGCCAGGTCACCGAGCTGCGGGTGGGCCATCGCGGCCCCGACGGTGGCTTCCGCAATCCCGAGATCCCGATCGCCCGCGGGGCGGAGATCATCACCAACCGCTCGCTCGTCAACGATCGCGCCATCTGCCCGAGTGTGGCGGCACCCGACTCCGAGATCCACGAGCGCGTGCCGAGCCGGGAGAACGTCCGCACGACGCGCATCTCGCTGAGCCTCCTGGGCGACGGGTTCGTCGAGGCGGTCTCCGACCAGGCGCTCCTCGATATCGCCCGCGAGCAGCGCCGCATGACCGGGGGCAGGATCCACGGGCAGGCCCTGGTGGTGCCGATCGTCGAGGCGCCGGGGCAGACCGGCATCGGACGCTTCGGGTGGAAGGACCAGCACGCGAGCCTGGTGTCGTTCAGCGCCGATGCCTACCTGAACGAGATGGGCATCACGAGCCGGCTCTCCCCCGACGAGGTCACGCTCATCTGCAACGACGCGAAGGAGCCCAACAGCCCGCCGGGCTCCGATGGGCTGGACGACGTGGACAAGTTCGCGCGCTTCATCCGCGCCACCCAGGCCCCGGGGCGGGACACGGTGCTGGCGGCGACCCCGGCCGCGCGGCGCGGCTCGGCGCTGTTCGACCGCGTGGGCTGCGCGAGCTGCCACGTGCGCACGCTCACGACCGCGCCCGCGGGCACCCCCATCAACGGCGGCAGCTTCATCATCCCGCCGGCGCTGGGCGGCAAGTCGTTCCACCCCTTTGGCGACTTCCTGCTCCACGACGTCGGAACCGGCGACGGGATCGTCATGGCGATGGTCGAGCACTACGGCCGCCGCATGTACGCCTTTCACTGGAAGAACTTCTCGACCAGCGCGTTCCAGCAGACGCGGAACAGGGTGCGGACCGCCCCGCTCTGGGGGGTGCGGCTGCGCACCCGGCTCATGCACGACGGGGCGACGGTGACCCTTCCCGACGCCATCGCGCGCCACCAGGGCGAGGCGTCGCTCGCCACGTTGCGGTTCAAGGCCCTCTCGCCCGCGGATCGCGCCGCCCTGCTGGAGTTCCTCAAGTCGCTCTAAAACAGCTCGGGGCGGTGTCCGTATGGACACCGCCCCGACTTCTTGTGAGGTGCTTCAGCTCAGGCGTTTAGGCCTTGCGGACGTTCGCGGCCTGCAGCCCCTTCGGACCACGGGTCACATCGAACTCGAGCGCCTCACCCTCGGCCAGCGTCTTGAAACCTTCGCCCTGAATCGCCGAGAAGTGAACGAACACGTCCTCGCCGCCTTCCTGCGAGATGAAACCAAAGCCCTTCGCCTCATTGAACCACTTCACAGTACCACGAGCCACTTTAGCACTCCTTGAATCAGGGTCTTGCGACCCAATCTATTGCCGTCTGATGACGCGACGGCCGCGCCCGGTCACCATGACCGACGCTTCGATCGGGGAGCGGCCGTACAAAAAAACCGCCAAGAGAGTCCCTGGCGGATCTGAGCCTTTGCCGTGCACGCACAATCGACCGAAGACGCGAGTAAATGTACACAGCTTGCGGCGTGGGCGCAAGCCGACAGTGGACGCCGGCTAGAACAACCAGCTAAGTGCTGAGTACACCTGCATATCGTCGCTTCCGCCACCCTGGTTGCGCTCGCCCGAAACGGTCGCGTACCAGTTGCGCGCAAGCCCCAGGCTCAAGTCGGCGCCCTGCCAGGTCACCCGCGTCTCGACTTTGGTGATCGCGTCCTGGGACGTCCGCACGCCGCCGTTCACCCCGAGCTGGGCGGGCCCTGGCGGACGCACGGTGAGCCCGGCCGAGTAGAGCCACTCGGTGCTCCGGTCGCCCACGAACTGGGTCGCGCGCAGCCGCAGATCGCTCTCGAGCGCGGGCAGCCGGTTGAGCTCGCCGTTCACGGTCCAGGCGTGGTAGTTGCCGCCCTCCCCGCCCCCGCCGGTGCGCCCATCGGCGCCCAGACGCAGGTGCGCGCCGGGCTCGATCGTGGCGCCGAGCCAGGCGCCGCTGCGATAGCGATCGTCGAACTCGGTCTCGGGGGTCACGCGGTCGCGGTAGAGCCGCACGTTGCGCCGGGTGTCGTAGCCTCCGTTGAGCGTGAGGGCGCGGCTCACCTGGGCGCGCGCCGCCAGGAACGTGCTGCTCGGCGAGAGCAGGGGCTCGCCCAGGGCGCGCTTCCAGCCCGAGTACACGTCGAGCTCCTGGGCCAGCGAGGCCCAGAGCCTGGGGGCGGCATACGAGGCCTGCAGGTAGAAGTAGTCCCGGTCCACGTTGCCATGGTCGTAGGCGGCGATCCCGCCGGACACCAGCGTCCAGCGCCGCGCCGCGGCCGGAGCGCTGTGCAGCTCCACGTAGCCCCCGCCCTCCACCTGGTCGCCCGAGAGCCGGAACCGCATCGGATCGGGCTGGGATCCGGCGAACACCCCGGCCCCCCAGCGCCTGCTCGCGAGGCTCGCGAGCAGGCCGTCGAACAGGTTGACCGCGGACAGCGCCGGGGAGGTCTGGCGCCCCACGGTGAGCCGCCGGCTCGCGTCGTCGTCGTGGATCGAGAACGACATGCGGTACACGCGGCCGATCCCCGAGGAGGTGTTGCTCCCGCTCAGGTAGGTCTGCCGGCTGCGCAGGTCGGCGGCCAGGTCGCCCGCTCCCAGGGCGGCATCGAGCCTCAGGTCGAGCGCGGGCTGCGCGTACCCGCCGCCTCCCTGCGGGCTCACGCGCAGGTAGCTCCCGCCGATCCGGCCGCGGAACGGCCGCGCCGCGCGCGGACGAGGGACCCCTGCGGGCGGCACGGGGCGCACGGCCCCGGAATCGCCGGCGGCGCCACCCGCGAGACTGTCCGGCAGGGCGGCGCGGGGGGTGAATCGCACCGCGTCGCCCACGCGCGGCAGCTCCGTCACCCCGAGCGTGTCGCACGAGGCGCGGTGGCTCGAGACGTAGCGCACGATGAGCCGGCCGAGCCGCACACCGTCGCGCAGCACGGCGAGCGTGTCACCCTCGGCGATTCCGTCGAGCGTGCCGGCTTCGATGTAGACCGAGCCGCCCGCGAGGTAGCTCACGCGCGTGCCGGCCGGGGCGGCGAGCGAGCCCGCGGGAGCCGCGGCGAGGGTGCCGGCCAGCAGGGCGGCCGCGAGCGCCTTGCGCCCCGCGCTCAATTCCTGCCCCGCGGGTGGCAGCGGTAGCAGGCCTGGCTGTCGTAGCTGTAGCCCGAGACCCCGCTGTGGTGACTGGTGGTGCCCGCCTGATCGTCGTGCGGGTGGCACGAGAAGCAGGTGAACTGGAGATAGCTCGAGGGCACGTTGTGGCAGGTCGTGCACGAGCTCCACCGACCGCTGTGGGTGCCGGAGTAGATCGGGAAGAAGCGCGCGTCGTGGTCGAACGTGGCGCCGGCCCACGAGGTGGTGGTGTGGCAGGTCGCGCACGCGGTCGAAAAGCCGGCGGGGCCGTGCGCCGGGTCGTTCGTGCCGTCATAGTCGGTCTGGTGGCACGAGACGCACGCCGTGTTCTTGCCCTGGTAGACGCCGTCGCCATGGCAGCGCAGGCAGGGGGTGCGCAGGTGGGCGCCGGTCAGCGGGAAGGCGGTGCGGTTGTGGTCGAAGCGCGCCGGGGTCCAGGCGACCGTGCCGTGGCAATCCATGCACGTGAGCGGAAAGCCGCTCGCGGCGTGGTTGGGCACGGACGCGGCGCGGTAGTCGGCCAGGTGGCAGCCCGAGCAGTTGGGCTCCGTGCCCACGAACCGCATGTGCCCCGAAGGCGCGGGCGGATGGCACGACTCGCAGTCGAGGCTCGCGTGCCGCCCGGCGAGCGGGAAGCGCGTGAGCTGATGGGCGCGCACCATGGCGGCACGATCGATGAAGCTGCGCGGCGTGTGGCAGCGGGCGCACTCCAGCCCCAGCTCGCCCTGGTGCACGTCCTGGTGGCACGAGACGCACATCGTCTTCTCCTGCGAGAAGTCGAGCGAGGTGTGGCAGGCGCGGCACGAGGCGGCGGCATGGGCGCCCTCGAGGGCGAAGCCGAAGCGGGCGTGGTTGAAGCGCGGGCTGATCCGGGCGGGGCTCCAGCCCTCGGCCCCATGGCACAGCGCGCACTCGCCGTGGAAGCTGCCGTGCGGGTTCTCGGTCAGCGCAGCGGCCGCGCGTTGCGTCCGCGCGTGGGCCACGCCGATGAGCGCGAGCGCGGCCAGCAGGGCGCACGCTCCCGCGAGATGGTGCCGGGCTTGGGATTCGAACGAGCGCTTCATGAAGCCCCCTTCCGCGGGCGCGCCGGCCGCAGCGAATCGCCGCCACCCACGTGGCAGCTTTCACAGCGACTCGGCGTGCCGTGGTACATCACGCGCGGGCCGTCCGCCGCCTGGGCGGTGGAGTGGCACTTCGCGCACGCCACGCGCGCGTGGACGCCCTCGAGCTTGAAGGCGGCGTCGCGGTTGTGGTCGAAGCGCCGCGCGGGCTTGAAGGCGGTGAGGTCGTGACAGGCCTCGCACGCGCCCCGGTCGCGGCGGGGCTTGAACTGATCGCCATGCGGACTCTTGTGGCAGGCGCCGCATTCCTGTAGGTCGCGAGCGAAGGTGAGCGCGGGCGCGTTGCCGGCCGCGAGCGCCAGGCTCGCCCCCGCCGCGGCCGGGCGGGCGGCGCGCGCCGCGAGATCGGCGTGGCAGGGCGCGCACGGCACCGCGCGGTGGGCGCCCTCGAGGGGGTAGGCGAAGCTCCGGTGCATGGCGACGTCCACCCGCGACGGCCCGAAGGCGCGCGTGTCGTGGCAGCCGAGGCAGCCGCCGGATTTCGCGCGCGCCCCGCCCGCGGCGAAGCGTCCGCGGTGCGGGTCGAGATGACAGCGGGCGCACTCGATCTCGGCGAGCTTGAACACGAATCCCGCGCTTCCGGCGCGCGCGGCACCCGCCGGGGCCGGGAGTCCCGGGCGCGCGGCGCCGTGGCAGGCGGCGCATGGGATCCCGGCGTGGCGTCCCTCGAGCGCGAGCTTGAGGCTCGCATGCTGCGCCACGGTCATGGTGCTGGGGCGGAAGCCGGTGAGCCGATGGCACGATTCGCAGGCGCCCCGGTCGGGCCGCGCCGCGAGCTGGCCGCCGTGCGCGTCCGCGTGGCAGCTCGCGCAGCGCTCGCGCGCGGGGCGCATGACGACCAGCGCCGGGCCGAGCGTGCGCTCGGCGCCAGCAGCGCCCCGGAGGTGGCACTTCGCGCAGGCCACGGCGGCATGCCGGCCCTCGAGCGGATAGTCGGTGCGGCGATGCTGCTCGACCGTGAAGGTCGAGGGCTTGAAGCCCGCCACACCATGGCAGGCCTCGCAGTCGGCGGCTTTCCCCGCAATCGTCGCGAGCCCGTTGTGCGCGTCCTGGTGGCACGAGCCGCAGCGCTCGAAGGGCGGCTGCTTGCCGCCCGCGGTGAGCGGGTCGTGGCACTTCTCGCACGCCACCCCGGCATGGCGGCCACGCAGCGGGTAGCGCGTGAGGTCGTGGTTGAACGTCTTGTTGTTGATGCGGTGCCAGTCGCGGGTCTCGTGGCAGCTCGCGCAGTTGGTGCCGAAGGCGCCCTTGTGGAAATCGGAATGGCAGGCGAGGCAGGCGGTCTCGAGCGCGACCCAGCTCTTGGCGGCGTCCTGCTTGCGGATGCGCGACACCATCGGCATGCGCTGGAACTTGGGCTGGTGGCACTCGCGGCAGGCGAGCCCGGCATGCTTGCCGTCGAGCGGCCAGCCGGTGCGGGTGTGGTCGAACGCCTCGGCCGAGCCCTCCTCCCAGCGCACCAGGGCGAAGTCGCGCCCGGCGTGATCGGGGTGGCAGCTCGCGCACTCCTGGGCCAGCGCCGCGCGCCCGTGCAGGCCGCGCTTGGCCTCGCGCAGGGCCGCGATCTCGGTGTGGCAGTCGAGGCAGCGGGTAGTCATGCCGCCTCCGCGCGCGTGGCACTTGAAGCACTGGGTCTGGGCGTCGAAGGCGGCGTGAGCCGCGGCGAGCGGCCCGGGCGAGACCTGGGCCCGGGCACGCGGTGCGCCCGCGGCCAGCGTGGCCAGCAGGACGAGCGCCGCGAGGCGCGCCACCGGGAGGCTTGCTTCATAGCGCACCCGCGGCCTCCCGGGCCTCGCGCAGGGCCACTTCCTTGTGGAGGATGCGCACGCCGATGCGCTTGAGGAACTCGTAGGGCGGATCGCCGCCGATGCGGATGATGACATCGCAGCCCGGCTGGATGCGCGGCTGGCCCGCGACCTCGAGCACCACGCACTCGGGGCGGATCTCGCGCACCTGGCTCTGGAGCAGCACCTCGATGCGCCCGCGCCGCGCCTCGGCGTCGAGCTTGGCGCGGTTGCGGTCCTTGATGCGCGCGAACGCCTCGCCGCGGTAGCTGAGCGTGACCTGCGTGCCCGGCTGGTTCGCGAGCCCCACCGCCGACTCGATCGCGCTGTC
>JBGQIE010000140.1:0-7575 GCA_041498315.1 Candidatus Eiseniibacteriota bacterium
GCTCAGGGCGATGAGCAGCGGGAGAAGTCGCTTCACGGGATTCGTTCCTCCAGTCCGTGGGTCAGCCAATCGGCGGCGAATCCTAGCACGCCGCCGAATCCCCCTCAAAAGCGTGCTGTTCTAACGGTGCAAAGTCGCGACCCCCGCCAGCGCGCCCTCGAGGTCGGCCCACAGGTCCTCGACCTCCTCGACCCCGACGGAAAGCCGCACCAGCTCCTCGGGGATGCCGGCGCGGCGGCGACCCTCCTCGCCCAGGCCGATGTGCGAGGTCCAGGCCGGCAGGCTCGCCAGGGATTCGACGCCGCCCAGGCTGGGGGCGTGGGCGATGAGCCGGAAGCGATCCACGACCGCGGTCGCGGAGGAGCGCGCCTCGAAGGCCAGCACCGGGCCGAAGCCCAGGGTCATCTGGCGCTTCGCGATCTCGTGGCCCGGGTGGGTGGGCAGGCCGGGGTAGAACACCTGGGCCACGGCGGGGTGACGCACGAGGCGCGTCGCCAGCTCGAGCGCGGTGGCGTTCGCGGCCGCGACCCGGAGCGGCAGGGTCTTGAGGCTGCGCTCGATCTGCCACGCCACGCCCGGGTCGGGCACCGGGCCGAACACCTTGCGCGCCTCCCACACCGGCGCGAGTGTGGCCGCCGCCCCCAGGACCGCGCCCGCGAGCAGGTCGCCGTGCCCGCCGATCGACTTGGTCGCGCTGTGCATGACGATGTCGGCGCCAAGGCTCAGCGGCCGCTGGCCGACCGGCGAGGCGAAGGTGTTGTCCACGGTGAGCAGCGCGCGGTGCGCGTGCGCGAGGGCGGCCACGCGCTCGAGGTCCACGATCGCGAGCGTCGGATTGGTGGGCGACTCGACGTGGAGGATGCGGGTGCGCGGCTGAAACGCGCGCTCCCAGGCGTCGGGCTCGCGCGCGTCCACCCGGTCGACGCTCCATCCGAAGCGCCGCACGCCCCAGGCGAGCAGGGCGTCCGTGCCCCCGTAGCACTGCTGGAGCGCCACCACGTGATCGCCCGGCCCGAGGACGGCGAGGAACACCGCCGAGATCGCGGCCATGCCCGAGGAGAACAGGAGCCCCATCTCGGCGCCCTCGAGGGCCGCGAGGCGCTCCTCGCATGCGCGCAGCGTCGGGTGGCCGTGGCGCTGGTAGAACGCGCCGGCGGCTCCGGCGTCCTGAGCGGCGCGCATCGCGTCGAGGTCCGGGAACGTCAAGGTGGCCGAGTGCACGATCGGCGTGCTCACCGGACGGCCGGCGGCGGGTGTTCCGCTCCCCGGGCCCGCGGGGGCGGCGGGGCCGCCATCCCCATGCACCGCGCGGGTGCGTGGACCCCGGCGGCGGGGCGGCGAAGCGTCGGATCGAGCCATGCATGCCTCCCCACGCCCGGATTCGATGGCCGGTTGGCCAAGCTTCCGCGTTCATCATACCCTAGCCGCGCATGCCTGCCCCCCCGCGCGTGGATCCCGCGACCGTGAAGCGGGTGCTGCTCTTGCGCCCGCGCTTTCTCGGCGACATCTGCCTGACCCTGCCCGCCCTCGAGGCGGTGCGCCGCGCCGCCCCGGGGGCGCGCGTCGCCTATCTGGTCGAGCGCGAGAGCGCCCCGCTCCTCGAGGGCGACCCGCGCGTGGACGAGCTCATCGTCACCGAGCGCCATGCCGGGCCCGGAGCGGCCCTGGCCCTCGGCCGCCGCCTGAGGCGCCTCGCTCCCGATCTCGCGATCGATTTCTTCTGCAATCCGCGCACCGCGCTCCTGACCTTCGCTTCGGGCGCGCCCGCGCGCGTCGGCTACGCGCGCAAGGGCTGGCGTTCCGCCCTCTACACCCATCACGTGGAGCCGCGCACGCTCTCGGCGACGGGGTTCCACCTCGCCTCGCTCGCGGCGCTCGGCTGGCCCGCCGGCAGCGGCGTGCCGCGGCTTCACATCGGCGCCGCCGCGCACGCCGCGGCCGAGGCGGGACTCGCGGCGCTCGGGGTCCCGCGCGAGGCGCGGCTCGTGGGCTTCCACCCCGGGGCGCGCTGGCCCACGCGGCGCTGGGATCCCGCGCGCTTCGCGGCACTCGCGCTGCGCTTTCTCGCCTCGGAGGAGGGCGGCGTGGCGCTCGTGACCGGCGGCCCGGACGAGGCGGAGCTCGTGCGCTCGGTGGTCGCGCGGCTGCCTGCCCGGCGCGCGTTCGCCGTCACCGGCTGGCCGACCGCGCGCTTCGTGGCGCTCCAGTCGCGGTGCGCGGCCTTCGTGTGCGGGGACACCGGGCCGGGCCACACCGCCGTCGCCGCCGGGGCGCCCACGCTGGGGCTCATGTCGAACAAGCGCCCGGCCATGTTCTTTCCCTACCCCGAGGCCGCGGGCCACCGCGCCTACTACGCCCGCGTCGAGTGCAGCCCCTGCCATCGCGACACCTGCGACGATCTGCGCTGCCTCGATCGCCTCACGGTCGAGGGCGCCTGGGGTTTGCTCGCCGGGATGCTCGCCGCCCCGGTGGCGCTGGCGCGGTGACCCCGATGGCGCGGCCGATCATCACCTGCACATCGGATTTCGGACGCGAGGACTGGTTCGTGGGCGTCGTGCACGGCGTGCTCCACGGCATCTGCCCCGAGGCCCGGGTCGTGGACCTCGCCCACGACACCCCGCCCGGGAACATCACGCGCGCCGCCTTCGTGCTCGAGGCCGCCGCACCCGATTTCCCGTCCGGCACCGTCCACCTCGCGGTCGTGGACCCGGGCGTGGGCACCGCCCGGCGCGCCCTCGCGGTGCGCGCGCGCGGGCAGCTGTTCGTGGGTCCCGACAACGGCATCCTCGAGTGGGGGCTCGCCGCCCCCGACGCCCAGGCTCACGCCCTCACCGAGGCCCGGTATTTCCGCGAGCACGTGAGCCGCACGTTCCACGGCCGCGACGTGTTCGCCCCGGTCGCCGCCCACCTGGCGTGCGGGGTGCCGATCGGGAAGCTCGGGCCGCGGGTGAGCGATCCGGTGCGGCTCAAGTGGGCCGCGCCGCGCCTCGAGGACGGCGCGCTGCTCGGGCGGGTGGCCTACGTCGACCACTTCGGCAACGCGCTCACGAACCTCGAGGCCGAGGTCCTGGCGCGCGCCTTCCCCGGCGTGCCCGAGGAGCGTCTCGAGGTCGCGATCGGCACGCGGACGATCCTGGGCTTGAGCCGCTCCTACGGCGATGCCGGCATGGGCGCCATCGTCGCGATCATGGGATCGAGCGGTCGCCTCGAGATCGCCCAGGTCGGCGGCGACGCGGCGAGCCGCCTGGGGCTGGGCGAAGGCGACCCGGTGCGCGTGCGCGCGGCGGGCCTCCGGGGCTGAGGCGCGGGGGGTCCGGGGCCGGGAATTTTCGCTGCCCCTCCCGCCCCGGGTGGCCGATGAATTAACGCACCCCTGGAGGGACTCATGCGCTTCCATTACAAGGTCGTCGAGACCCGGACCACCTACCACCTGAGCGGCTCGATCGCCGACGACCAAGGGCCCACCCGCCAGTACGAGCGCTCCTTCCGCACCTCGGATGCCGCCGCCAATGGCGCCTACGCGGCCGAGCGCACTTTCATCACCGGGCTCGGGGTCGCGGCGAGCCCCGGCAACATCGACTACCTCAGCGTCCTGGGCGGTGAGCTGAGCGAGCTTTCGGGTGGCTTCGTGGACCAGCACGGGTTCGGCGACCAGCGCCTCGGACAGGCGACCTCGGCGGTCGAGCTTCACATCCCGGCCCACGAGGCGACACCCGACTGGCCGCGCTACCGCACCGCGCTCATCGGCATCGGACTGCGCGCCGGCGGCGGGGCGAACGTCTCGAAGCTGGCGGTCCAGACCGTGCAGGACCCGGTCACGGACTCGGCCCTCGACCTGTACGAATGGGCGCACGCCTGGCATCCCGAGCTGGGGGCCGCCACCGACTACGAGAAGCTGACCACGCTTCCCGAAGGCTGGCTGTGCAACGGATTCGTCGTGAACGCCTCATCGGGTGACCTCAATCGCTGCCGCGCCGACTGGGGGCGCTTCGTTCCGGGACTCGAAGTCCGGGTCGAGGGCCACCTCGAAGGGCAGGGCCCGAACGGGTCGTGGCTCGTGAGCGGCGAGAGCGAGGGCCCCGGGGTCCCGCCCGTCGCCTGGCGCATCGACCCGAGGAACCCGGGCGCCCCCGCGCTCGGGAGCCAGATCCGCGAGGCCCTGGCGCGGAAGGGACGGATGCGCGTGACCGGCATCCTGTGGGAAGGCGAGACCACCGCGGAGCTGGTGGCCCTCGAGGCGGCGTAGGCCGGCCCCAACGCACGAGGCCCCGGCGGGCATCGCCCGCCGGGGCCTCGGTGTTTCGGAGCCGCCCGCGCTAGCGCTGCAGCACCTTCTTCGCCGGGGGCTCGGTCGTGGCCAGCGTCATGAGCCGGCTCGCGCGCGGGAACAGCTCGAGCGCCGCGTTGAGCTGGGTGTCGTCCTCGACCAGGATCCGGTAGCGGTAGAGCTGGCCGAGCGTGGGGGTGGCGCTCGCGATCTCGGCCCGCACCTGGCGCAGCATGAACGGCCGGTCGGCCTGCCACACCGAATCGGTCACCGCGACCTTCTGCCGTTCCATCGTCTTGCGCAGCTCGGTCCACTCGGGATCGGCGAGCGTGAAGCCCTTGCCCAGCGTCTCGGGCGTCCACTTCATCTCCTTGTGGCGGTTGATGTAGTGGGTCGCGAACTCGAAGAAGGCGCGCTTGGCGATCATCTCGAACTGCGGCCGCGTCAGGTTGGGCGGATCCTTGAGGATCACGTCCGGGTAAATGCCGCCGCCGCCGTACACCGTGCGCCCGGTCGGGGTCTTGAACTTGGGCCGGGTCGCCAGCACCGAGTCGCTCGGAACGTCGTCCTTGTTCGCGTCCTCGGCGTACTCCTCGCGGTCCGAGAACTTGGAGTAGTCGCGCTGGATGAGCCGGCCGCTGGGCGTGTAGTACTTGGCGATCGTGAGCAGCAGCTTCGAGCCGTCCGAGAGCCGGAGCTGGTTCTGGACCAGTCCCTTGCCGAACGAGTTCGTGCCCGCGACGATGCCGCGGTCGAGATCCTGGATCGCGCCCGAGACGATCTCCGACGCCGAGGCGCTGCCGTGGTCGATGAGCACCACGATGGGGTGGCCCAGCATGGTGCGCGGTCGGTCGCTGCTGCGGTAGTCGGCGTTCGCCGAGGGGATGCGCCCGCGGGTGTAGACCAGGAGCTTGTCGCTCGGGACCACCTGGTCGAGCACGTCCACGGCCTGCGAGAGCAGCCCGCCCGAGTTCGAGCGCAGGTCGATGAGCAGCGACTTCATGCCCTCGTCGCGCAGCTTGTTGAGGGCGGTCTCGAGCTCCTGCCCGGTGGTCTGCGCGAAGCGGATGATGCGCACGTAGCCCACGCCCGGGCGGATCATGTAGGCGTAGGGAATGCTCTCGATCGGGATCTTGGCGCGCTCGATCGTGAAGTGGAGCTGATCGGGCTGGTCCTCGCGCGCGATCGCGACCGCGACCGTGGTGCCGCTCGGACCGCGCAGCAGCTTGAACACATCGTCGTTGCTGATGGTCTTCGCGAGCGGCTTGCCGTCGATCTCGACGATCCGGTCGCCGGCGCGGATGCCGAGCCGGTAGGCGGGCGTGCCCTCGAGCGGCGAGATCACGACGATCGCGCCGTCGCGGATCTCGAACGAGATCCCGATCCCCGAGTACTCGCCGTGGAAATCCTCGTCCATGCGCTCGGCGCGCTGCTGGGGCAGGTAGACGGTGTGGGGGTCGAGGGTCTTGAGCATGCCGTCGATCGCGCCCTTGATGAGCTTCTGGTTGTCGGGGACGTCGACGTAGTTGTTCTGGACCAGGTAGAGCACCTGGGTGAACAGCTCGAGCTGTCCGCGCAGGTCGTCGGTGGCCTGGAGTCCGCGGGCGAGTCCGAAGCCCAGCAGGAGCGCGAGCGACATGGCCACGGCGAGCGGGCCCAGCGAGGAACGGCGCAGCGTTGGCATGAAGTTGGTTTCCCTCGAGATGTGATTCAGACGGTCGATGCCCGAGCCTTGAGCCGGCCGAGCCGCTGGGCCGCCGCCTCCAAGGTCTCGCGGCGCCGCGCGAAGTGGAAGCGCAGCCGCTGGCGGCCCGCGTCGGGATCGGCGTAGAAGCTCGACCCCGGCACTGCCGCCACCCCGACCTCGGCGACCAGATGGCGGGCGAACGCCACGTCATCCGGGAATCCGAAGCCGGAGATATCGGTCATCACGTAGTACGCCCCATGCGGCGCAAAGGTCTTGAAGCCGGCCGCGGCGAGCGCCGGCACCAGATAGTCTCGCCGTTCACGGTATCCATCGGCAAGTCGTTGATAGTACCCCAGCGGTAAGTCCAGCGCGCCGGCCGCGGCCTCCTGGAGCGGGGCCGGGGCTCCCACGGTCAAGAAGTCGTGAACCTTGCGGATCGCGCCCGACAGGCGGGGCGCCGCCAGGCACCAGCCGATCCGCCAGCCCGTGACGCCGTAGGTCTTCGACGCGCCGCTGATGGTCACCGTCCGCTCCCGCATGCCCTCGAGCCCGGCCAGGGTCACGTGCTCGGCCCCGTCGTACAGAATGTGCTCGTAGATCTCGTCCGTCACCGCGATCGCATCCCACTTCCGGCACAGCGCGGCAATCTGTTCCAGTTCGGCGCGTGAAAACACCTTCCCGGTGGGGTTGTTGGGAGTATTGATGACGATGGCCTTGGTCCGGTTGCTGAAAGCCTGCTCGAGCTCGTCCGGATCGAACGACCACCCGGGCTCGCGCAGCCGCACGAACCGGGGTGCGGCCCCGCACAGGATGGCGTCGGGGCCGTAGTTCTCATAGAACGGCTCGAAGACGATGACCTCCTCGCCCGGATTGACCAGGGCGAGCAGGGTCGAGGCCATGCACTCGGTCGAGCCGCAGCACACCGTGACCTCGGTCTCGGGGTCGTACTCGAGGCCGGTGAAGCGCCGGGTCTTGGCGACCAGCGCGTCGCGCAGCCGCTTGGCGCCCCAGGTGATGGCGTACTGGTTGATGTCCGCCTGGAGCGCGCGGCAGGCCTCGTCCTTGAGTGAGGCGAGCGCCGGGAAATCGGGGAATCCCTGGGCCAGGTTGACGCCCCCGTGCTTCTGGCAGAGCCGGGTCATCTCGCGGATGACGGACTCGGTGAACAGGGTGCTGCGCTGGGCCACGGGGTCACGCATGAGGCCGTCTATTCTATCGCGCCCGTGGCGCGGGGGCGACTCGCGATTTGCTCGGCCTGCCGGAGTGCGCCCGCGCCCCCCGGGCATTGACAAGCATGCGGCCCTGACCCACCTTCGCGACCATGGATGCCCAGCGCGCCATCGCGCGCCGCATGGTCGTGGGGCTGCCGCCGGGCGGCCACGATCCCGCCTGGGAAAAGGACTTCGCCGCCTACCCCCCGGCGGGCGTGATCGTCTTCCGCCGCGACTTCACCGACCTCGAGGGCCTGCGCCGGCTCACGGCGCGGCTGCGGGCGCTCGCGCGCCCGCGCCGCATCTTCATAGCTATCGACGAGGAGGGCGGCTGGGTGTCGCAGCTTTCCGGGCATCTGGTCGTGCCGCCCAACGCGCTCCTGCTCGGGCGCGGCGCTCAGCCAGGCGAC
>JBGQIE010000141.1:0-7574 GCA_041498315.1 Candidatus Eiseniibacteriota bacterium
CCCACCGGCCCACGCCCTGGGCGATGAGCCCGTGGCGTGCCGCACTGGCCGCGATCGGCGCGCTGTTCACCCTCGCCGTGGCCCTGTGGGTGCTGCGCCGGGCGCTGACCGGCGCGGGTCGCCGCCGTCCCGCCCGGCGCGAGCGCGCGGCCCGGCCCGCCCCCGCCCCCGCGGCCGTGCGCTCGCGCTGGGACGACTGGCGCGCCTGGCTCAAGCGGCGCCGCCATCGCTCGGGCGCCCGGATCGTCCAAGCCTGGCCGATCGCTTTCCTGCTGACGCTCGCGCTGGGCGCGAGCGGGGGCCCCAGCGGCGTGCGGGCGGCGAACGCCAAGCTGCTCGTGCCCATGGACGACTCCCAGACCGACCATCTCAAGGCCTACGGGCTCACCTATTGGGCGCTCGCGCGCGGCCAGAAGGCGGACTGGCTGCTCAACTACCGCGGCGGGTCGTTCCTGCTCGCCGACGACCCCGCGACCGAGCGCGAGGCGAACCTGCGCGGCGTGACCCTCGAGCCCATGAGCGGATCGGGCGAGTCGGCGATGCGCGCCGAGATCGCCGACAACAACATGGAGTCGGTCGCGCTCGAGAAGGCGCCGCGGGTCGCCGTCTACATTCCTCCCAATACGCCGCCCTGGGACGACGCCGTGACCCTGGCGCTCAAGTACGCGGACATCCCGTACGCGACGGTGTGGGACGAGGAGGTGCTGCGCGGCGAGCTGCAGCGCTACGACTGGCTTCATCTCCACCACGAGGATTTCACCGGCCAGCACGGCAAGTTCTACGGCGCCTACCACGACTTCCCGTGGTACCGGGAGGAGGAGACGGTCCAGCGCGCGATGGCCCAGAAGCTCGGCTTCGCGAAGGTCACGCAGCTCAAGGCCGCGGTCGCCGGCGCGATCAAGGACTTCATCGGGCGCGGCGGCTTCATGTTCGGGATGTGCTCCGCGACCGACACCTACGACATCGCGCTCGCCGCGGCCGGCATCGACATCGCCGATGTGCCCTACGACGGCGACCCGCCCGATCCGCTCGCGAACCGCAAGCTCGACTTCTCGCGCACCCTCGCGTTCAAGGACTTCCGGCTCGAGACCGACCCGCTGGTCTATCGGTTCTCGGACATCGACGTCACGCAGGAAGCCTCACTGCGCGGGCCCAACGCGGTGTTCACGCTCTTCGACTTCTCCGCCAAGAACGATCCGGTGCCCAGCATGCTGGTCCAGGACCACGTCGCCGCGGTGCCCGAGTTCCTGGGGCAGAACACCGGCTTCCACAAGCGCTTCATCCGCAGCGGCGTCCTCGCGCTCGGCGAGGTCGAGGGGACCGACGAGGTCAAGTACCTGCACGGGCAGTTCGGGCGCGGCACCTTCACGTTCCTGGGCGGACACGACCCCGAGGACTACCAGCACATGGTGGGCGATCCGCCCACTGACCTGTCGCGCTTCAAGCACTCGCCCGGCTACCGCCTGATCCTCAACAACGTGCTGTTCCCGGCGGCCGAGAAGAAGAAGCAGCGCACCTAGAAGTCCACCACCCCCGGCCCCGGCCCCGTGTCCGGATAGCGGACCCCGCGCAGCACCCGGGCGTAAAAGACGCCAAGGACGCCCACGAGCACCAGGCACAGGGCGCTGCCCTCCGGGCCGACCGAGCCGCCCGACAGCCAGGCCGGTGCCGTCGACGAAACGGTCGAGGTGAGGAGGTGGCCCGGCGGGGCCGGATGTCCGCTGTCGCCGACGCCGAACAGGTAGCTCTGACCCCAGTTCCATGCCGTGTGGAAGCCGATCGCCATCCACAGGTTTCCGGTCCGTCGCAGCATGAGGCACGCGAGCAGACCGAACGCCGCGACACTCGCAAGGCCGAGCCAGTTCTCGTGCGGGCCGCCGGCGTGGCTCCAGGTGAACCAAACCGTCGATGCGAGGGCCGAGGTCCAGAAGCCGCCGACCTGGGCGAGCGTGAACACACCGTAGCCGCGATACAGGAACTCCTCGCGCACGGCCAGCAGCGCGAACAGGACGGCGTAGACGATCCCGAGGCCCGCGGCCTCGAGCGCGGGCGTCGAGGACGGGCCGATCCGGATCGCCCCCGCTCCCTGGACCACGAACACCAGGACCGCCAGGGAGGCCAGCCCCGCTCCCGCCCCCTGCCAGAATCCCGCGCGCAGCGCCCGTCGCCACGGCAGCCCGAACGCCCCGAACGGGCGGCGTTCGAGGGCGGCCACGATCGAGCCGAGGACCAGGATGGCCGCGAGCTCGATCATGTGATCCACGACGTAGCCGACCACCTCGTCGGTGCCGTGGAGCACCCCACGCAGCCATCGCCGCTTGGCCGGGAATACGACGAAGACCAGGGCGGCGAACACCAGCAGCCGCCCCGAGGCGAGTAGTTTGGGCTTCATCGATCTCTAGGACGGAACGGAGGCACGGAAGGTTGCGTCGCGGCACCCCGGCACGCCCGGCTCGCGATTCGTGAGCCGCGCTCGCGGCTCGAAATAGGACGGGGGGCATCGTGCGATGCCCCCCGTTCGTCTGCAGCCGGCGCTTGGGCCCGGGCCCGGGATCAGTGCTGCGTCGTGTCCGGCGGCGCCGGCGTCTGGACCGGCGGCACGCCCTCGCCCTTGAGCAGGTAGCGGCGCTTCTCGCGCTCGATCCGCAGCGCCTCGGTGTTGAGCACCTTGAACTCGACGCGACGGTTCTTGCTCCGGCCGAGCGCGGTCGAGTTGGGGGCCACCGGCCGGCTGAGCCCGTAACCCTTCGAGGTGTAGCCCAGCGTGTCGAAGCCCGCGACCTTGCTCCGCAGGTAGTCGAACACCGCCTTGGCCCGCGCGTCCGAGAGCACCTGGTTCTTCGCCGCGGTGCCCTGGCTGTCGGTGTGGCCGCCGATCTCGATCTTGAGCATCGGGTACTGCCTCAGGATCGATCCGACCGTGTCGAGCACCGCGAACGACTCGGGCTTGAGCGTGGCCTTGCCCGAATCGAACTGGATGTTGCCGAGCCGGATCGTGCCGGTGTCGAGGAGCTGGGTTTCCTTCTCGCTCACTTCGATCGGGCAGCCGGTCGGCGTGACCCGCAGGCCGGCGGGCGTGTTCGGACACTGGTCGAGCCCGTCGCACACGCCGTCGCCATCCGCGTCGGCCGGGCAGCCCTTGGCGTCGATCGTGCAGCCCTTGGGGGTCGCCGGGCACTGGTCGAGCCCGTCGTAGACGCCGTCGCCGTCGCTGTCGATCGGGCAGCCCGTCGCGTCCACGACCGCGCCCTTGGGCGTGTCGGGGCAGGTGTCCACGCCGTCGCACACGCCGTCGCCGTCGCTGTCCATCGAGCAGCCGTTCGCGTCCACCTTGCAGCCCGTCGGCGTGTTCGGGCACTTGTCGAGCCCGTCGAAGACGCCGTCGTGATCGCTGTCGATCGGGCAGCCCTTGGCGTCCACCTTGGCGCCGATCGGGGTGTCGGGGCACACGTCGAGCCAGTCGCGCACGCCGTCGTGATCCACGTCGCGCGCCTTGCCGCCCAGCACGTAGTGGAGGCCCGCGGTCACCGCGGTGTAGTTGAAGAAGCGGTCCTGATCGCGCTCCTTGAACATCATGTCGGTCGCCTGGAGACGCAAGTAGGCGCGCTGCTCGCTCAGCTTCACCAGCAGGCCGAGGCCCACCTGGGCGGTGCCACGCGACAGATCCTCGGGGTGCAGCCCCTCGCGCCGGCTGGTCCCGTAGCCGATGCCGGTGAGCACGAAGGGCACCGCCCGCGCATCCGCGGGCCGGAGGCTCCAGCGCAGATCGGCTCCGGCCCAGTAGAAGCTGCGCTTGGTCTCGCTCGCGGAGCCCGAGTCACGCTTCGAGGAGCTGTAGACGCCAGCGCCCTCGAGGCTCAGCCACGGCGCGAAGCGCCAGCCCAGCGCGCCGCCGAAGGCGGGCGCGTCGTGCGTGTAGGCGCGGACGTCGAAGTGGGCGAGTCCGGCCCCCGCCGAGAGCTCGACCGGATGGCCCGTGATCTGGGCGTCGGCGTGCGTGGAGACCAGCGTGGCGGCAGCAGCGCACAGCAGCGCGACCTGGAGCCGGGCGAGCCCGGTGAGCCGGGACATGCGGTCAAACCTCCTTGGGACTGCCAGGATTTCGCGGCGACCGGTGACGCCAGCGGCAGCGGAATGCTCAGCGAGGCGCCGCCGCGCGACCGTCGAACGAGCGTGTTCAAGCCGACCCGGCCAAATGGAGCGGTAAGTGGTACCATCCGTCGCTCATCAGGTCAACGAGGCCGGCATCCGCGGACTTGAGGCCGAATTCAGGGGGATTCGAGGGCATGACGAAGAACGGGAGGCAGGAAAAGATCGCTCAGTTCGCAGCCGGTTACGACGAGGTCGAGAAGGCGCTCAAGGGCTTCCCGCGCGACGCGCTCGTCGCTCATCCGCTGCCGGGAAAATGGAGCGCGTGCGAGATCGTCCACCATCTCGCGGACAGCGAGACCACCTCGGGGATCCGGCTGCGGCGGCTGCTGTGCGAGGAGTACCCGGTCATCTCGGGCTACGACCAGGAGGTGTTCGCGGTCATCCTGCGCTACAACCTGCGCGACCTCCAGCCCGCGCTCGACCTGTTCCGCTCGACGCGCGCGGCCACGACCCAGATCCTCCACCTGATGTCCGAGGAGGACTGGAAGCGCCCCGGCTGGCACACCGAGAGCGGCCTCTACACCGCCGACACCTGGCTCGACATCTACTCGGTGCACGCCCACAACCACGCCGCGCAGATTCGCAGGCTCCACGAGGAGCTCACGAAGTAGCAGCGCCGCGCCTGCCACGCTTCGACCACCGACGGGGGAATCCGCATGCTCTGGCATTGTCGCGATCACGTCTTCGACCTTTCGACCCGCACGCGGGTGATCGGGATCGTCAACCTCACGCCCGATTCGTTCTCGGACGGCGGGCGCTTCGTCGACCCGGACGCCGCGCTCGAGCGCGCCCGGCAGCTCATCGAGGAGGGCGCCGACCTGCTCGACGTGGGCGCCGCGAGCACGCGTCCCGGCGCCCAGCAAGTCGCCGCCGCGGAGCAGATCCGCCGGCTCGAGCCGGTGCTCGCGCCGCTCGCCCCGCTCGCGAAGGCGGCCGGGATCGCGATCTCGGTGGACACCTCGAGCGCCGAGGTCGCGGCCTTCGCACTGGCCGCCGGGGCTCACGCGCTCAACGACGTGAGCGCGCTGGGGGATGCCGGCATGGCGAAGGTGGTCTCCCAATCGGGCGCCGGGGTCGTCCTCATGCACATGCGCGGCACGCCCGCCACGATGCAGCAGGACCCGCACTACGAGGACGCCGCGGCCGAGATCTCCACCCACCTCAAGGCGAGCCTGGCGCGGGCGCGCGCCGCGGGGATCGACGAGGCGTGCGTGGCGCTGGACCCCGGGATCGGCTTCGGCAAGACCGCGCGCCACAACTTCGAGCTGCTCGCGCGGCTCGGGGAGATCACCACGCTCGGCCGGCCGGTGCTGGTGGGGGTGTCGCGGAAGAGCTTCCTCGCCGAGCCCGAGCCCCTGCCCGTGGACGAGCGGCTCGAGGCCGGGCTCGCCGCCACCGCGGTTGCGGTCTTCCAGGGCGCGCGCCTGGTGCGCACCCACGATGTCACCGCGACGCTGCGGGCGGTGCGGATCGCCGACGCGCTGCGCGCCGCCCGGCGCGGCGCGCCGGCGCGCTGAGCGTCGAACGGGCGCCCGAGCCTAGTGCGGCGCCGCGGCCTCTGATAAAATCCAGGATCGCGAGCCCTTACCGATGACACCCGTCCATCAATTCTGGTTCCTCGACCTCCTCGACATCCTCCTGGTCGCGGTGTTGTTCTACCGCCTGCTCATCCTGGTCAAGGGCACGCGCTCGGCGCAGATGTACGTCGGGCTGCTGGTCATCGTGCTGATCGGCATCGTCGCACGGGAGTTCGACCTCATCGCGGTCAAGTGGATCGTCGACAGCCTCAAGACGGTCTGGCTGATCGCGTTCGTCATCCTGTTCCAGCCCGAGCTGCGTCACGCCCTGGCCCAGTTCGGCCGCACCCGCTACTTCCGCTCGTTCGTGCGCGCCGACACCTATCCGGTGCTGGGCGAAGTGGTGCGAGCGGTCGAAACGCTCGCCGAGCACCGGCACGGGGCGCTGATCGTGATCGAGCGCAACGTGGGCTTGAGGAACTTCGTCGAGACCGGCACCCGGGTGGACGCCAAGGTCTCGGCCGAGCTGCTCGTCACCCTGTTCAGCCCCGGCTCACCGCTCCACGACGGCGCGATCGTCCTGCGCGAGGACAACGTGGTCGCGGCCTCGTGCATCCTGCCGCTTTCGTCGAACCCGCGCACCTCGACCGCGCTCGGCACGCGTCACCGCGCCGCGCTCGGGCTCTCCGAGGAGAGCGACGCCGCGGTCATCGTGGTGAGCGAGCAGAGTGGGGCGATCTCGGTGGCCTATCGCGGCACGCTCCGGCAGCGGCTCAGCGAGGGCGAGCTGCGCAGCGAGCTGTCGCGCATCTTCCGCATCCGTCCCCAGGACGAGGCGCGCATCTCCGAAGCCGTGGCCGCGAACGAGCGCAAGGCGGCCGGCTGACCGGTCGGGCGCCGCGGCGGACGTGGCGCGGCGGACGTCGCAAGGGTTGGGGCAGCGGTCGGGGCGGCGGTCAGGGCACGGCTTGACACTCCGCCCGGTCCCCCCTAACGTCCTTCGTTCGCCCTCCGCCGTGAGGCCCAGATCAGGGCGGCGTAGCTCAGCTGGTAGAGCAGGAGAATCATAATCTCTGTGTCCGGGGTTCGAGTCCCTGCGCCGCCACCACATCACCCCAGGCCCGCGCCCAACCCCATGCGCCTGCGCCGGCTGGAGCCGGTCCTTCGCCGCGCCCTCCGTGGGCCCTGCGCCCTCGCCCCGGGAAGCCGCGTGCTGGTCGCGGTGAGCGGCGGGGCCGACTCGGTCGCCCTGCTGCTCGCGCTGCGGAGCGTGGCGCGCGAGTTCGGGATCGACGTGCGGGCCGCCCACCTCCACCACCGCCTGCGCGGAGCCGAAGCCGACGCCGACCTCGCGTCCGTGCGCGAGCTGTGCGCGCGCCTCGACGTCCCGCTCGAGTGGGCACGCTGGAACGCGCGCGCCCGCATGAAGCGCCGGGGCGGGTCGGGCCAGGCGGGGCTGCGCGCACTGCGGCGCGCGTTTCTCGCCGGCGCCGCCCGCCGCGCGGGTGCCGTGGCGATCGCCACCGCGCACACCGCGGACGACCAGCTCGAGACCGTGCTCATGCGGCTGCTACGCGGCACCGGGCTCACCGGGCTCGCGGGCATGCGCCCGCGGCGCGGAGCGTGGATCAAGCCGCTGCTCGAGGCCACCCGGGCCGAGGTCGAGGCCGACCTGCGCGCCCAGGGCGTGCCGTGGCGCGACGACCGCTCGAACGAGAGCCGCGCCTACCTGCGCAACCGGCTCCGCCATGAGGCCATCCCTGCCCTGCTCGGCGCCCTCGCGCCGGGCCCCGCGGCGGTGAGCACCCCTGCTCCCGAAGCCCGGGCCGCCCTCGCGCGGCGCGTCGCCCGGGCCGCCAACGAGGCGCGCGGGGCGGCGGACCTGCTCGAGCGCTGGGCGCGCCG
>JBGQIE010000142.1:0-7566 GCA_041498315.1 Candidatus Eiseniibacteriota bacterium
GCCTCGACAAGAAGAAGGACGAGACCATCGCCGTGTACGACCTCGGCGGCGGCACGTTTGATATCTCGATCCTCGAAGTCGGCGAGGGCGTCGTCGAAGTGAAGGCGACCAACGGCGACACCCACCTGGGCGGCGACGACCTCGACGATCGCGTCATCGAGTGGCTGGTCGCGGAGTTCAAGAAGGCTGAAGGCATCGATCTGTCGAAGGATCGCATGGCGCTCCAGCGCCTGAAGGAAGGCGCGGAGAAGGCCAAGTGCGAGCTCTCGAGCACGCTCGAGACCGACGTCAACCTGCCCTTCATCACCGCCGATCAGGCGGGTCCCAAGCACATGAACATCCGGCTCACGCGCGCCAAGCTCGAGCAGATCGTGGACGAGCTCATCGAGCGCTGCCGGCCGCCGGTGCTCCAGGCGCTCAAGGACGCGGGCGTCACCGCGCAGCAGATCGACGAGGTCATCCTGGTCGGTGGCGCCACGCGCATGCCCAAGGTCCAGGAGCTGGTGCGCTCGATCTTCGGCAAGGAGCCGCACAAGGGCGTGAATCCCGACGAGGTGGTTGCGATCGGCGCGGCGATCCAGGGCGCGGTGTTGGCGGGCGACGTCAAGGACGTCGTGCTGCTCGACGTCACGCCGCTGTCGCTGGGCATCGAGACGCTGGGGGGCGTCAGCACGACCCTCATCCCGCGCAACACGACCATTCCGACCCGCAAGTCCCAGGTGTTCTCGACCGCCTCCGACAGCCAGACCGACGTCGAGGTGCACGTGCTGCAGGGCGAGCGCCCGATGGCGCAGGGGAACAAGACCATCGGCCGCTTCCATCTCAACGGCATCCCGCCGGCGCCGCGCGGCATGCCCCAGATCGACGTCACCTTCGACATCGACGCCAACGGGATCCTGCACGTGTCGGCCAAGGACCGGGCGACCAGCAAGGAGCAGAGCATCCGCATCGAGGTCTCGAGCGGGCTCAACGAGCAGGAGATTCAGCGCATGGTCAAGGACGGCGAATCGCACGCCGCCGAGGACCGCACGCGGCGCGAGGCGGCGGAGGCCCGCAACCAGGCGGACGCCACGGCCTACGAGGCCGAGAAGTTCGTCAAGGAGCACGGCGAGAAGCTCGACGGCGCGCTCCGCAGCCGGCTCGAGGAGAGCATCCCGCGGGTGCGCGAGGCGCTCAAGGGCGAGGACACGGCGGCGATCACCGCGGCCACCGAGGCGCTCCAGCAGGCGTGGCGCGAAGCCGGGGAGGCGCTCCACAAGAGCGGCCAGGCCCAGGCGGCCCCGGGGGCGGAGGGCGGCGAGACGGCCGAGAAGAAGGACGAGAAGAAGGGCGGCGACGGTCCGGGCGGGGCCGTGGACGCCGACTACGAGGTCATCAAGTAACGGCGCGGCCGGCGTCCGCCGTGCGCGGGCGCCGGTCCCTAGAGCCGGACGATCTTGCCCGAGCGCCGGCCCTTGAGGGCGTTGCGCGTGTCGACGACGCCCCGCGAGTACCGCAGCACGCTCGTATACGGGATGTTCTGGTGAGCGGTCGCGATCACGGCGCAGTCGAAGCGCCGCAGCTGGGCCGCGGTGAGCGGCACGCTGCGCAGCCGGCGGCCCGCGAACGCCAGGGTGGGGACGTAGGGGTCGGTGTATTCGACCTTGGCGCCGCGCTCGATCAGCGTCTGCATGATGTCGAGCGACGGGCTCTCGCGGATATCGTCGATGTCCGCCTTGTAGGCCACGCCCAGGACCAGGACGCGCGAGCCGTGCACCGACTTCCCGCGCCGGTTGAGGCTCTCCGCGACCAGGTCCACGACGTAGTGGGGCATCTGGGCGTTGATGTGTCCCGCCAGCTCGATGAAGCGCGCCTCGAACCCGCTCGCGCGCGCCTTCCACGCCAGGTAGAAGGGATCGATCGGGATGCAGTGCCCGCCCAGGCCGGGACCGGGATAGAAGGGCATGAAGCCGAACGGCTTGGTCGCCGCCGCCCCGATGACCTCCCAGACGTCGATCTTGAGCCGCTTGCACAGCAGCGCGATCTCGTTGACGAGGCCGATGTTCACGCTGCGGAAGGTGTTCTCGAGCAGCTTGACCATCTCGGCGACCTGCGGCGAGGACACCGGCACCACCTTTTCGAGCCGCGAGGCGTAGAGCTTGACCGCGACCTCGGTGCAGGCCGGGGTGACGCCGCCCACGACCTTGGGAATGTTGCGCGTGTTGTAGCGCGGGTTCCCGGGATCCACGCGCTCGGGCGAGAAGGCGAGGAAGAAGTCGCGCCCGACCTTGAGCCCGGTCTTTTCGAGCAGCGGCAGGATGAGCTCGTCCGTCGTGCCCGGGTAGGTCGTGCTCTCGAGGATCACGAGCAGGCCGGGCTTGAGGTGGCGCGCGACCTGCTCGGCCGCGGCGACGATGAAGGACATGTCGGGATCACGCTGCTTGGACAGCGGCGTCGGGACGCAGACGTTGACCGCCTGGACGCGCTTGAGCACGCTGAAATCGGAGGTGGCCGTCAGCCGGCCGGTGCGCACCAGGGCACGGACGTCGCGGGTCGGCACGTCGCGGATGTAGGACACGCCGGCCTGCAGCTTCCGGACCCGGTCCGGATCGACGTCGATGCCCGTGACCTCGAACCCCGCCTGGGCGAATTCGACCGCCAGGGGCAGCCCGACGTAGCCCAGCCCGATGACCGCGAGGCGGGCGGAGCGATCTTCGATCTTGCGTGTCAGGGCGGCGGCCGCGGGGCTCTGGGCCGCACGGAGGCGGGGTCGCATGGGTGCGCGGAAGCTAACAGAGCCTTTCGGAAGCCGTCAACGCAGCCGCGGTTTGCGTACCACGCGGGCGAAGCGTCACACTCCACGGAACCCGCATCTAGGGGGAATCCCGGAGCCCCGACTAGTGCTGCTGAACACGGCCGATTTTGACTTGATTTCGAAGGGAAACAAATTGAAACTGGAAGCCAGCGGAGCGAGGTTGCCTGTCCGATCCGTGCTCTGGCGATTCCGGCGCCGAATATTGAAGCGAAGCGGACGTGCCATCGTTTCGGGTGTCTCCGGGATCGACTCACGGACAGTGACGGGGAACCTCCTCCTTTTTATTTCCCCGCGGAGGGCCGCGTGACCGCGACGGACGGAGTCCGGACCTTCGCGCGCTACCACACGGACGGAGCGGATTGCGTGGGACGGCGCGAGGGCGACGCCTACGCGCGTCTCACCGCGATGCCATGGCGCGGCGGCGTCGAGACCGGCGCGCGAGACCCGGCCGGTTCCGTGCGGCTGCTGCCGCCGGTTTATCCCGGCAAGATCGTGTGCGTGGGGCTCAACTATCGCGCCCACATCGCCGAGAGCCAGACCGTGGTCGCGGGCGGCGGTGAGGTGCCGAGCGAGCCGCTCATCTTCCTCAAGCCCTCGAGCGCGGTGATCGCGGACGCCGAGGCGGTGCGCTATCCGCCCGGGGTCACGCGCCTCGACCCGGAGGCCGAGATGGGGATCGTGATCGGGCGCAGGGCGCGCCGCGTCAGCCCCGCCGAGGCGGAGGCGTGCACCGCCGGGATCACCTGCTTCAACGACGTGTCGGCCCGCAACTACCAGCGCGCCGACGGTCAATGGACAAGGGCCAAGGGCTTCGATACGTTCGCCCCACTCGGACCGTGGGTCGTGACCGGGCTCGCGACCCAGGGGCGCCGCGTCGAATGCCGGGTCAACGGCGAGCGCCGCCAGAGCGGCAACACCGCGGACCTGCTGTTTCCGGTGCCGGTCCTCATCAGCTTCATCTCGCACATCATGACCCTCGAGCCCGACGACGTGATCGCGACCGGAACGCCGGCCGGCGTGGGCCCGGTCCAGACCGGCGACGTCATCGAGGTCGAGGTGGACGGCGTGGGCGTGCTGCGCAATCCCGTGGAGGCGTGGGGCTCGTGAACTCCCCGGCTTGTGATGTGCTGGTGCTCAACGCGCGCCCGTGGTCGGACGGCGCCCCGGTCGCGGGCGCCGACGCGGTGGCGGTCGCGGGGGGCACGATCGTCGCGCTCGGGCGCGGCGCCGACCTCGAGGCGCTCGCGGGTCCGCGCACGCGGCGCGTGGACGCCGCCGGCGCCACCGTGACCCCCGGGTTCACCGACGCCCATCTCCATCTGGTCCAGTGGGCACGCGCGCTCGACGAGCTGTCGCTCCACGGCGCTGCGAGCCGCGCCGAGGCGCTCGAGCGCCTCGCGCGCCACCTCGCGGCCCATCCCGCGGCGCCGGTGGTCGTGTGGCGCGGCTGGGACGCCAACGACTGGACCGAGCCGCCCGATCGCGCGGCGCTCGACCGGGTCGCCGCCGATCGCCTGGTCCTGCTCCACAGCCGCGACTTCCACTCCCTGTGGGCGAGCTCGGCGGCGCTGGCACGCGCCGGCGTGACCCGCGCCACCCCCGACCCGGAGGGGGGACGGATCGAGCGCGACGCGGCGGGGGAGCCGACCGGCGTGCTGCGCGAGCACGCGGTGCGCCCGTTCGCGGCCCTCGAGGCCGGGGCGGGGGACGGGCTCGACCTCGAGCGCGTGCGCGGGGCGGCGCGCCGCCTCCACGCCCTCGGCATCACCACCGTCCACGACTTCGAGGGCCCCGAGGCCCAGCGCGTCCTGCGCGCCCTCACCCGCGCGGGCGGGCCGCGCGTGCGCGTCCTCATGCACCTCGCCCACGCCGGGCTCGACGCCGCGCTCGGCCTGGGGCTCGCGAGCGGGGTGGGGGACGACTGGTTCCGCATCGGCGCGCTCAAGCTGTTCGCCGACGGCACGCTGGGCTCGCGCACCGCGGCCCTGCTCGATCCCTACGACGGGACCCGCCTGAGCGGGCTCGACCTGATCGCGCCCCAGGCCCTGCGGGCGATCGTGGCGCGCGCCTTCGGCGGCGGGCTCTCGGTGGCGGTCCACGCGATCGGCGACCGCGCCTGCCGCTCGGCCCTCGACGCCTTCGAGGCCGCGGGGGCCGGCGGCGCCCAGCCGGGCCCGGCGCTCCCGCCCCGCATCGAGCACGCGCAGCTCGTCGATCCGGCCGACGTGCCGCGCTTCGGGCGCCTGGGTGTCGCTGCCAGCATGCAGCCCACGCACTGCACCTCGGACTTCGAGCTGGTCGGGCGCTTCTGGAGCGCCCGCGCGGACTCGAGCTATCCGTGGCGGACGCTCCTGGGCCACGGGGCGCTGCTCGCCTTCGGCTCCGACGCCCCGGTCGAGGAGCCGAGCGTCGCCCGCGGACTCCACGCCGCGGTCACCCGCGAGCGCGCGGACGGGACGCCGCGCGGCGGCTTCGTGCCCGGGCAGCGCATCACGCTCGATGCGGCGCTCGCGGCCTACACCTCGGCGCCGGCGCGGCTCGCGGGGAGCTGGCCGCGGCTCGGCCGGCTCGCGCCGGGCGCCACGGCGGATCTCGTGGTGTGGAACGAGGATCTGCACCGCCTGCCGCCCGGAGCGCTGCGCGAGGCGGCCCCGCGCCTCACGCTGCTCGAGGGCGAGGTCGTCCACGAGGGTGTGGCGCCGTCGCCGGCGGGCGAAGCGCTGGGCCTGACCGCCGGCGGCGCGTTGGGGGCGCGATGAGCCCGGGTGAGCGCCGGCCCGCGCGCGCGGCCGTCAAGTCACGCGGGGTTTCCGCGGCGCGATCGCGGCCCGGCCCCAAGCCGAAGGCCGGCCGGGCGCGGCCCGCGGCCGCCCAGGCGAAGCCGCGGGCCACGGCCGCTCGGCCCCCTGTGCCGAAGCCCGCGGTGGCGGCGCGCCCCGTGCCCAGTCCCGTGGTGCCGGCGCCGGTCATGGTCCGGACCAGGCTCGAGGATGCCGAGCTGGTGCGGCTCTCGCAGGGCGGCGACAACCGCGCCTTCGACGAGCTGGTGCGGCGCTATCGCGACAAGGTCTACCGGCTCTCGTTCAAGATCCTGCGCCACGAAGAGGACGCCTCCGAGGCGCTCCAGGACGCGTTTCTCTCGGCCTATCGGGGCTTGAGGAATTTCAAGTCCGAATCGACGTTCTCGACCTGGCTCTACCGCATCGCGACCAACGCCAGCCTGATGAAGTACCGCAAGCGGCGCGACAACCACGTCTCGCTCGAGCAGTCGCAGAGCCACAACGACGATGCGGAGCCCCTCGAGGTGCCGGATTGGTCGTCCCAGCCGGAGGACGATCTGCTCGACTCCGAGACCCGCCAGGTCATGGAGGAGAGCGTCGAGCGGCTGCCCGAGGATCTGCGGATCGTGTTTCAGCGGCGCGACGTCCTCGAGGAGTCCAACGCCGATGTCGCCGAGGCGCTCGACCTTTCGGTGGCGGCGGTCAAGTCGCGCCTGCATCGCGCGCGGAAGCTGCTGCGCGACCGGCTCAACCGCTACTTCGCCGACAAGATGACGAAGAAGGATCGGGAGCGTTAGCCGCGCCGGCGACCGACACTAGCGCCGGAAGGCGAACGCCACCAGCACCAAGGCCAGCGCCGCCCGGTAGGCGAAGAACACCCCGAACCCGGCGCGCGCGAGCCAGCGCAGGAGCCCTTGAATGGCAAGGATGCCGACGACCGCCGACGTGACCACCCCGATCGCGAGCGAGGCGGGCGGCACGTCGAGCGGCAGGTGCCGAACCTTGAGCAGCAAGGCGCCCAGGGTGATGGGGGTGGCGAGCAGGAACGAGAGCCGCGCGGCCGCCACGCGCGAGAACCCCGCGGCGCGTCCGGCGGTGATCGTGACGCCCGAGCGCGACACCCCGGGCACCAGCGCCAGGGCCTGGGCGAGCCCCATGCCCAGGGCGGCGCCCCAGCCCGGACGGCCCTGGTCCCGGCCCGGCGCCATGGCGCGATCGACCGCCCACAGCACGAAGCCGAACACGAACAGCATGATCGCCTGGAGCGGCAGCGAGCGCAGTCGATCCTCGGCCGCCTGCTCGAGCAGCTTCCCGGCGATGGCCCCCGGCACCGTGGCGACGACGAGCCACAGCCACATGTGCCGGGCCTCGGCGCGGCGCTCGCTCGGCCGCGAGCCCAGCGCCCCGGTCGCGAGGCTCCACCAGTCGCGCCAGAATGCGAACAGGAGCGCGAGCAGCGTGCCGCCGTGGAGGGCGACGTCGAAGGAGAGCCCGGCGTACTTCCAGCCCAGCAGCTCCGGGATCACGTACAGGTGGGCGCTGCTCGAGACCGGCAGGAACTCGGTGAGGCCCTGGACCGCGCCCAGCACCGCGGCGCGCCCCGGGGTGAGCAGCGACTCGGCGGGAACGGAGGTCGCGAACGTGGCGAGCGGAAGCATGGCGCGGCACGCTAGCAGGGGGGGCCGGCGGTGACAAACGCCGCAGCGTCACCGCCGGCGGGCGGGTCGGGCGAGGAACTGCGGGTCGCGCGGCACGCCGGCACGGTGGGTGCCGCGACCCTGCTGTCGCGCGTGCTCGGGCTCGCGCGCGAGCAGGTCATGGCGATCCTGTTCGGCGCGGGCTTCGCGACCGATGCCTTCAACGTCGCCTTCCGCATTCCCAATCTGCTGCGCGACCTGTTCGCGGAGGGCGCGATGTCATCGGCGTTCGTTCCCACCTTCACCGAGTACCACGAGAAGCGCGGGGCGGAGGAGGCGTGGAAGCTCGGGCGCC
>JBGQIE010000143.1:0-7506 GCA_041498315.1 Candidatus Eiseniibacteriota bacterium
ACCCAGAAGCTGCTGCGCATGGAGGACGAGATTCGCAAGCGCGTCGTCGGCCAGGACGAGGCCCTCGCCGCGGTGTCCCGCGCGGTGCGGCGCAACCGGGTCGGCCTGCGCGATCCCAAGCGGCCAATCGGCTCGTTCATCTTCCTGGGCCCGACCGGCGTCGGCAAGACCGAGCTGGCGCGCGCGCTGGCGGCGTTCCTGTTCGACGACGAGGACGCGCTCATCCGGGTTGACATGAGCGAGTACATGGAGAAATTTTCCGTGTCCCGGTTGGTGGGAGCGCCGCCGGGGTATGTGGGGTACGAGGAAGGCGGACAGCTCACCGAGAAGGTGCGGCGCAAGCCCTATTCGGTCGTGCTGCTCGACGAGATTGAAAAAGCCCATCCGGACGTGTTCAATGTGCTGCTCCAGGTGCTCGACGACGGGGTGCTCACCGACAGCGCGCGTCGCCGGGTGGACTTCAAGAACACGGTCATCATCATGACCTCGAACCTGGGCGGCCGGCAGATCGTCTCCGGCGGCAAGCACCTGGGATTCAAGCAGGCGGAGGGCAGCGCGGCGCAGTTCCAGTCCATCAAGAGCACGGTCCAGGACGAGCTCAAGCGCGCCTTCAACCCGGAGTTCCTCAATCGAATTGACGACGTCATCGTGTTCCACGCCCTCACGCGCGAGGACATGCGGAGCATCGTGGGAATCCTGCTCGGCCAGGTCAAGGAGCGCCTGCGGGTCCAGGAGATCCAGCTCGATGTCTCTCTCGAGGCCACCGAGCTGCTCATCGACCGCGGATTCGACCCTTCGCTCGGGGCCCGTCCGCTCAAGCGCGCGATCCAGAAGTATCTTGAGGATCCCTTCGCCGAGTTCATCCTGCGGGGCCAGTGGCCGCGCGGCACCCGCATCAAGGTCGAGCGCGACGGGGAGCAGCTCGAGTTCAAGCCGGTTACCGGTGAGGCCCCCGCGAAACCGGGTCCCGCCGAGGCTCCCGCGCCCGTGGCGCCCCGAGGCTAGCGTCCGCACCGCGCTGCGGCTCCTCCTCCTGCTCCCGCTGTTGCTCGCCGGGCCCGGCGCCACCGGGTCCGGAGCCGCCGCGCCGTCTCCGCCCGCCCCGGACGCCCCGGCTGCGACGTTCGCGGACAGCGGCGCAGTCGCGCCGGCCGAGACCCCGGTCGGACCGGCGACCCTCATCGGACAGATCAGCGTCATCGGCAACGCGGTGACCGAGACCGACCGGATCGTGCGCTCGTTCGGCGTGCTCGCCGGCGCGCGCTACTCGACCGACGCGGTGCGGCGGGGGATCGTCAAGCTGGTGGCGCTCGGGCTGTTCAGCGACGTGTGGGTCGAGAAGCACGAGCACGACGAGGTCGTCGATCTCGTCATCCACGTCCAGGAGCGGCCGCGGATCTCGAAGATCGAGTTCTCGGGCAACCACCGCAAGGAGACCTCGGAGCTCGAGAAGAAGCTCAGCCTCCACACCGGCGAGATCTGCTCCCCCGGGGCGATGGAGACCCAGGTCGACTCGCTGCTCAAGTTCTACCGCGACGAGGGATTCTCGCGCGCCCAGGTGCACGCCGCGCTCGACAGCACGGCCGGGGCGCACCAGGTCGTGCTGCGCTTCACGATCGAGGAGGGGGAGCGGCTCCAGATCACGAAGGTCGTGTTCGAGGGGGCGACGCCGGGGCTGGAGCCCAAGCTGCGCAAGCAGCTCAAGACCCGGCCGCGCGGCTTCTTCGGCGGCGGCCAGATCAAGGACGAGTCGTTCGACGAGGATCGCCAGAAGCTCGAGGCCTGGTACCACTCCCAGGGCTACCGCGACATGCGGGTCGTGTCGCACGCGGTTCGGCCCGGGGACTCGCCGCGCCACGTCACCCTGGCCTTCACCGTCGACGAGGGCCGCCGCTACGCGATGGGGCGGGTGGACTGGAAGGGCAACACCATCATCCCGACCGCCGAGCTGGCGGGCAACCTGCGCGTCCGCCCGGGCGACCGCTACGACGCCTCGAAGATCGAGCGCGCCCAGGGCCTCGCCTACGCGGCCTACTCGGAGCAGGGTTACCTCTCGGTCTCGATCGAGCCCCGGGAGGTGGTCCGCGACTCGGTCGTCGACGTGACCTTCAGCGTCATCGAGGGGCCGTCGTCGAACATCCGCTACGTCACGATCACCGGCAACAAGAACACGCGCGAGAAGGTGCTGCGGCGCGAGCTCTCGATCCACGAAGGCGACCGCTTCCGGCGCTCGTCGCTCATGCGCACCCGTGACGATCTCATGCGCCTCGGGATCTTCGAGGACATCCAGCCCGACCTGGGACAGGCGGACAGCACCGACGTCGACATCATCCTCAAGGTCAAGGAGAAGCAGGTCGGCACCGCCTCGGCCGGGGCGGGCTACACCGGCGAAACCGGGCTCACCGGTTTCGTCGAGTTCGGTCACAACAACGTGCTCGGGAACGCCCAGTCCCTGTCGCTCCATCTCGAGCGCGGCTCGAAGCGCAGCGACTACTACCTGAGCTTCACCGAGCCCTGGTTCCGGGACACGCCCACGCTGCTCGGCTTCTCGATCTACAACAGCTCGCTGGACCGTGACTTCTACAACGAGCAGCGCCGCGGCGGCTCGGTCAAGCTGGGCCGTCCCCTGGCGTGGCCGGACTACTCGCGGGGCGCGATCACCTACCGGCTCGAGGACGTGCGCGTCGACACGCTGGCCGGCGTCGCGACCGGCATCACGGATCCCGCGGTGCTGGCCTCGATCACTTCGGGCCGTACGGAGCGCACCAGCGCCATGCTGCTCGACTTCTCGCGCAACTCGAGCAACAACCCCTTCTATCCCACGCGCGGCACGCGGCTCCTGGCCTCTTCCCAGTTTGCCGGAGGCCCCTTCGGCGGCGACATCCGCTTCCAGAAGCAGCGCCTCGAGGGCCGGATCTACCTGCCCTCGTTCCTCAAGAGCGTGACCACGATGGCGCGCGCGCGGTTCGGAGTCCTGGGGCGGTTCCCGAACCACGGGCAGGAGCCGCCGGTCTACGAGCGCTTCCGGCTCGGCGGCGGGACGACGCTCGACCCGCTGCGCGGCTACGAGGACTATCAGATCGTGCCGGAGAAGTTCATCCACACGATCACCTCGGTGACGCGGAAGGACTTCGACCCGGCCGCGGCGCCCGACAGCACGATCATCACGACCACGAAGCTCCGCTACCCGGGCGGCAGCTTCTTCGCGACCTACACGATCGAGCAGCAGTTTCCCGTGGTTCACCCGCTCCACGCTGTGCTCTTCTTCGACGCCGGAAATACCTGGGATCTGTTCCGCGAGATCCAGCCCTTCGATCTCAAGCTGGGGGCGGGGATCGGATTCCGACTCGAGATCCCGCTGCTCGGCAACGTCGGGTTCGATTTCGGCTACGGCTTCAATCGCGATGACGGTCCGCGGTTCAAGGGCCACTTCCTGCTCGGCAATGTCAACTACTGACGAGGGCGCATGATTCCGCTCCTGACCCCGATCCCGGCGCGGCCGCGGCGGCGCCCGGCGCCCGGGGGCGGGCGCCAACCGCTGCGGCGCGTGGCGCTTGCCGGGCTCGCCGCCCTCGCCCTGCTGGGCGCTCCGGCGGTCGCGCGCGCAGCCGATCTGAAGATCGGCTATATTGACTCCTCGCGCATCTTCCAGGAATACGCCGACGCCAAGGAGTCGCAGGCGCGCTTCGACCGCCAGGTGCAGAGCTGGCGCGACGACGCCGCCGAGAGGGAAAAGCAGGTCAAGCAGTTGCGCGACGAGGTGCGTGACCAGAGCCCGATCCTCTCGGCCCTCAAGCGCCAGGAGAAGGAAGAGGCCCTGCAGCGCGCCACGAGCGAATACGAGAAATTCATCCAGGACACCTGGGGCCCGGGCGGCCGGGCGGCCCAGGAGAACGAGCGCGCCACCGGCGAGGTCGTGGCGCAGATCCGCGCGGCGGTCGAGAAGATCGCGGGCGAGCGGGGGCTCGAATTGGTGTTGGACTCGGCGGGTGGTTTCATCATCTACGCGGATCACTCCATGGACCTCACGAGCCTGGTGATCCAGGAGCTCAACAGCCGGTCAACGGCCGGAACCAAGCGCTAGGAAGGCGTCCCATGATCACGCGCACGTTGGCGGAGCTCGCCGCCGAGATCGGCGGCGAAGTGGTGGGCGACGGCTCGCAGATCATCCGGGGCGTGGCCGGAATCCGCGAGGCGCAACCCGGCGAGATCACGTTCCTCGCCAACGCCCGCTACGAGGCGCACATGGCCGAGACGCGCGCCAGCGCGGTGATCTGCGCGCGCGGCACGGCCTCGTGCGCGGTCCCGATGCTCCAGGTGGACAACCCCTACGTCGCATTCCAGCGCGCGGTGCGGGTGTTCCGGCCCGATCACTACCGTCCCGCGCCCGGCATCCACCCCACCGCCGTGGTCGCCCCGGGGGTGGTGCTGGGGCGCGAGGTCGCGATCGGCGCCCAGTGCGTCGTGGAGTCCGGCGCGGTGCTCGGAGACCACGTCGTGCTCATGCCGTGCTGCTACATCGGCGCCAAGGCGATGCTGGGCGACGGGACGTTCGTCTACCCCCAGGTCACGGTGCGCGAGGAATGCGTCATCGGGCGCGGCTGCATCCTCCACAGCGGCGTCGTGATCGGCGGCGATGGCTTCGGCTACGCGTTCGACGCCGGGCGCTATCACAAGGTGCCCCAGGTCGGCAACGTCGTGATCGGGGACGACGTCGAGATCGGCGCGAACACCACCATCGACCGCGCCACGACCGGCAGCACGCGCGTCGGTGAGGGGACCAAGATCGACAACCTGGTCCAGATCGGCCACAACGTGGTCATCGGCCGGCACTGCATCATCGTCGCCCAGGTCGGCATCGCGGGCAGCACCGAGCTCGAGGACTTCGTGACCCTGGGCGGGCAGGTGGGCGTCGGGGGCCACATCCGGATCGGGGAGCACGCCACCGTGGGCGGCCAGAGCGGCGTCACGAAGTCGGTCCCCGGACACGCCGTCTGGACCGGTTACCCCGCCATGCCCCACCCCATGTTCAAGCGGATCCAGGCCTTCATCCAGCGCCTGCCGCAGCTGTTCCAGCGCACCAAGGATCTCGAGCAGCGCGTCGGCCAGCTCGAACGCCAGAACTCGAAGCAGGAGGTGCGTTGAGGCCGGGGCGGAGGGTGGCGGAGCGCCGCGAGGCATGAGACGCCGGATGCAGCGCACGCTGGCGCGCCCGGCCATCCTGAGCGGCGTCGGGCTCCATACCGGCGAGAAGGGCAAGTTGCGCTTCCTGCCCGCGCCCGCGAATGCCGGGGTGCGCTTCGTGCGCACCGACCTGCCGGGCGCCCCGTCGGTCGAGGTTCGGCCCGAGAACGCCCACTTCGATCCCGCCGCCGGGCGCCGCACGATCCTCCAGCAGAACGGCGTGCAGATCCACACCATGGAGCACGTGCTCGCCGCCGTCGCCGGCCTGGGGATCGACAACCTGATCATCGAGACCTCGACCCTCGAGGTGCCGGAGCCCGCGGACGGGAGCGCGGCCCCGATCGCGCGCGCCCTGCTCGAGGCCGGGTTCGAGGAACAGGACCGGCCGCGGCGTCACATCAAGGTGACCAAGCCGGTGACCTGGCAGGACGGCTCGATCGAGCTCTCGGCGGTGCCCTACAACGGCCTCCGCATCACCTTCACGATCAACTACGACCATCCGCTCATCGGCCGCCAGACCCGCTCGCTCGAGATCGACGACGAGACCTTCCTCGCGGAGATCGCTCCGGCGCGCACCTTCGTGCTCGAGCGCGATCTCGAGGCGCTGCGGCGCGCGGGCTGGATCAAGGGCGGGCGCATCGAGAGCGCGGTGGTGGTGGGCGAGAAGGGCCTGATCAACAAGGAGCCGCTGCGCTTCCCCGACGAGTTCGTGCGCCACAAGATCCTCGATCTGCTCGGGGACCTGTTTCTGCTCGGCGGCCCGCTCCTCGGCCACGTGAGCGCAGCGCGCTCGGGCCACCAGAGCCACGTCGCCTTCATCAAGCGGCTCAAGGAGACGCTGCCGCTGCCGGGCCGGCGCGCCGGGGGACCCCCGGGCGAATGGGACATCACCGCGATCATGGACATCATGCCCCACCGCTATCCCTTCCTGCTCGTCGACCGGATCACGAGCCTCGAGGAGGGGCACAGCGTCGAGGGCATCAAGAACGTCACCATCAACGAGCCGTTCTTCCAGGGCCACTTTCCGGGCCACCCGGTCATGCCGGCGGTTCTCATCCTCGAGGCCATGGCCCAGGTGGGCGGGCTCCTGCTGCTCAACTCGGTCGAGGATCCCAACGACAAGCTCATGTACTTCATCGGCATCGACGGCGCCAAGTTCCGCCGTCCGGTGACGCCGGGCGACCAGCTCCGCCTCAAGCTCACGCTGCTCAAGCTTCGCGGCCGCACCTCGAAGATGCGCGGCGAGGCGTTCGTGGACGACCAGCTCGTCGCGGAGGCCGAACTGCTCGCGACCATCGTGGACCGGCGGCCGTCGTGAGCACGAGCGTGGGCACCCGGATCCATCCCGCCTCGTTCGTCGATCCGGCGGCACGGCTGGGCGTGGACGTCGAGGTCGGCCCGGGGACCATCGTGGGACCCGAGGTCGAGATCGGCGACCACACGCGCGTCGGCGCCCACGCGCTGCTCACCGGCTGGACCCGGATCGGAAGCGGCTGCCGGATCCACCACGGCGCCGTGCTCGGCAGCCCGCCCCAGGACCTCAAGTTCAAGGGCGAGCGCACCCAGCTCCTCATCGGCGCGGACACCGAGATCCGCGAGTACGTGACCGCGAATCTCGCCACCCAGCCCGGGGACGCGACCCGGGTGGGCAACCACTGCCTGCTGATGGCCTACTCCCACGTCGCGCACGACTGCCAGCTCCAGGACCACGTCATCGTCGCGAACGCGGTCCAGTTCGCGGGGTTCGTGACCGTCGAGGAGTGGGCGATCGTGGGCGGCGGCACCGTGGTCCATCAGTTCGTCCGCATCGGGCGGCACGCCATCATCGGCGGCGGGTCGCGCATCCCCCAGGACGTCCTGCCCTACGTCGTGATCGCGGGGAGTCCGCCGCGCAACGCCGGCATCAACCGGGTCGGGCTCGAGCGCCGCGGATTCTCGGCGGAGGCGCGCGCCGGACTCGAGCAGGCCTACCGCACCCTGCTGCGCGACGGACTCACCGTGGCCGCCGCGGTCGGGCGCATTCGCGCCACGCTCCCCGGCCTGCCCGAGGTCGAGCACTTCGCGCGCTTCGCCGAAACCTCGGTGCGCGGCATCTCGCGCTGACGCCATGCGTCCGGTCGCGGTGGGGGTGCTGGGCGTCGGAGTGTGGGGCGAGAAGCACGCCCGCGTCTACCAGGCGCTGCCCGAAGCCGAGCTCGTGGGCGTGTTCGACGCCGACCCGGGGCGTGCCCGCACGGTGGCGTCCGCCCACGGCTGCCGCGCCTTCCCGAGCGCCGAGGCCCTGCTCGAGGCCTGCGAGGCGGTCTCGGTCGCGGTGCCCAC
>JBGQIE010000144.1:0-7504 GCA_041498315.1 Candidatus Eiseniibacteriota bacterium
CTCGCCGAGCCGCAGCGCGGCACCCTCCACGAGTTCCTGGGCCAGCGCGCGATGAACCTGGGGCAGACGCGGGCGGCCGGCGCCTACTACGAGCGCGCCTTCGAGATCGGCGGCAACCGCCGCCGGCTGCTGCTCGCGGCCGAGGCGTGGGCCGCGGCGGGCGATACCGCCGCCGCGCGCGCGGCGATCGCGCGGGCGCGCGCGGGAGCCACGCTGAGCCCCGAGCTCGAGCAGGCGGCGGAGCGGATCGAGAGCCTGGTCGCCCCGCCCGCGGATTCCGCCTCGGCCCGGCGGTCGGCGCCTTGAGCGCGCTTGTGACCCCTGTGGCCCTGTGCTAGTGCTTCGAGTCTCATGACGAAATCCGCCGAGCGTTACGTGCTGGTCCTCGCCGGCGGCCGCGGTGAGCGGTTCTGGCCCTGGAGCCGCGGCGACCGGCCCAAGCAGCTCCTGCCGCTCGCGAGCGGCGGCCGCACCCTCCTCGCCGCCACGCTCGAGCGCGCGCTGGCGCTCGCCGCCCCCGAGCGCGTCGTCGTGCTGACCGCGCGCGATCTGGTCGCCGCGGTGCGGCGCGAGACCCCCGCCGGCGTCCGCGTGCTGGGCGAGCCGGTCGCCCGCAACACCGCCGCCGCGATCGGCGCGATCGCCCAGCTCATCGGCGACGATCATGCCTTCGCGGTGATGCCCGCCGACCACCTGATCGAGGACACCGCGGCCTTCGCTGCCGACCTCGAGCGGGCCTTCGCGTTCGCCGAGCGCGAGGCGGTGCTCGTCACCTTCGGGATCAAGCCCGCGGGCCCGGAGACCAACTTCGGCTACCTGAAGCGCGGGGCCGGGCTGGGCGAGCGCCTCTACCGCGTCGCCGAGTTCTGCGAGAAGCCCGACCGCGCGCGCGCCGAGCAGTTTTTCCAGGACGGCGTCCACGCCGTCAACAGCGGCATCTTCGTGTGGCGCGCGGGCGTGTTCCTGGCCGCACTCGAGGCCGGGCGCCCGGCGCTCGCGCGCGGGCTCGAGCCGCTGCGCGGCATCGGTGCCGCCGCCTTCGAGCGCGCGCTCGAGCCGCTCTTCCCGGCGCTCGAATCGATCTCGGTGGATTACGCGGTGCTCGAGCCCGCGCCCAACGTGGTCATGATCGACGCCCGCTTCGACTGGGACGACATCGGATCGTGGAGCGCCTGGGCGCGCCGCCAGCCCCGGGACGCGCGCGGCAACGTCGTGGTCGGCAACGTGGTGCCGGTCGAGTGCGACGACTGCGTGCTGGTGGGGGACGGTCCGGTGGCCACCGCGGCCCTGGGGCTCAAGCGCATGATCGTGGTGCAGGCCGCGGGCGGGACCCTGGTGTGCCCGCTCGAGGACAGCGACCGGGTGCGCAAGGTGAGCGAAGCGGTGCGCGCGCGGGAGGGCCGGTGAGAGTAGTCCTGGTCATGCTCGCGCTATCGGCGCTCGCCGGCTGCGCCGGGCTCGCGCCGCTCCGGCCCGCGGCGCCGGTCACGGCGGCACCTCCAAAGGCTGCCGGGCCCGCGACGGCGCGCCTTGCGCCCGCGGCGGGCGACAGCGCGCCCTCCGCGGAGGCGCTCGCGGTGCTCGCCACGATTCCCGAGCCGCTCCCGCCCGGCGAGCGCGTGGCGCGGCCCGGACCGGCCGTGCCCACGCCGCCGGCCATGCGCGAGGCTCGGGCGGACACCGCGGCCGCCGCAGCCGGGGCGGCCGGGGCGGCCGCCGACACAGCCACCCTGGCGCCCGCGGACTCCGCCACCGCGCTGCGCCCTGACACCAGCGCGACCGGCGCGGGTGGCCCGGTCGACAGCGCGGAGGCGGGAGTACCCGTCCCCGAGCGCACGCAGCCACTCGGCGATCGCCCCGGGAGCGGGGGCCCGGCGCTGGCCGAGAGCACGCTGGTCCCCAAGGCGATGAAACCGGCAGGTGGCGCGCACGCCGCGCGGCCCGACACCTGCTGGCGGCTCCAGATCGGGGCGCCGCCCGAGCAGGAGAAGGCCCAGGCGCTCATGGATCTGGCCTCCTCGCAGCTGCTCACGCCGTTCGTCATCGAGTTCGAGAAGAAGCGTTACAAGGTGCGCAGCCACGACTGCATGGGGAAGACCGCGGCCTACGCGCTGGGCGAGCGCGCGAAGCGCACCGGATTCCAGGGCGCGTTCGTGATCAAGGCCCTGGCCAAGGGCCGGCAACCGTGATGCGCGCCCTGGTGCTGTTCGAGGATCGCCACTGGGCGTCGCTCCGGCCGCTCACCGATCTGCTGCCCGTGCCGGCGCTCGCCTTCGGCGGCTCGCATCTCGCGGCGCGCTGGCGTCAGGCGCTCGCGCTGCCGCTGCTGTCGATCGAGGCGCGCGCCGGGGCGCTGGCGACCTGGCGCGAACGCCCCGCACCCGAGACCGCGCCGGCGAGCCTGCGGGGCGGGCCGGGTGCGGCGGAGGTGCTCGTCGTCAACGCCGCGGCACTCCCCGGCGCGTGGCTCGATGCGGTGCGCGAGCCGGGCTCGCCCGCGCTCTACACCTGCTGCGGGCGGATCGCGGCGGCGCGGCTCCCGATCGGGCTCCTCGAGCCCGGCCTCGGCCAGGGCGAGCGCTTCGAGGACCTGCTCGAGCGTCTCGATGCGCCGCGCGTCGATCTGGGGGCGAGCTTTCTCGCCTATCCCTGGCACTTGGTCGAGGAGAACGGCGCCGCGCTCGAGCGCGACCTCGCCGCCGGGCCGTTCGAGAAGCACGGCGAGATCCACCGCCTCGCGGCCCTCGAGGCGCCCGAGGCGATCGCCATCGAGGAGGGTGCGCGCATCGAGGCCCACGCCGTGCTCGATGCCCGCGGCGGCCCGATCGTCGTCAGGCGCGGCGCGCGGGTGGGCGCGCACACGCTGGTGAGCGGACCGTGCCTGATCGGGGCCGGCAGCGAGCTGCTCGGCGGGGCCGTGGCGCGCTCGACGATCGGGCCGCGCTGCTTCATCGCCGGCGAGGTCGAGGCCTCGATCTGGCAGGGATTCGGGAACAAGCGCCACCACGGGTTCGTGGGCAACAGCGTCCTCGGCGAATGGGTGAACCTGGGCGCGCTCACGACCACCAGCAACCTCAAGAACAACTACGGCCCGGTGCGCGTCTGGGTCGAGGGCCGCGAGATCGACAGCGGCCTCGCGAAGGTGGGGGCGTTCATCGGCGCGCATACCAAGACCGGCATCGGCTCGCTGCTGCCGACCGGCGCCGTGATCGGCACCGGATCGAACCTGTTCGGAGGCGGGCGCTTCGCGCCCAAGTCCGTGCCGCCGTTCACGTGGTGGGACGGCGAGCGGCCGGGCGAGCATCGTCTCGACGCGTTTCTCGCCACCGCGCGCCTCGCCATGGCGCGGCGCGAGCGGCCGCTCGGCCCCGCCGACGAGCAGGCGCTCACCGCGTTGTTCGAGCGCAGCGCCGCCGAGCGCGGCGCCTCGGAGCCCGGCCCCGGGCCTGCCCCGAAGCGAGCGCGCCGGGCGCCCGCCGCGCCTTGACCGTGACCGCGCGCGCCGCATAAACTGTCCGGTTTGCGGGGGGCCTGCACGCTCCCCCAAGGCCCGGTTCGACCGGAGCGCGCCGCCCCGGACCCACCTGCTCGTCCAGGGAGATTCATGCCCGAGCTTCGCAAGGATCCGGTGGTCGGGCGCTGGGTGATCATCTCCACCGAGCGCAGCCGCCGGCCCACCAACTTCGCCCCCGTCAAGCACGAGCGCTCCACGGGCTACTGCCCGTTCTGTCCCGGCAACGAGGACAAGACCCCGCCCGAGGTGTACGCCTACCGCCCCGGGGGCGGCGAGCCCAACGGGCCCGGATGGCTGGTGCGGGTGGTGCCCAACAAGTTCCCCGCGCTCCAGATCGAGGGCGCGCTCGACCGGCGCGGCGAGGGCCTCTACGACAAGATGAACGGCGTCGGGGCCCACGAAGTCGTCATCGAGACGCCCCAGCACGATGTCGATCTCAGCGATCTGCCGGTCGAGCACATCGTCCAGGTGCTCAAGGCCTATCGCGAGCGCATCGTCGACCTGCACCGCGATCGCCGCTTCCGCTACGTGCTCATCTTCAAGAACCATGGCGCCGGCGCCGGCGCCACGCTCGAGCACACCCACACCCAGCTCATCGCCACGCCCATCATCCCCAAGACCCTGATGGAGGAGATCGAGGGCTCGCGCCGCTACTTCGAGCTCAAGGAGCGCTGCGTGTTCTGCGACATCATCCAGCAGGAGACCACCGACCTGAACGGCCGGCGCGTGGTTTCGACCAACGAGCGATTCCTCGCGATCGAGCCGTTTGCCCCGCGGGTGCCGTTCGAAACCTGGATCCTGCCGCGCCAGCACGACGCGTCGTTCCAGACCGTGGCCGACGAGGAGGAGTTCACGGAGCTGGCCGCGATCCTCAAGGACACGCTCCAGCGCCTCAACCTGGCGCTCGACCGGCCGCCGTTCAACTTCGTCATCCACACCTCGCCGGTCGCCGAGGGCGACCTCGAGTACTTCCACTGGCATCTCGAGATCACGCCCACCCTGACGCGCGTCGCCGGATTCGAGATCGGCTCGGGCTTCTACATCAACCCGACCCCGCCCGAGGACGCCGCGCAGTACCTGCGGGAAATCACGGTCGAAGCCTAAGCCCGTCCCCCCCTTGTCCAACCTCTCGATCATCCATCTCGCGAGCGAGTGCGCGCCGCTCGTGAAGGTCGGCGGCCTGGCCGACGTGGTGGGGGCACTTGCGGCCGAGCAGGCGCGCCGCGGCCACCGGGTGCTGGTCGCCGTGCCCGGCTACCGCCCGCTGGTCTGGCCGGCCGGCTGGCGGCGCCAGCCGTGGGGCAGCGCCGAGGTGCCGTGGGGGATGGGCCGCGAGCCGGCGCGCTTCGAGCGCGCGACCGACCCTTCCGGGCGGCTCGAGGTGCTGGTCGTCCACCATGCCGGGGAGCGGCGTTTCTTCGACCGGCCCGGCGTGTACGACGATCCCGCGACCGGCGAGGCCTACCCCGACAACGCCGAGCGCTGGCTGTTCTTCTGCCGCGCCGCGCTCGAGGGGCTCCAGCTCCTGGGCGAGCGCTTCGACGTGCTCCACGCCCACGACCACCAGGCGGCCTGGGCGCCGTGCTTCGCGCGCACCCACCTGGCCGAGCACGCCGCCTTCCGCGATCTCGCCACGGTCTTCACCATCCACAATCTCGGCTACCAGGGCCTTCACGACGCGTACGTGCTCGGGCTCGCGGGCATCCCGCTCGAGCACTTCACGCCCCGCGGGCCGTTCGAGTACTGGGGTCGCGTGAACTACATGAAGGTCGGCATCGTGTTCTGCGATCTGCTCTCGACCGTCAGTCCGCGCTACGCGCGCGAGATCCAGACCAGCGGCGAGTTCGGAGTCGGTCTCGAGGGCGTGCTCGCCCGGCGCCGCGCCGATCTGCGCGGCATCCTCAACGGCATCGACGACCGGGAGTGGGACCCGGCCGCCGATCCGCACCTGCCCGCGCCCTTCGACGCCGCCCACCTCGGGGGCAAGGCCGCGAGCCGGCAGGTGCTCGCCGAGGCGTGCGGGTTTGGCCCCGGGGACGCGCCCATCGTCGGCATGGTGTCGCGGCTCGCCGAGCAGAAGGGCTTCGACTTGATCGAGCAGGCGGCGGACGAGCTGTTGAGCCTCGAGGCGCGCTACGTCGTGCTCGGGGTCGGGCAGCCGAACTACGAGGACCTGCTGCGCCGGCTCGCGGCGGGCCGTCCGGGGCGGCTCCACTTTCGCCCGCAGCGCGACGAGGCGTTCGCGCACCTGATCGAAGCCGGGAGCGACATGTTCCTGATGCCCTCGCGTTACGAGCCCTGCGGGCTCAACCAGATGTACAGCATGCGCTACGGCACCGTGCCGATCGTGCACGCGGTCGGCGGCCTGGCCGACACGGTCGAGGAGTTCGACGTGCTGTCGCGCCGCGGCACTGGCTTCACCTTCCTGGGCTACGCGCCCGCAGAGATGCTGAGCGCGCTCCAACGGGCGCTCGCGATCCACCGCCAGCCCGAGCTGTGGAAGGTGATCCAGATGAACGGCATGAGCCGCGACTTCTCGTGGCGGGCGAGCGCCGACGGCTACGACCGGCTTTACGCCGAGGCGCGCGCGCGCGTCGCCGCGGGGCGCGTCCCGACGCTCGAGTCGCTGCGCGCGGGGGGGTAGGGCGCCGGCGCGGGCGTGAAAAACGGCCGCGCGCCCTCAGCGTCGAGCGAATAGCGAAAGAAGCGCTGGGTGCGCTCGGGGGCGTCGGGAAAGTAGAACACCGGGCGCCCGGCGTTGAGCGCCGCGCGCAGGTCCTCGCGCCCGATGATGTCGCAGGTCGAGTCCGAGCCCGCCTGGATCTCGACGTGGAGCGGCAGGTCAAGGAGTCCCGCGATCACGAGCGAGCGGGGCGGAAGCGAAGGCCACTGGGCACGCGCCCGGGCGAGGATGTCCATCTGGGCGTGGCGCTTGTCCCGGTCCATGAGCAGCGGGCCGCGCAGCGGGTCGAGCACGAAACGCTCCCCGCCGCCGAGCACGAAGCTGCGCGCGAGCGCCGAGCGCGTCTGCGGCGACACGCCCTTCTTGGGCGGCGTGACGTCCACGCCGAGCACGAAAGGTGACAGCAGGACGGCGACGCAGAATCCCTGGAACACGCGGCGCGCCGAGAAGCGCGCGAGCAGGATGAACGCGAAAGGCAGTGCCGGGATGAGATAGCCCTCGTCGTCCGGCAACCGGAGGAACAGGACGACCGTCACCGCCACGGCGATCGCGCAGGCGGCATAGAACCCACGCGGCATTGGGGGCGCTTCCTCCCGCGCGCGCTGCACGAGTGCCGCGACGACGGTGACGCACAGCGCCGCGAAGCCCACCAGGCCCCACACGCCGACGCTCGCGAGCCCGGCCACGAACAGCGGGGAGAAGGGCAGCCGGAACAGCGTGAGCAGTCCGGCCAGGAAGTAGGCCCCCGACCGCAGGTGACCGCCCGCCGGCTCGTAGTAGGAGAGGAAGTCGCCGCCGTAGCGCAGCGCCACGGGCAGGAACGCCGCCGCACCCACGAGGAACGCCGGCACCGCGAGCGCCAGCACGGCACGGACGCGGCCGCGCGGCTCGGGTGCCGCGCGCATCAGCGCGAGCGGCAGCAGGAACGCGATCGAGGTGATACGGCAGCCGGTGGCAAGCCCGAGGGCCACTCCCGCGAGCACCCCGCGCCGCGCCAGCGTGAGGGCCAGGGCGCTCAACAGGAAGGCGCACGCCCACAGGTAGTCCATGCCGCTGGTGCTGCTGATGAACACCGTGGGCACGAAGGCGAACGCGATCGCGCCGAGGGCGGCGTCGCGGCTCCCGGCCCGGCGCAGCACGATCGCGAGCAGTGCCGCCGCGATCGCGCACATCAGCGCGCTCGCCGCGTCGAGCAGCCATGGGCCGCCGGGCCACAGCAAGGCGGCGGCATACTCGTGGACCGGGAAGCCGGGGAAGCGCGACACCCGATACTGGCCGGTGCGGGCGATGAAGCGCGCGGCCCCCGC
>JBGQIE010000145.1:0-7491 GCA_041498315.1 Candidatus Eiseniibacteriota bacterium
CGGCGGCTCGCGGTCCTGCTCGGGCGCTCCGACGCGCGCCGGGCCGACGGAGCGGCCGCCAAGGCGGTGCTCGCCGAGGGCTACATTCCCGGGCGCGAGGTGGCGATCGAGGGCCTGCTGACGCGCGGCCGCTTGCGCGTGCTCGCGATCTTCGACAAGCCCGATCCGCTCGAGGGCCCGTTCTTCGAGGAGACGATCTACGTGACCCCCACACGGCTTGGCCTCGAGGAGCGGCGCGCGGTGGTCGAATGCGCCCAGGCCGCGATCCGCGCCCTCGGCCTGGTTCACGGTCCGGTCCACGCGGAGCTGCGCCTCAACCAGCACGGGGCGTGGGCGCTCGAGATTGCCCCGCGCACGATCGGCGGTCTATGCTCGCGGGCGGTGCGCTTCGAGGACGGCGTTTCGCTCGAGGAGCTGGTCCTGCGACACGCGCTCGGGCGCGCGACCGACACGCTCGAGCGCGAGCGCCAGGCCTCCGGGGTCATGATGATCCCGATCACGGCGCGCGGCCGGCTCGAGGGCGTGCGGGGGGTGGAGGAGGCGCGGGAGGTCCCGGGCGTCGCCGAGGTGCGGATCGGCATCCCGCCCGGGCAGTGGGTCGAGCCCCTGCCCGAGGGCGCGCGCTTCCTGGGGTTCATCTTCGCGCGCGGGGCGGGCGCCTCGGACGCCGAGGTGGCACTGCGCGAGGCGCATCGGAAGCTGTCGTTCGACATCCAACCGTCCGGTGACTGAACCGGCGGCGTCAGCGGGTCCATCGGGAGCCCACATGCTCATCGTCACGGAATCGGCCAAGTCCAAGATCCTCGAGCTCCTCAAGGCGCAGGGGCGCGAAGGCCTCCACCTGCGCGCGGCGATCGCCGGCCGCGGTCCGGGTGGCTTCCAGTACCGGCTCGGCTTCGTGGGCGACGAGGAGCGCCGCGCCGACGATCAGGCGATCGAGACCGGCGGCTTCAGTGTGCTCGTGGATGCCGAGAGCGCCCCGAACCTCGAGGGCGCGACCATCGATTTCGTGGACGGCCCGCAGGGGAGCGGGTTCAAGGTCGACAACCCCAACCCGCTGTGGCGCGACGCGACCGCGCTCGCGGTCCAGCAGGTGCTCGACCAGGACATCAACCCGGCGGTCGCCGGACACGGCGGCTGGGTGACGCTGCTCGACGTGAAGGACGACGTGGCCTACATCCAGCTCGGCGGCGGCTGCCAGGGCTGCGGCATGGTCGACGTGACGCTCAAGCAGGGAATCGAGGTGCGCATCCGCGAAGCGGTGCCCACGATCCGCGAGATCATCGACAGCACCGATCACGCCGGCGGCAAGAACCCCTACTTCCAGCCCGCCAAGGGCGGACGATCCCCGTTCTGATCCGGCCTGGCCCCGGGCCGCGCGTCCGGGGCGGCGCGCGCGCCTCCCGATGAACACGCTCCTCATCTCGACCTACGATCTCGGCCGCCAGCCCTTTGGCCTCGCCTCGCCGGCGGCCTGGCTCGAGCGCGAAGGGGTCGCCGTGCGCTGCCTCGACCTCGCCCGCGAGCCGCTCGACCCGGCGGCGGTGCTCGCGGCCGATCTGATCGCGTTCTACCTGCCGATGCATACCGCGACCCGCCTCGCGCGGCACATCATCCCGCGCGTACGTGCCCTCCGGCGGGACGCGCACCTGTGCGCCTACGGGCTCTACGCCCCGATGAACGAGGCGTGGCTGCGGCGTCTCGGAGTTCGCACCATCCTGGGCGGTGAGTTCGAGGGAGCGCTGGTGTCGCTGGCCCGCGCGCTCGCGTCGGAGCGCGCGCCCGGCACGCCGGACAAGGGGTCCCGCGCCTGCGCGCTCGGGGCCGCCACCCAGGTCTCCTTCGAGCGGCTCGACTTCCAGACGCCGAGCCGCCAGGGGCTGCCGGAGCTGCATCGCTACGCGCAGCTGCGGATCGGGGACGAGACCCGGGTCACGGGCTCCACCGAGGCGAGCCGCGGCTGCCGCCACCTGTGCCGGCACTGCCCGATCCCGCCCGTCTACGGCGGCCGGTTCCGCATCGTGCCGCGCGCGGTGGTGCTCGAGGACATCCGCCGCCAGGTGCAGGCCGGGGCGCGCCACATCACCTTCGGCGATCCGGATTTCTTCAACGGGATCGGGCATGCGCTCCCGATCGTCGAGGCCCTCCATCGCGAGCACCCACGCCTCTCGTACGACGTCACGATCAAGATCGAGCACCTGCTCGCCCAGCGCGACCGCCTCACGACCCTGCGCGACACCGGCTGCGCGTTCGTGACCAGCGCGGTCGAATCGGTGGACGACGCCGTGCTCGAGCGGCTCGCCAAGGGCCACACGCGCGCGGACTTCCACGCGGTCGCCGCCCACATGCGCGCGATCGGGCTCACGCTCCAGCCGACCTTCGTCGCCTTCACGCCCTGGACCTCGCTCGCGGGCTATCGCGAGCTGCTGCGCGAGATCGCGGCGCTCGACCTGGTCGGGCAGGTGAGCCCGGTTCAGCTCGCGATCCGGCTGCTCATCCCCGGCGGCTCGCTGCTGCTCGATCTCGACGAGGTCCGCACCCTGGTGGCGCCCTTCGACGAGGAGGCGCTCGTCTACCCGTGGCGCCATCCCGATCCGCGCGTGGACGAGCTTCAGGGAGCACTCGGGCGCATGGTCGCCGAGGCGAGCGCGCGCGGCGAGAGCTGGGAGGAGATCTTCGCGCGCGCCTGGAGCCTGGCGGGGCTGCCGGAGTCGGAGGCCCCGCGCGAGCTGGTGGCGGAGGGCGTGGGCGAGCCCCGCGCGCCGGTGCCCTATCTCACCGAGCCCTGGTACTGCTGAGCGGAGCCCACCGGGGAGCAGGTGGCTTCCCTCGACTCGATCTAGGCAGCGCCCGGGCCTGCCCCGCGGGCGCGCTCAGCGCGTCGCCGCGGCATCCACGCGGACGATGAGCTTGTCCCCGACCGTGTCGCACGGGGCGCGGATTCCGGCCGGGTCGAGCTGTACGATCTCCCGCCATTCCTTGGCGCGCATGACGCAGTAGGTCGTGCCGTGCTCGCGCACGAACTCCCTCAAGCCCGGCGCGCCGCGCACGAGCGGCAGCGGGTGGGGGGTGAAGAACGGCTGCCCGCGGTTCGAGAGCACGCGACCCCCGCGCCCGGTGTAGTACCACACTCCGCGCGCGAGGAACGCCGAGGTCAGCACCGGGGTGGTGCGATCTCCATGGCGCGCGAGGGCCACCGCGACCGGGCGCACGGAGGTCTCGGCTTCGAGCGCGCCCGCCGACCAGGTCGTGGCCCCGACGACGAGCGCCAGGGTGGCTGCCGCGCTGGCCGCGACCCAGCCGGCCGATGGGCGCCGGGCGAGCAGGAGACCCGAGAGCACCAGGCACGCCACCGTGGCCGCGACCGGCGCGAACATCGGCCGGAAGGCGGGGAAGGCGAACACCGCGCACACGCCCAGCGCCTGGAAGGCCGCCAGCCCCAGGGCCAGTGCGCGCTCGCCGGGGCCCCGGAACCCCTCGCGCAACAGGCCGTCGAGCGTCACCCCGCTGAACAGCGCGAGCGGCACGAACAGGAACAGGACGTAGGTCGGCAGCTTGGACTGAGCGAGCGTGAAGAAGACGAAGCTGGTCGCGAACCAACCCGCCAGGTAGAGCGCCGCCCCGCCGCCCGCGAGCAGGCGGCGCACTCTCAGGAGCGTGACGCCCAGGAGCGGCATCCACGGGAACGAGCCCAGGACGAGCACGGCGGGGTAGTAGTCGAGCCGGTTGTTGGCCGGATGCTCGGCCCGGATCAGGCGCTCGAAGTTCTCGTGGATGAAGAAGGCGCGCACGTAGGCCCAACGGTATTCGGCGAGCATCGCCGCGTACCACGGCCCGGCAAGAAGGAGATGAAGGCTCAGCGCCGCCGCGAGTCCGGCCCCGCGGGCCGGGAAGGGGCGCCGCGTGATCCCGAGCCAGGCCCAGGCGGCGAGCCCCGGGATGAGCAGGCCGAGCGGACCCTTGGTGAGCACGGCCAGCGCGCTGAGCGCCAGCGCCGCGACCACCCAGCCGTCGCGACGCGGCGGCGGCTCCGCGTCATCGCCCGGCTCGGCGGCGCGCCAGAAGGCGAAGCATGCGCCGCACACGAACAGCGCGAACACGACGTCGGTCAGCATCATGCGCGCGGTGATCGCGAAGGCGACCCCGGTCGCGAGCACGATCCCCCCGAGCAGCCCGGCGCGCCCGCCGAACGCCCGGCGCCCGAAGGCCCAGGTCAGCAGCACGAGCAGGGTCGCGGCGAGCGCCCCCGGCAGGCGCGCCGCCGTCTCGTTACGGCCCAGCGCCGAGAAGGCCACGGCCCCGAGCCAGTAAAACAGGGGGGGCTTCTCGAACTGGGGCCGGCCGAAGATGTGGGGCGTGAGCCAGTCGTGACGGTCGAGCATCTCGGCCGCGGTCTGGGCGTAGAAGGGCTCGTCGGGGTCGATGAGGCCGAGGCGACCCAGCCGCCAGCCGAAGGCCAGCGCGCACACCAGCAGGAGCAGGGCGACGTCGCGTCGCGTGGCAGAAGACATCGGGCCCCATCCTACGGGGCCCGATGTCCGAATGACAATCGTGCGCGCGGATCAGCGCATGAAGGCCAGCTTGCGGACCGCCGTCTCGCGCCCGACCGTGAGCCGGTAGAAATAGATGCCGGTGTTCGCGGGGTGGCCGGAGTCGCTCAGACCGTTCCAGAGCGCCTCGTGGGCGCCGGCCGGGACCGGCCCGTCCACCAGCGTCCGCACGCGCCGCCCCGAGAGGTCGTACACGGCGAGCGTGGCGCGCGCGGCATCCGCGGGCAGGGCGTAGCGGATGAGCGTGGCCCCCACGCCGGGATTCGGCCGGCTCTGGGCCAGCTGGATGCCGCCGCCCGGGCCGCCGCCCGCGACGACCCCCAGGGCCTGTCCGCCGGACTCGAGGTAGCGCGCCCAGAACTCCTGGGCGTAGAGGTTGGCGATGACCGGGTCATGGACGATGAGCGTGTTCTCGTCGTTGGTCGTGTTGGCGGCGTTGCTGTAGTTGTGCGAGCCGGTCATGACCGTGGCGTTCGAATAACCCTCGTCGAGGAGCATGTACTTGTGGTGGAGCAGGCTGAACGCGGTCGAGCCGTCCTGGAACACGTCGGCGCGCGGGTTCCAGTAGTCGGTGCAGCTCACCTGCCCGTCGAGCTTGCACCACTCCGAGGGAGCCGAGACCTGGCTGGGCTCGAACAGGCCGCGCACCACGTACCCGGGGATCGAGTCGCGGTGCACCTTCATCGCGTGGCTCAGCGGATCGGACGTGAAATCGAGGATGCAGAACAGGGCCGCGTGCTGGGACTGCTGGAGGTTCTGGATCAGGTGGCTCTCGGTCTGGTCCGAGGGGCTCATGTAGGCCTGGATCGGGATCCCGCCCACCAGGAACTGGTGCGGGGCGACCTCGGACTTGCGCGATCCCATGCGCGAGCTGGTGGCGTTGGGCGTCAGCGTCGAGCTGCCCCACATCTGGTTGAAGTCCATCGAGTAGGCCTGGGCCAGGCCCCAATCCTGAAGCACGATCACGTTCTGGGCGTCCGAAATGCCCGAGACGGAGCAGTTCCACGAGCCGGTCCAGACCCGGGCCAGGTTCTTGTCGGCGGCCTGCGCGTCGATGATGACGTACTTGCTGTGCATGATGCCGCCGCCCGCGGCCACGCTGTGATTGCTGCCGCCGTACGTGCTCGTGATGTAGGGAATGCCGTTGCCCTGGAGCTGATTCGCCTGGGCGGTCGAGTTGCCGGCGTCCTGGATCAGCCGCACCGGGATGCCGCGGTTGTTGTGGGCGTTGATGAGGGCGTTGGTGACGTTCTGCAGGCTGAAGCTGTAGAGCGCGCAATCGATCGAGGTGGTCGCCGAGTTGATGAGGTTGACGAGCTGGGTCTGCTGGTCCGCGAGGCCCTGCGCCGCCGGCATGCCCGGCCGCTGCGCGCCCGCGTAGACGGTCTGGTTGAAGGTCACCGAGATGGCGCCCGGTGTTCCCGCCGAGGGGTAGGTGATGAACACCTTGTCGGGCGAGAAGCAACTGCCGTTGGAATCCGTGACCCGGGACTGCATGTGATAGAGCGTGCGCGGCTGGAGTCCCGCGATCGACACCGCGTGGGAGATCCCGAACACGCCGTCGGTCAGGCTGTCGCTGTAGGTCGTCGAGGTCCCGTACAGGAGCACGGCGTTCGAGTTGCTCGAGGTGGTCCAGTCGACCGTCGCGCCCTGATCGGTCACGACGTCGGCGCTCGGATTGGTGGCGAAGCCGGGGCCGCCGCAATCGGGGATCACGTCGGGCGCCCAGCGCGGCACGATCTCGTAGCCGGTGGTCCAGGGACTCGCGCTCTTGAACTGCTTCATGATCCCGATGAGGTCGAACTTGGCCCCCGGGTCGGGCGACCCGTTCACCGAGGTGTCCTTGTCGATGAAGAGCGTCACGGTCCCCGTGCCGTCGGTCACGCTCAGCGTCACGTTGACCGTTCCCGCGGTGGTCGGCCAGGAGCCCGCGGACAGGTGGACCCCGTTGATGCGGATGAGCTTGCCCTCGTTGGGCTCGGTCGCGGGGGATCCGGGCACGAACGACGCGGCGGCCTGGGCGCAGGTGAGGACCAGCGGATCCGGAACGAACGTGGCCGGGCCCAGGTTGACGAAGCCGATGAGGGCGGCCGTGGAGTCGATCTCGCACAGGCCGCTGAAGTTCTTGACGTAGCCGGTGACCTGGACGCTGTCGCCCAGGGCGGCCCCGAAGACCAGGCCGCTCGCGAACACGTCCACGCCGCCGGTGGCATCCTGGATGTAGAAATCGGAGCTGCCGATGCTGTAGATCCCGTCGGGCGAGGTGACGGTGCCCTGAACCGTGACGAGTTGCGGAGGCGAGGCGAGCAGCGGAATGCCGGTCGAGGTCGTCTTGTGGAGCTCCGAGATCGGAATGACGGCGGCCTGGGCACTGGACGCGCAGACCGCCAGCAGAGCGGTGGTGAGCCAGCTTCGCAAGATGCGCATGGAGTCTCCTCGAAAGGGGCCGGAGAACGACCGATTGGGACCGGCCGGGAGGCCCCGGGACGAAGGCAACGGGGGGTCGAAAAGCGGGTTCGAGCCCCGTCATTCTAGCAGCCGCCGCGACCTCGGTGGAAGCGGCATCGCCGCGCGGATGGGTCCCCCGTTGAACTCCACCGCCGGGGGTGAGAGATTTCGTGCCACGCCGGGGCGCTCGCGGCATCCGAGGGTGGTCGCGAGCGCCGCGAGATCCACGCATCCACAACCGGAGGTCCACATGGAACGCATCGCAACGGCCGTCTGGAAGGGCGGCCTCAAGGACGGTCAGGGCACGGTCTCGACGCCGAGCCGGGTGCTTTCGGAGACGCGCTACTCGTTCACGGACCGGTTCGAATCGGGCACCGGCACGAATCCCGAGGAGCTGATCGCCGCGGCCCATGCGGGCTGCTTCTCGATGGCGCTCTCGGGCGAGCTGGGCAAGGCGAACCTGACGCCCGAGAGCATTCGCACCACCGCCAAG
>JBGQIE010000146.1:0-7445 GCA_041498315.1 Candidatus Eiseniibacteriota bacterium
CGAGCACGGCTTCGGCGGCGGCGAGCGCGTCGCGGCCCCCGAGCCCCACCCCGAGGCGGCGCACCGCCTCGAGCGCCGCGCCGCGATCGAGGGCGAACGAGCCGCCCGCGAGGCGGTCGCCCGGAATGCGCCCGAGCACGACCAGCGCGTCGGTCACCGTGGCCGGACCCCCGTGCCCGTAGCAGGCGGGCCCGGGCCGGGCGCCCGCGCTCTCGGGCCCGACCGCGAGCAGCCCGCCCTCATCCACGCGCGCGATCGAGCCGCCGCCCGCCCCCACGGTGTGGACGTCCAGCACCGGGAGCTGCAGCGGCATCCCTGTGACCTCGCGCGCCCGGCGGCGCGGCAGTTCGTCCATGACGAAGGCGCAATCGGCGGAGGTTCCGCCCACGTCGAGCGTGAGCGTGGGGCGCATACCACAGATCCGCGCGATGCGCGCGGCGGCCTCGAGCCCGGCCGCCGGCCCCGAGAGCAGCTGGCGCACCGGCTCCCGCGCCGCGAGCCCGGGCGGCGCGGCTCCGCCGTGCGAGAGCACGATCTCGAGCCGGGCTTCGGTGCCGGCCGCGAGTGAGCGCAGGTAGCCCGAGACGCGCGGCATGAGGTAGGCGTTCGCGACCGTCGTGGCGAAGCGCTCGTATTCGCGCACCTCGGGGCAGAGCTGCGAGGAGAGCGTGAGCGGCACCCCGCGGCAGCCGAGCCTCAACCCCACCCCCAGGGCCACCTCGGGCAGCTCGTAGGCGTAGGAATGGAGCAGGCCGACGGCGATCGCCTCGGGGCCGAGCGCGCGCACGCGCCGGACGAGGCGGCGCGCCTCGGCGTGGGTGTGCGGACGCCAGCGCTCGCCGCGCGGCCCGGTGCGCTGGGGGATGCCGACGCGGCGGTCGGCGGGCACGAGCGGATCGGGCCTGCGCGGAGCGAGGGCGTAGAGATCGGGCCGATCCTGGCGGCCGATCTCGATCAGGTCCTCGAACCCGGCGTTGGTCACGAACACGACGCGGGCCCCGGTGCGCTCGAGCAGGGTGTTCGTGGCGACGGTCGAGCCGTGGCGGACACGGCTGCCGGCCCCGGCGCCCAGGACGCGCAGGCCCTCGAGCACCGCGTGCTCGGGGGCGGGGACCGTCGAGGGCAGCTTGAGCGTCACGAGCCTCGAGCCCGCGAGGGCCGCGAAATCGGTGAAGGTGCCGCCGGTATCCACGCCGGCCGAGCGCGCGGCGGGCACGGCGGGCGAGCCGGGGGCGCTGCGCGCGCGGCGCCGCTTCACGGCCCGGAGCTCGCGTTGCGCCGGATGCGATCGATGAGCACCCCGAACACGATCAGCGCGGCGGCGGCGATCAGGAGCCAGGTCGGCAGCTTCAAGCTGTGACCCAGGAGCGCGAGCGCGAAATAGTAGGGAATCGAACCGAGCAGGATGGCGGCGCAGTACCGGCTCACCGGGTAGTTCGCGGCCGCCGCCGCCAGCTTGAGCGGGGCGTCGGGCAGCGGCGTCGCCCGCGCCACGACCAGCGCCAGGAACGAGGCCGACGGGTGATGCCCGACCGCGCTCTGGATCTTCTCGCGCATGGGCGCGAAGCGCGCGGTCCAGGGATGGCGGCTGCTCAGCAGCCAGCGCAGGAGCACGATCTGGACCGCCCCTCCGGCGGCGCTCGCACCGGCCGCGGCGAGCGCGACGATCCAGGGCGGATGGAACTTGCCGTACGCGAGGAGCAGCGGGGTCGTGAACACCGCCAGGGTGGCGCCGTCCAGAAACAGGAGCAGGCACAGCACCCACAGCGACTCGAGCGACACGCGGGCTCTCCGGTCCGGAAGCGAACGACGGCGCCCGGCTCGATGGGAGCCGGGCGCCGCGCACACTAGCAGGGCAGGGGGACCGGGGCGAAGGCGCCCGGCCGGTGCCTCGGCGCTACCCGCCGGTGGGCGGGGGCTGAGGATCCGCCGGGGGCGGCGCGAACGCCGAGGGCGGCGACGGCGGAGGCGGCGGCGGCGGTGGAGGCGGCGCGGCGGGCCGCGCGGGCGGGGGCGGCACCGACGGCGCCCGACGGCGATGCCACCAGCGACCCAGCGTGCCGGTCTTGAACTCCGAGCGCACCCAGGCGCCGCCGCCGGCCACGGTCGTCATGGAGACCACGATGGTCGCGATCACGAAGATGAAGCCGCCCAGGAAGCGCAGCGGCGCCAGCATCACCGGGGCGCCAAACACGCAGCCCACGAACTGGGCGCCGGTCAGGACGAGCACGCCGGTGAGGACGGCGCGCGCGATCCCGTCGGGGACCGGGGCCACGGCGACCGCGCCCGGTATGGGGGCGGCCGCGGCGCGGCGCTGGAGGATCACGCTGCCGATCGCCCCCACCCCCACGATATAGCCCCACACCCCGAACACGACGAAGAACAGGCCGTAGCCCAGGAGTGCTGCGAGCGCGAGCGGAATGCCGATGATCGTGATGCACAGGAAGGCCACGACCAGCGCCAGCGCGATGATCGAGGGGATGATGAGCGCCAGGATGAGCGCGCCGATGCCGAAGGAAAGCAGCGGCGCTCCCTGCAGGGTATCGATCGCGGCCCGGGTCCTGGTCGGGGCGAGCTGGGCGATCGCCCAGCCCACGCCGAGCAGGATGATGAGCCACACCATCATTCCGGCGATACAACCCGCGCCGTTGCGCGCCTCGCCGGCCACGGCGCGACGCAGGTGCCGGATCCGGCTGCCGGGCATGGCCGTGACCCGCTGCCCGCCCACGAAGGCGCCGGGCTCCTCGTGGATCTGGCCGCCGGCCGAGACCACGTCGCCGTCCACGCGCGCGCTCGGGCTCAGGTAGACGTCGCCGCGAATCGCGCTCACGTCGCCCTCGACGTGGCCGTCCACCGTGACGTCGCCGCCGATCGCGCTCACGCTGCCGCGCACGACCTCGTCGCGGGCGATGTGGATGTCCGATCCCACGCGCATGACGTCGCCCGACTTGACGACCGTGGGCGGCTCGGGCGCGGGCGACGGCTCGGGCGCGGCCGGCGTCTCGGGCGGCTCGGCCGCCGGGGGCGCGGCGGGCGTGACGGCATGCACGCGGCGCCGGGTCACGCGCGCGACACTCTCGGCCGGGACCGGCCGGAAGCGCAGGGTCTCGGCCGCCGAGACCGCATCGGGCGCGAGCGCACGCAGCCCGGCGAGCCAGCGCAGCGAGGCGATGCGGGCCGCGACCGGCTCGATCCGCGTGTGCCGGAGCGCGTGGCGGACGGTGGGCGCGCCGACGACCACGAGCGATGCGCCCGCGCCGCACAGCGCCAGGGCGAGAAGTACCGCGGTGAGTCGCCGCATGGTCATTTTCCTCCGCTCGCGACGGTGATGTCGCCCGAGCTGGTGCGTAGCGCCACCATGGCGCCGCCGCCGGCCACCTTGCCGGTGACGACGTGGCGGTCCACCGAGCTCAGGGTCAGGGGCACGCCCACGTCGATGGTGCCGTTAGTGGTACGCGCGTCCAGGGTGTAGCCGGCTCCGCCCGCGAGCCGGACGGTGAGGCTGCCGTTGACGCTCGAGACCTCGGCGCGCCGCAGCGGCGGGTGCAGGCCGCAATCGATGTCGCCGCTCGAGCTGCGCAGCATCGCCCAGCCGCCGATCGCGGGAGCGTCGATCCCGCCGCTCGTGGTCTCGGCCCGAAGTCCGCGCGGGGCTGCGTCCACCTTGATGTCGCCGCTCGAGGCTTCGAGGCTCAGCGAGTCCGTGGCGCCCTTGATCTCGATGTCACCGCTCGACGTGCGCACGGCCAGCGGCCCCCGCGCCCCGTCGATGGTGACGCCGCCGCTCGAGGTGCGCAGCCGGCCGGCGCCGACATCGGTCGCGCTCAGATCACCGCTGGTCGTCGTGGCCTCGAGGGGACCACGCGCCCCGCGAATCGAGATGTCGCCGCTGCGGGCCTCGAGGGTCTGGGGACCGGTGCGGTCCTCGGTCGACAGATCGCCGCTCGAAGAGCGCAGCCGCAGGGGCAGGCCCTCGGGCGCCTCGACCTCGATGCGCACCTGGACGCGCGGGAACTCGACGCCGGAGAGCAGATCCCAGAAGCCGATCCGAACGTCGGTCCGCTGCGGGTAGCGCACCGAAACGACGTAGCGGCCTTCGAGCTGCTCGGTCGTCACCTCGACCCCGGCGGCGGTCTGGGTCGAGTGGCGCCGGTCCTGCCCGTGCACGGTCTTGACCGCGACCAGATGGACGCGTCCGTCCGTGCTGCGCCTGACCTCGACGGGACCGCGCGGATTCTCGATCTCGAGCCCCTTCCAGCCGGCGGGGTCGAGCACCAGGTCGCTCTGCTCGCGCAGGGTGTCGGCGGCGGCCGCCGGGCTGGACCACGCCACGACGAGCGCCAGCGGCACCAGGGGCGCCAGGACGGCGAACACGCTAAGCCGGGTGCGCTTCATGCCCTCCATTACGGTCCCGGCCTCCCCGGGGTTGCGCCAAGCGGCTGCGCCATCAGGGAATTCCCCGAGGCAGGGGGCTCAAAATACTCAGGAGGAGAGCATCGCGAGCGATCCTCCCCTCCTGCCTGTCCTGCGGCAACCGGCGCGCCAGCCACCGATCGCTTATTTCGTGGTCGTGGTCGACGTCGAGTCCATGTGCATCGTGGTATCCATAGGAGTCCCGGACGTTTCCGTGGTCGTGGTCGTGGTCGTCGTCGTTTCGGTCTTCTTGCCGCAACCCATCGCGGCGAAAGCAACCACCAGGACCAGAAGCGCGACCATCCCAATCGCAAAGTTCTTCCGCATGCTTATCCTCCTCACCTCCTCTCGAGTCCGTCGCGCGGGTGCCCGCCCGCGAGCGCGGGTCCAGGTCCGACGACGGCACCTTGTCTCCAAAATCCGAGAATGGGCCCCTCGGCCGGCCTCGGGGCAGCCATGATGTCTGTCGAGCGTGAGTAGGCCCGGGGCTGACGGCCCGACGCAGATTGGAACGGGCCCGTAGCTCAGCGTGGGAAGCGGGCAAAACCTAGGGGCTGACCCTCCGGCTGTCAACCTCGAATTTCACTGGAAAATCGCAGACCGATGCGGCCAACCTGCTGTGGTCAAACACTTTGAAGCGCCTGCTCCAGGTCGTCCCGCAGGTCTTCGAGGTCCTCGACCCCGACCGATAAGCGCAGCAGGCCATCCGCGAACCCGATCGCGAGCCGGTCTTCACGCGGCACCGATGCGTGCGTCATCGAGGCGGGATGGCAAACCAGGCTCTCGACCCCGCCCAGGCTCTCGGCGCGGGTGAAGAGCTTGAAGCGGTCGAAGACCTTCCGGCCCGCCTCGAGCGAGCCGTCGCCGGGGATGAACGAGATCATGCCGCCGAAGCCCGACGCCTGCCGCCGCGCCAGCTCGTGCTGGGGATGCGCGGCGAGCCCGGGATAGAGCACGCGGGTCACGCGGGAGTGCTTCGAGAGGTGCTCGGCGAGCACCCGGGCGTTCTGCTCGTGGCGCTCCATGCGGAGCGCGAGCGTCTTGGTGCCGCGCAGCGCGAGCCAGCAGTCCATGGGCCCCGGCACCGCCCCGGCCGCGTTCTGGAGGAAGCGCAGCCGCTCGGCAAGCCCGTCGTCGCTCGTCACCAGCGCCCCGCCCACCATGTCGCTGTGCCCGTTCAGGTACTTGGTCACCGAGTGCATGACGACCCCGGCCCCGAGCGCGAGCGGGCGCTGGAAGTAGGGCGTCATGAACGTGTTGTCCACGACCAGCGTGATGTCGCGCCGGCGCGCGCGCTCGCTCACCGCGGCGATGTCGGTGAGCTGCATCATGGGGTTCGTGGGCGTCTCGACGAACAGCATGCGGGTCGCGGGCTGAAACGCGCGCTCGACCGCCTCGGGATCGGAGGCGCCGACGAAGGTGAAGAGCAGCCCCAGCCGGCGCATGACCTTCTCCATGAGCCGGTAGGTGCCGCCGTAGAGGTTGTTGCCCGCGACGACGTGGTCGCCGGCCGACAGCGTCATGAGCAGCGTGGTCGTCGCGGCGAGGCCCGAGGCGAAGCACAGCCCGTGGCGTCCGCCTTCGAGTGCGGCCAGGTTGCCCTCGAGCGCGGCCCGGGTGCGGTTGTGGGTGCGGGCGTATTCGTAGCCCTTGTTCCGGCCCAGCGCCTCCTGCGCGTACGTCGAGGTCTGGTAGATCGGGGTCATGACGGCGCCGGTCGTGGGGTCGGGCTCCTGGCCGGCGTGGATGGCCAGCGTGCTGAATCCCGGCGCGCGGGCCTGGGCCATCACTCGCTCCCGGCGATGAACTGGAGCATGTCGAAGCGCGTCAGAATGCCGGTGATCGCGCCGTCGTCGCGGATCAGCACCGCCGGATTGCGGGCCGCGAGCAGGCGGGTGACGTCGCTCAAGGACTGGTCGCTGCGCACGATCGGGAGCGGCTCGCCCATGAGCGACTCGACCGGGCGGTCGAGCGAGGCGGCGTCGCCGAGCACGCTCTTGAGGATCTCGCTGTCGTAGACCGTGCCCACGACCTCCTCGCCGCGGAACACCGGGAGCTGCGTGACCTCGTGCTGCTCGACCAGGGTGAGCGCGCGGCGCACCGGCTCGCCGACCTGGAGCCGCAGCAGGGCGGGCAGGCGGCTCGCCTTGGCCCCGACCACGTCCGCGACCCGCGTGGCGCTGGGGTCGAGCAGGTGGTTGTCGCGCATCCAGGCGTCGTTGTGCACCTTGCTCAGGTAGCGCTCGCCGGTGTCGGGGATGAGCACGACGACCAGGTCGTCGGGCGTGAGGCTCTTGGCGACCTCGATCGCGACCCAGGTCGCCATGCCCGAGGAGCCGCCCACGAACACCGCCTCCTCGCGCGCCATGCGCCGCGCCATGTTGAGCCCGTCGCGGTCGCCGCACGCGACGACGCGATCGATGAGCTTGAAGTCGGTCGCGGTGGGGATGAAGTCCTCGCCCACGCCCTCGATCTTGTAGGGATGGGCCTCGGTGAGCTTGCCGGTCTCGTGGTAGGCCTTGAGGATCGAGCCCACCGGGTCGGCGCCGATGACCTGGACCGCGGGCTTCTTCTCCTTGAGGAAGCGCGCCGTCCCCGAGATCGTGCCCCCGGTGCCCATGCCGGCGACGAAATGGGTGATCTGGCCGCCGGTCTGCGTCCATAGCTCGGGCCCGGTGGTGCGGTAGTGGGCCTCGGGGTTGGCCGGGTTGTTGTACTGGTCGGTGAGGAACGCGCCCTTGCGCTCGCGCGCGATGCGCTTGGCGACCGAGTAGTAGGACTCGGGCGAGTCGGGCGGCACCGCGGTCGGCGAGAGCTGGACCTCGGCGCCGAAGGCCTTCAGCAGGCTGACCTTCTCGCTCGAGACCTTGTCGGGCATGCAGAATACCGCGTGGTAGCCGCGGATCGCGGCGACCATCGCGAGCCCCACCCCGGTGTTGCCCGAGGTGCACTCGACGATGGTCCCGCCCGGCTTGAGCTGGCCCGAGCGCTCGGCGGCCTCGACCATCGCCAGCCCGATGCGGTCCTTGACG
>JBGQIE010000147.1:0-7421 GCA_041498315.1 Candidatus Eiseniibacteriota bacterium
CTTGCAGTCGATGAAGTACGGGATGTTCTCCATCGGACCGGGGCGGTAGAGCGCGTTCATCGCCACCAGGTCCTGGAACACCGTGGGCTTGAGCCGGCGCAGGTAGTCGCGCATCCCGGTGGATTCGAACTGGAAGATGGCGACCGTGTCGGCGCTCTGGAACACCTGGTAGGCGGCCGGGTCGTTGAGCGGCAGCGTCGAGAGCTCGAGGCGCCGGCCCTCGCGCGTCGCGATGAGCTGGACCGCCTCCTCGAGCACCGACAGGGTGCGCAACCCGAGGAAGTCCATCTTGAGCAGTCCCGCCTTCTCGACCGACTTCATGTCCCACTGGGTGGTGACCGACTCGTCCTTCTGCCGGTAGAGCGGGACGAAGTCCACCAGCGGCCCGGGCGTGATGAGCACGCCTGCGGCATGGGTCGAGGCATGGCGCGCCAGCCCCTCGAGGGTGCGCGCGGTCTTGAGCAGCCGCGCCTGCGGGGCCCCGCGCTGCGGCAGGTTGCGCAGGTCGGGCGACAGCTCGAGCGCCCGCTCGAGCGTCATCCCGAGCCCGTCGGGCACCAGCTTGGCGATGCGGTCCACCTCGGCGAACGCCATGCCGAGCGCCCGCCCCACGTCGCGCACCACGCCCTTGGCCCCCATGGTGCCGAAGGTGATGATCTGGGTGACGTTGTCCTCGCCGTACGTGCGCTTGACGTAGTCGATGACCTCGCCGCGCCTCAGGTCGTCGAAGTCGATGTCGATGTCCGGCATCGAGACCCGCTCGGGATTGAGGAAGCGCTCGAAGATGAGCCCGTGCTGGAGCGGCTCGATGTCCGTGATGTGGAGCACGTACGCGACCAGCGAGCCCGCGACCGAGCCGCGCCCCGGCCCCACGCCGATCCCCTGGGCGCGCGCGTAGGCGATGAAGTCGCGCACGATCAGGAAGTAGGAGGCGAACCCCATGCGGCAGATGACGTCGAGCTCGTACTCGAAGCGCTTGTGGATCGCCTCGGTGATCTCGCCGTAGCGCTGCGGCAGCTCGGCGCCCGCCAGCTCGCGCAGATAGGCCTCGGGACTGGTCGCGCCCGGCGGCAGCGGGAAGGCGGGCAGCAGCGGCTTGCCGAAGGCGAGCTGCAGGTTGCAGCGCTCGGCGACCGCGAGCGTGTTCCGGATCGCCTCCGGGTCGTCCGCGAAGCGCTGCTTCATCTCCTCGGCGGAGCGGAAGAAGAGCTGGTCGGTGTTCATCTGCATGCGCTTGGTGTCGTCCACCGTCTTGCCGGTCTGGATGCACAGGAGTACGTCGTGCGCGTCGGCGTCCTCCTGGTGCAGGTAGTGGCAGTCGTTGGTCGCGACCAGCGGGATCCCGGTGCGGGTCGAGAGGCGACGCATGCGCTCGCGGATCCGGTCCTCGATCTCGAGGCCGTGGTTCTGGATCTCGAGGAAGTAGTTCTCGGCCCCGAACAGGTCGCGGTACATCGTCGCGGTCCGGGCGGCGCCCTCCTCGTTGTCGTCGAGCAGGTCGCTCGCGACCTCGCCCTTGGGGCACGCCGAGAGCGCGAGCAGGCCCTCGCCGTAGCGGCTCAGGACCTCGTGGTCCACGCGCGGCTTGTAGTAGAACCCCTCGAGAAAGGCGATCGAGGAGAGCCGCATGAGGTTGCGGAAGCCGCGCTCGTCGCGGGCCAGGAGCACGAGGTGGTGGGCGGTGTCGCGGGTGCGGTTGTGGCGCCCGCCGCGCGTGACGTAGGCCTCCATGCCGAGGATGGGCTTGACCCCGGCCTTGAGCGCCTCCTGGTAGAACTCGACCGCGCCGAACAGCGAGCCGTGGTCGGTGAGCGCGAGCGCCGGCATCTTGAGCGCGGCCGCGCGCTCGAGCATGCGCGGGATCGGGCTGGCACCGTCGAGCAGCGAGTAGTCGCTGTGGTTGTGGAGGTGGACGAAGTCGGCGTGCTTCATGGTCGGCCCTTCCGGCGCTGCGGCAGAAAGCTAATCTATCACAAAGATTGCGCTCCGGCGGGTCACGTTGCCGGTCCGATCGACGGCGACGATCTCGTAGCGATGACGCCCCGGCGCCGGCTTGCGCAACGGACGCCAGCGCAGGATGCCGACCGATCCGTCCCACTCCGAGGGCATGCGATGCCCGTCCACGACGAAGTGCGAGCCGCGCGGATCGACGTCGCTGCCGCGATCTTCGAGCTTCGCTTCGAGCGCCCAGTGGCTATAGGGCTTGAGCGCCGCATGCCGCGGCGCGCGCTTCGGGGTCACGCGCGGGCCGCGCGTGTCCGTGAAGAGCGCGAACCGGCCGAGCTGGCGCGTCTCGCCGCTCACGCGCCGCGACGCCGAATCGAAATCGGCCGAGACGAACTCCCAGCCCTCGCCCGCGTCGTCGAAGAGCCCGACGTGCTCGTGCGCCGCACCCGCGGGCAGGACCAGGCTCACGCTCGCCGGGCGGCGCAGCGGCAGCGAGGCGGGCAGGAGTGCCGCCGGCGCGCCCACCGCGACCAGCTCGCCCGAGTCGCGCGGGGCCGCCAGCGGCGCCGCGAGCACCAGATCCGTCTCGAAAGCGCCCGCGCGCGGCAGCCGCCACTGCGGCGACACGCCGGCTGGCGTTCCCGCCGCCGCCGTGGGATCGAGGGCGATGAGCGTGTACTCCACCGTTTCCGCGCTCCACGCGCTGCCCGCGGCATCCTCGCCTCCCACGCGCACGGTCAGGGTCGCCGACGCGCCGGGCGCGACGAGCCGGGCGGGCAGAATCGCGGTCCACTCCGACCCCGTGGCGCCCGGGACCAGGCTCGCCGGCTGGCGGGGCGTGCGGCCGGTCTCGAACCACACCCGGCGGCTCCCAGCCGGCGCCCCGCGATAGACGACGCGAAGGTGGCGCCCGGGGAGCGAGACGAACTCGAACGGCGCGCCCGCGGAAGTCTGGGCCGCGGCCTTCGAGCCGGAGGCCCCGCGCCCGGCGCCCAGCGCCGGCGCGGGCCCAAGCTCGGCGGGCCCCGGTGCGCGCAGCACGATCTCGCGCGTGGTCGAATGTCCCACGACGTCGCGCGCCACGATGAGAACGCGGCGCGAGCTCTCGCCCGGGCGCAGCATCAGGGTTCCGATGGCCTCCCCCTCCGGGCCGCCCTCCAGCACCGCCGGCCGGAACTCGCGCGGCGCCCACAGCATCATCGCGAACTTGCCGACGTCGGTGATCCGGCCGCGGTCGTACACGTAGTCCACCGCGGACATGTCCGTGGCCCAGGAGGCGCTGTCGAGGCGGCACTCGGCCGACTCGGCCCACGGCGCCTCCGGCGCCTCGAGGGCGAGCGACCAGGGCGCCATGGTGCGGCGCGCGCCTTCGGTGGCGTCCGTGACCTCGACGATGGCGCGCGCGCGGCCCTGCAGGATCACGGTGTCGGGACGCTGACCCAGGTCCACGGTGCGCGGCGCGGCGCTTCCGTCCACGAACGAGGTGTCGTCGAGCGGCTCGAGCGTCACCTTCGCGATCGTGGGCGCGATCGTGTCGAGCAGCGTGATCCCGGCGCGCAGCGGGTTGTACGCGACGTCGCCGCGGCGCACCTCGAAATGGAGGTGCGGCGGCACGGTGCCGCTCCGCCCGCTCCAGCCCAGGGTCTGCCCCGCCGTGACCGGAAAGCGCGCGGCTTCGGGCCACAGATCCTGCTCGTACTGGCCGGTCGAGTCCTGGATCGCGGCGACGTAGGCGGCGATCGGCCGGATGAACTGATCGAGGTGGGCCATGACGATGAGCCGGCCATCGCGCGCGTGCAGGTAGAGCGAGCGCCCGTAGCCCGCCCCCGAGGTGCGCACGCGCTCGATGGTGCCGGACAGCGCGGCGTAAACCGGGTGGCCGGTCACCCCGCCGGTCGAAAAATCGAGCCCGGCGTGAAAGTGCCCGCCGCGCAGCTCGCCGAAGCTCCCCGTGACGCGCAGCGGCGGGTCGAGCGGGGCATGAGCGAGCGGCGGGAGGAGTGCTTCGGCCGGCTCGGTTCTGACCGGAGCGGCCGCGGCGGCGCCGGACACCCACCCGGCAAGGAGCACGCCCAGCAGTGCGTATTGCACGAGGTGACCGAGCCGGCCGCGCATTTCGCACGTCGGCGCCCTACACCTGCTGCGGCTTGCACGTCCGCCGCCGGCTCGGGGCCAAGGCCGGCCATCGGGATGGCCCGCCGCCGGGGGCGACGGGCGGCTGGCATTGGGCTTGCTGAGGAACCCTCTCCTCGTGGCAGGCAACCGGGAGACTCTCCTTCCTGGAGTGTGGCGCCGTCCGCTGGCGGGCTGGCCTCACACGATGGATGGACCCGGACGGGCCGGGACCTCCGCGGACGGCCACGATAGCGCATTCGCGCCGTGGCTGCCGAGGGGGTCCAAAGCCGGCGACAACAGGGCCGGTGAGCGAACAAGGATGTTCACGTGCTTCACGGAAGAAGCACGACGCGCGCCTGGGCGTGGACGGAACCACTAGTCAGGCGTGCGAAGTAGATCCCGGCCGGGACAGGGTGTCCATCCCCGTCCCGGCCGTCCCATTGCGCCACGCCTTCGCTCGCGCTCCCGAGCGGAAGCTCCCGCACCTGCCGCCCCTGCAGATCGTAGAGCCGGATGAACTGGCGCCCCGCCGGACCTGCGCCCTCCCCCCTCCAGTAGAGATCGAGCGGCGGCCGCGCCGGCTGGAGGCGCGAGGCGATCGCGACGCCGGGGCGATTCCTGAGCGGCCCGCCCACGCCGGTGCGCAGTGCGCCGAGGACCGCCAGGGCCGACCCATGCCCGGTCGCGTCGATCGCGCGCACCGCGACCCAGTAGTCGCGCAGCGGTGCGAGGCCGCCGAGCGTGTGACGCTCGGTTCCACCCGGTCCCGCCACGGCTACGGCGTTCAGGGCCACCGGCGCCTGCTCGAAGCTCGACTCGTCGAGCGGCGCGCCGGCGGCGCGGATCTCGTAGCGCGCCGCGCGGATGAGCCCCTCCTCGGCCGTGGTCGCCGTCCACTCCAGGATCACGCTCGTATCGGTCGCCGCGATCGCGCGCAGCCCCGCGACCGCCGCCGGCACCACCTGCCCGGTCGAGATCCGGGCCAGATTCGAGATCGTGCTCCAGCTGCCCACGCGATCGCGAATGCGCACCGCGAGCGTGTAGGACGTGAGCGGCGTGAGCCCCCTCACGCGCACCCGGCGCGCCTCGCCCGCGACCGCGGGTGCGGTGACCCCTTCCACCGGCGAGCCCAACGCGAAGTTCTCGGACGACAGCGTGAAGGGGGCGTAGCGAACCTCGTAGGCCGAGGCCGGCCCCGGGCCGCGCGGCATGGCGGGCGTGGTCCAGCGCAGGGTCGCCGAGTAGGCGCCCACCGAGTCCGCCACCAGGTCGCCGACCGGCGGCGGCGGCGTGTCGTCGAGCGGGGAGAGCGGCGGCCGGTAGAGCCGGCTTCCGGTGCGCGCGAAACCGCCGCGCAACGTGGGCCAGGGGGACAGCGACTCGTCCCAGGTGCCGGGGCCGGCGTCCACGACGAGCAGGCGCGTGCCGGGAAACTCGCCCGGCGCGTACCCCGTTCCGGCGATGACCTGGGCCGCGCCGTCCCCGCGCAGCTGAGCGGCGGTCGGACTGGGCCCCGCTTGAAGCGGCGGTGGGAATCGCGGCAGCGGCAGCGCGCGCGCGTCGATGCCCACCAGCCCCGCGGCGCAGTCCTCGATGACGTCCGGGGCACCGTGGGTCGAGACGTGCGCGAGGATGGGCGAGCCGATCGCCGGCTCGAAGGCGGCCGTGGGCCAGGGCGCCGGGAATCCCACGCCCGTCTTCGGATCCAGGACCACGGTCTGGTGGCGACCCGGCAGCGGCAGCACCAGGTCGTCCTGACCGTCGCCGTTCAGGTCGCCCACCGCGGGCTCGAGGTTGAAGGCCCCGCTCAGGGTGAAGCTCTGCCGCAGGAGGCCGTTGGTGCCGATCCCGAGGACGGCGTTGAACGCGGTCACGAACACGGTCGGCTGGCGGTCGAGGCCGGTCGCGGTCACGACCGGGGGCGTGAAGGGACCGATCCCGACCGGCGATGGCCAGCCCACCGCCTCGAGCCCGTCGTAGCGGATGGCGTGCAGGCTGATCGACGAGACCACGAGGATCTCGACCCCCGGCTCGGCGTCGATCGGGCTGAGCGCCACCGGCTGGCTCACGCCCACGCCCCGCACCGGGAAGCCCGGCAGGGGCGTTCCGTTCGCCCGCCACGCCCACACCGAGCCGTCCACCGTGCCGCCCACGATCTCGAGCGCGCCGTCCGCGTCGAGATCGCCCAGCGCCGGCCCGCCCACCATGGTCGTGGGCAGGCCGCTTGCCGTGCTGACCGGCCAGCCCGGCAGCGGATCGCCGGCCGCATCGAAGCCCGCGACCAGCCCGTTCGACGTCGGGACGAAGAGCCCCGTGCCGTGCCCCGCGCCCAGGTCCGCGCCCGCCAGCCATCCGATGGGCGTGCCCGGAAGGTCCACCCTGCGCAGCGTGTCGCCGCTCGCGGCGTCCAGGAACACGAGCCGCGAGTCCGAGGTCGGAAACACGATGCGCGCGCGCCCGCTGGTCGTGGGGAGCACCACCGCCGGCCCGACCGCCGAGGCGCCGCCGCGCACCGCGAACGAGCTGGGCGGATCGGTGAGCGCGCGATAGAGATCGAGACGCCCGGTGCCGTACTGCCACGCGGGGTTGAGCGCCAGGATGTCGTCGGCGGTGTCGCGCAGCCGGAACAGCATGTCGAGCGGGCTCAGGGGTGGCAGGCCGAGGGCATGGCGGCGCGACTGGACCAGGGCCGCGGCCGCCGCCACCTGCGGGGCCGCGAACGAGGTGCCGTTCGCGTCCGCGAGGTAGCGGGGCTGGCGCAGGCCGAGGCTGTCCGAGCCCGGGCGCGAGGTCGTCGTGGTCGGAATCTCCTCCCCCGGCGCGCTCAGGTCGATCTCGGGGCCGCGATTCGAGAACGCCGTGACCTTGTCGAAGCGATCGGTCGCCCCCACCACGATGATGTCCGGGCGCAACGCGAGCCAGTTGCCCACGCCGTTGTTGCCCGCCGCGAGCACGATCGTCACCCCGGCCTTGATCGCCGCGTCCACCGCGGCGTCGAGGTCGGGCTGCTGGTCGGTCGAGAACGAGCAATTGAGCACACTCGCGCCCATGCGGGTCGCGTAGCGGATCGCCTGGGCGGCGAACGTCATGCTCACCTCACCGGTCGGATTGAGGGCCGCGGACCACCCCACCCGCAGCGGCATGATGCGCAGCGTCGGCCCCGTGCCGGCGATGCCGATGACGTTGTTCGTGAGCCCGGCCACGATGCCCGCCACCTCCGTGCCGTGGCCCGAGAAGTCGTTGGGGTCGTTGTCGGCGTCCCGCCAGTCCTCCCCCACGTACACGCTGTCTCCGTTCGGCAGGCTCACGAAGTCCCAGCCCGCGACGTCGTCCACGTAGCCGTTGCCGTCGTCGTCCAC
>JBGQIE010000148.1:0-7356 GCA_041498315.1 Candidatus Eiseniibacteriota bacterium
CCCACGATCGCGACGAGCAGCATCAGTCGCTCAGCTCGGTGAGCCGCGAGGAGTCGAGTGAATCCAGCTCGCGATTGATCTGGAACACCACCAGACCCATGATGAACACGCCCACGAACACGTCGAGCAGCACGCCGATCTCGACCAGCAGGGACAGCCGGTCGGCGAGGGTGAGGCCGAACAGGAACACGCCGTTCTCGAGCACCAGGTAGCCCAGCACCTGGGAGAGCGCCTTGGCGCGCGTCGTGAGCAGGATGAACCCCATCATGAGCGTGGCGAGCGCCACCGGCACCAGGAGCGGCGCGCGCTCGGGCGGGAGCGGCAGCCGGGTCGAGACCGCGAACGCGACGCCGACCGCGGCGCAGCCCAGCAGGAGCGCCCCGACGTAGCCCGCGGCGGGGGCCACCTCGCGCCGCGTGGCGGCTTCGCGGATCGCCCACAGCAGCGACCACGGCAGGATCACGGCCTTGACCGCCAGGGTCGCCAGCCCCAGCCCCAGCGCCGGCAGCGTGAGGGCGGGCTCGAGCGTGAGCGGCAGCAACCCGAGCAGCACGCCCTGCACGGCGAGGATGCGGATCATCGCGCTCAGCCGGTCGGTCGCGAGCACGGCGAAACTGGTGACCAGCACGAACAGGAGCAGGACCTCGGACCAGCGTTCCACGATCACCTCAGGAGCAGCATGCCGCCGAGCGCGGCGAGCGCCGCCGCGCCGACGAGGAGCTGCGGGATGTGAACCAGGCGCAGCCGCGCCATGACCGACTCGACGATGCCGACCAGGACCGCGATCCCCGCCAGCCCCACGACCAGGATCGCGGCCGCGGCGGCGGGATCGAGCCGCGCGCGCGGGATGACCACCGTGAGGACCAGGGCCGCGAACAGCGCGAAGCGCAGCGCGCCGGCGTAGAGCAGCACGCCGAGGTCGGGGCCGCTGTGGTCGAGGATCGTGACCTCGTGGATCATCGTGAGCTCGAGGTGGGTCGCGGGATCGTCCACCGGGCCGCGCGAGGCCTCGGCGAGCAGCACGACGAACAGGCACACCCCGACCATCGCGATCGACGCCGCGGCGTGGCCCCACGCCCCGGCGAGCGGGGCTCCCAGAAGACCCGCCAGCGACAGGTGGCCGGTCGCCAGCGCCAGGGTCACGAAGGCCGCGAGCAGCGCGGGCTCGGCGAACAGCGACACCGCCAGCTCGCGGCTCGCTCCCATCCCCTCGAAGCTCGAGCCGGTGTCGAGCCCGGCCAGGACGAGCGCGAACCGGCCCAGGGCGAGCAGCGCCGCGAACGCGATGAGGTCGCCCGCGAAGCCAGCCACGGGCGCGCGCCCGTCGAGCGGCACCAGGAGTGCTGCGAGCACGGTGCTCGCGAGCACGACCGCGGGCGCGGCCCGGAACACCCAGGACGTGGTCGTGCTGAAGACCGCGCCCTTGCGCATCAGCCGCGCCAGATCGCGATAGAGCTGGAGCACCGGGGGTCCGCGGCGTCCGGTCAGGAGCGCCCTCGTCCGCGCCGCGATGCCGGGCAGCGCCGGGGCGAGGGCGAGCAGGATCGCGAGCACGATCAGCGGCTGCGGGATCGGGCTCACGGACGCCGCCCGATCGGCAGGAACAGGAGTGCCAGCAGCCCGAGCAGCGCGAGCGCCACGTAGCGCACGTAGGTGGTCACGCGTGGCTCCTGGAGCCCGCGGAATCGGCTCAACAGCCCCGACAGGGCGGCATAGGCCGGCCGCACCACGCCGTCGAGCACCAGGTCCGGCATCTCGTAGCCCCAAGCCCCGAAGGCCGGCCAGAGCGTGGACGGAACCGTGCGCTCGACCCGGGGGCGCAGGGCCGGCGCGAGCACGCGCCCGATCGGCTCCGCGAGCGAGGCCGCGGTGTACTGGATCGAGGCCGAAGGGTGGGCGTAGCCGCATCCCCAGGTCGGCGCCTTCCTCCGCGCCCGCCCCCGCATCGCCAGGGCGCGCACGACGAGGAGGAACGCCACCGACACGCCCACCGCGATCGCCAGCGGGCCCAGCGGACGAAGGGCCTCGACCGCCTCCCCGAAGCCGGACGCCGGAGCCAGGCTCGAGACCGCGGTGCTCAGCCACCGGGCGGGCTCCACCGGGAACCAGGCGGCGCCCACGCACAGCGCCGCCAGCGCCACCATGGGCACGGCCATCGCGAGGCCGGGCGGGCGCCCCGGGTCGCTCTCCGGCGCGCGCGGCGTGCCGAGCAGGCCGATCCCGGTCAGGCGCGCGAAGCACGCGACCGCGAGCGGGGCGGTGAACGCAATCGCGCCGACGCCGAGCAGCATGACGACGCGCGCCGAGCGGTGGAGCGCCAGGCCGCCCTCGAGCAGGGCGCGCACCATGAGCCACTCGCTCGCGAACCCGTTGAGGCCCGGCAGCGCCGCGATCGCCGCCGCCCCCACGAGCACGAGCGCTCCGGTGAGCGGCCAGCGGCGCATCAGCCCTCCCCAGCGCTCGAGATCGCGGTCGCCGAGCCCCTGTGCGAACGCGCCCACGCCCTGGAAGAGCAGGGCCTTCATGAGCGCGTGGTTCCAGACGTGGAGCAGCGCCGCGGTCCAGCCCAGCGCCGCCACGAGCGGCTGGCCGGTCGCCTGGCCGAGCAGCCCGACGCCCATTGCGAGCGTGACCAGCCCCGAGTTCTCGACCGTGGACCAGGCGAGCACGCGCTTGACGTCGCGCTGGACCAGCGCCATCGCCACCCCGCCGCAGGCCGAGAGCGCGCCCAGCCCGATCAGCGCCACCGCCGGCAGGGCGGTGGCGTCCCCGAGCAGCGGCACGAAGCGCGCGAAGCCGTAGAGCCCCATCGTCACCATGACGCCCGACATCAGGGCCGAGACGTGGGCCGGGGCGGCCGCGTGGGCGTCCGGCAGCCACACGTGGAACGGCGCGATCCCGGCCTTGGTGCCGAAGCCGAACAGCAGGAGCGCCAGCATCAGGCCGGCCGGGGCCGTGGCGCCGAGCGCGCCGGGCGTGCCCATGTCCCAGGTGCCGCGGCCGGCCGCGAGCAGGATGAAGAGCGCGATCAACGCCGCGGTCGCCAGGTGGGCTGCGACCAGGTAGCGGAAACCCGCCTGCCGCACGGCCGCGTCCTCGTGGTCGGTGACCACCAGACCGAAGGAGGCGAGCGTCATGAACTCCCACGCGCTCAGGAACAGCACGAGATTCGAGGCCGTGACGACCAGCGCCATGCTCGCGAGCAGCAGGTCGAAGAGGGCGAACGACGCGCCGCTGCCGCGCGGATGGTGCGAGCGCGCGAGATAGCCTGCGCCGTAGACCGCGCACAGCGCGCCCACCACCGCGACCGGAAGCAGGAACGCCGCGGCGAGCGGATCGAGGCGCAACGAGAGCGCCCCGTAGGGAACGCTCCAGTCCGCGCGCCACACGCGCCCGGGTGCTGCGGCGAGCACCGGGAGCGCCGCCGCCGCCGCGGCCACGCCCCCGGCGAGCGCTCCCACGAGTCCGACCAGGCCGGCCGCGCGGCGCTCACCGAGCAGCCAGGCCGCAAACCCTCCGCCCGCCCACAACCCGAGCGCGAGCGCGAAGGCCGTCACGATGCGGGCCCGCCGCGCTGCGGCGCGCCCGGGTGCGGCGCGGCCTCCACGGCGCGGATGCGCTCGAGCAGGGCCGCGCCCGGCGCGCGCTGCTCGAGCAGGGCGCGCAGCGCCGGGTCGCGCAGCGCGAGCGAGATCCGGGCGAGCGTCTTGAGGTGCGCCGGAACGGTGGGGCTCACGACCGTGAACAGGGCGAAGACCGGCAGGCCGTCGATGGCGTCGAAATCCACCGGGTGGCGCAGCAGGCACAGGGTGACCTGCGGGTCGGCGACCTGGAGCAGGATGGGATTGCGCACGTGCGGAATCGCGATCCCCTCGCCGATCCCGGTGGACCCCATCGCCTCGCGCGCCTCGAGCACGCTGAGCACGAACTCGCGGTCCACGGCGGGCGGGAGCGGCAGGCGGCTCACGACCTCACGCAGCACGCCCGGCTTGTCCGCGCCGCCGACGTCGTGGTGGATACCCCCGGCCTCGAGCATCACCGACAGGGGCGGCACCTCGTCCGGCGACTCGCGCGAGCGCTGCAGCAGCTCCTGCGACACCGGGATGCCGTTCTCGGTCGCCCATTCCCACAGCTCGATCGCGTTGACGTAGAGGCGCTCGTCGGCGCGGTGGACGGGCAGGCCGTGCTGCTTGATCCAGCGCCGCACCGTGCGCTCGTCGACCGAGAGGTAGGCGGTGGCCTGCCGCAGTGTCAGCTGCATGGCGGGGCGGAGTGGCGCCGCAGCGGGCCGGCGGTTATCGAGGGTGCGGCCTGGCCAGCGGGAGGATGGAGCGCCGTCGGAGCATCCGAAGCCACGCGCGCAGGCTAGTGTCCATGCGGCCGGGAGTCAAGGAACGGACCCGCAGGTTCGCGCGCGGAGGACCGCGAGCGCGGGCTCGCGCGCGTTGACAGCCTCCGGGGCCTCCGATAGCGTCCGTCGGCCATGGCCGAGCCCACCCCGCACTTCACGAATCAGGGCTGGATCGAGGTCATCGTCGGCAGCATGTACAGCGGCAAGACCGAGGAGCTCATCCGCCGGCTGCGCCGCGCCCAGATCGCGCGCCAGCGCGTCGAGATCTTCAAGCCCGCGATCGACGACCGCTTCGCCCGCGACCAGATCGTGTCCCACAGCGAGCTGCGCATCCCCTCGCACGCGATCAAGGACGCGGCCGAGATCCTCCACTTCGCGCGCGACGCCCAGGTCATCGGGATCGACGAGGGCCAGTTCCTCGGCCCCGACCTGGTGCGGGTGTGCGAGCGCCTCGCGCGCCGTGGCAAGCGCGTCATCGTCGCCGGGCTCGACCAGGACTACGCCGGACGCCCCTTCGAGCCCATGCCCCACCTGCTCGCGATCGCCGAGTACATCACCAAGACCCTCGCCATCTGCATGGTGTGCGGCGGGCCCGCCAATCGCACCTATCGCAAGCGCCGCCGCGCCGAGCGCGTGGTCGTGGGCGGCGCCGATCTCTACGAGGCCCGCTGCCGCCGCTGCTACGAGCTGGGGCGGCGGGTGCAGGGACCCCACGACACACCCCCCAAGGGAGAAGCCCATGCCGCGTCATCCGATCGCCCGCGCCGCGCTGTGCCTCGCCGCCCTCGCCGTCCTCGCCGCGGGGTGCGGAAAGCCGGCTGAGCGTTCCGGCGCCACCGGCAGCACCCCGGCGGGCGCGCTCAAGGTCGGGCTGGTCTTCGACGTCGGCGGCCGCGGCGACAAGTCGTTCAACGACGCCGCCTACGCCGGGCTCGAGCGCGCGCGCCAGGAGCTGGGCGTCGAGGTGCAGACGCTCGAGACCGGCGAGGGCAACGATCGCGAGGCCGCGCTGCGCCAGCTCGCCGCGGGCGGGAACCAGCTCGTGTTCGGCGTCGGCTTCCTGTTCTCGGACGACATCCTCCAGCTCGCGGGCGAGTTCCCGAACGTCAAGTTCGCGTGCGTGGACTACACCGTGAAGCCGGGCGCCACGCTGCCCCCCAATCTGGCGGCGCTCACCTTCAAGGAGGAGGAGGGCTCCTACCTGGTCGGCGCGCTCGCGGCGCTGCTCAACCGCAGCGGCAAGCTCGGGTTCGTGGGCGGCATGCAGATCCCGCTGATCAAGAAGTTCGAGGCCGGCTATCGCGCCGGGGTCGCGGCCGTGAACCCGAAGCTCCAGGTGCTGGTCAAGTACGCGGGCACCACCGGCGCCGCGTTCAAGGACCCCACCAAGGGCAAGGAGCTGGGGCTCTCCGAATACAACCAGGGCGCCGACATCATCTTTCACGCCTCGGGCTCGACCGGGCTGGGCGTGTTCGAGGCGGCGCGCGAGAAGCACGCACTCGCGATCGGGGTGGACTCGGACCAGTACTCCGAGGCGCCGGGGTTCATCCTGACCTCGATGATCAAGCGCGTGGACAACGCGGTCTTCAACACCATCCAGCAGGTCTCCCGGGGCGGCTGGCAGGGCGGCATCCACGTGTTCGGGCTCAAGGAGCAGGGCGTGGGCTGGGTGTACGACGCCAACAACCAGGCGCTGGTCCCGGCGCCGGTCAAGGCGGCCGTGGACTCGCTCGAGCGCGAGATCGTCGCCGGGCGCATCCGCGTGCCGTCGGAGTAGCGCCACGAGCTGGACCGATCTGGGCCCGGGCGTGCGCGTGCGCCAGTCGCGGGCCTTCTGGATGAACACGCTGCTCCTGATCGACCGGCGCCACACCGTGGTCGTGGACCCGGGCGTGCTGCCCTCGGAACTCGACGACCTCGCCGCCGTGGTCGCCGCCGCGCGTCCCGAACGCGTGACGCTGCTGTTCAGTCACGCCCATTGGGACCACGTGCTCGGCCGGCCGTGGTGGCCCGGGGCCTCGACCCTCGCCCACGCGCGCTTCGCCGCCGAGGTGTCGGCCGGCGCGGGCCGGAACCGGCACCAGGCGGAGTCGCTGGCCGCCGAGCACGGCGAGGCGTGGACGCGCGGCTTCGAGCCTTTCGCGCCCGACGTCGCGGTCGCGGGCGAGCGCGCGATCGAGCTGGGCCCCTGGTCACTCGTGCTGCGCGATGCGCCCGGACACTGCGCGAGCCAGGTGAGCGTGCACCTGCCCGGGCTGCGCCTGCTGTTCGCCGCCGACATGCTGAGCGACATCGAGATCCCGATCCTCGACGGCCCCTGCTCGGTCTACCGCCGCACCCTCGAGGCGCTCGGCCCGGTGTTCGAGTCCGGCGCGGTCGAGACCCTGGTGCCGGGGCACGGATCGATCGCCCGCGGGGCGACGGCCGCGGGGGCGCGGCGGGCGCGCGACACGCTCTACCTCGCGATGCTCGAGGCCAGCGTGCGCGAGGCGCGCGCGCGCGGCCGCACGCTCGAGGAGGTCCAGTCGGCGCTCGAGGGCATGGATTACACCGGGCGCGATGCCGACTACTCGATGCGCGACATCCACCGCGCCAACGTGGGCTACGCCTGGGAGGGGTTGGGCTAGCTTGGGCTGGCACGGCGTCAGCACTCGAACCGAAGAGCCCTCCACCACTAGCTGACGCGGCCCCTAGGGCGGGCTCCCCAGGCTCGGCGTGCCATGCGCAGTGGTCCGGGGCAGATGGAAGTAGGAGAGCGCCCGGCGCACGCGCTGCTCGAGCGAAGCATCGGGGATGGCTTCGCAGAGTGCCGCCGCACGGCGTGCCTCGTCGGTGTTGAAGCCGAGCGAGCGCAGCGGGGCGATCACTTCCTCCGCGGCGGCTCGGGCTCGGGCCTGCGCCTCGGTCTCCCGCCGCCGGTCTTCTGCAGCACGTTGCGCCGCATCACGCTTCTCTCGCATGAACCCGACTCCAAACGTGCACTCCGCCCCGTACTGGTTGTGGGC
>JBGQIE010000149.1:0-7326 GCA_041498315.1 Candidatus Eiseniibacteriota bacterium
GGCCGCGGCGCCTGCGCGCTCGCGCCCGGGGCCGATGCGGCGACGGGAGGCGCGGGGCGCTCCATCGTGCCCGCCGCGATCGCGGCGGATTCGGAGCGCGAGATCGCGGCCGCCTCGGCCGCCGCGGCTTCGGCCGCCATCTTGACCATCTGCGCCTTCCCGGGCCGGCGCATGACCAGGATCGGCATGGGCCCGGTGGATTCGGTCGCGGGCTCGCTCGTCAGGCGCGCGAGCACCAGCTTGCACACCGCCTTGAGCGTGTCGTTCACGCCGCGCCCGTCGCTCGCCACTGACTCGAACTCGAGCGCTCCGCCGGGGTTCAGGAGCGCGTGCATGCGCTCGACCGGGAGCGCTCCCGGCAGATCGCGCTTGTTGTACTGGAACACGCGCGGCATGCGGGCGAGCTGGATGGGCGTCAGCCCGAGCGTGCCGAGGTGTTCGCCCAGGTCCGCGAGCGATTCGCGGTTGGCCTCCTCGCGCGCCGGGTGCGAGTCGGCGACGAACACCAGGCCGTCCACGCCCTGGAGCACGGCGCGGCGCGACAGGCGGTAGTAGACCTGCCCGGGAACGGTGTAGAGGTGGAAGCGGGTGCTGAAGCCGTTGACCTGGCCCAGGTCGAGGGGCAGGAAGTCGAAGAACAGCGTGCGCTCGTGATCGGTCGCGATCGAGATCATCTTGCCGCGGCGCTCGGGCGGCAGCCGGTCGTGGAGGATCTTGAGATTGGTGGTCTTGCCGCCCAATCCCGGCCCGTAGTAGACGATCTTGAAATGGATTTCGCGGGCGCGGTGGTTGATGAGCGCCATCAGAACCTCTTCGGCGGCTGTTGGGAGATGTCGTTCATGCAGTTCGAGAGACCCGGCGTGCCATCCCGCGCCGGCGTTCCGCCCACCGCCGGAGCCGGCACGCGCGGGTCCTCACTCGCCAAACAGCGCGTCGAGCTCCTGCCCCGCGGCGGCCGCGAACTCCCCGCTCGGAGCGGCTGTTTCGACCAGGCCGACTTTTTCGAACAGGGTTCGGAACACGTGGTCGAGCTCGTGCGCCGCGCGGTTGGCGCGGTAGCGGACCAGACCGAGCGTGCTGCGGCGGTCGAAGACGGTGCACATGATGACACGCTGGGCGAGCAGGCAGGAATAAACCGAGCGCTGCGTCCCCTCACTCACCACCGCTTCGACCTCGGAGTCTCCGAGCAGCAGCGCAATCTCCGCGTTGGCCGTGAAATCCGCGGCCACCAGGCTTGCAAACGCCGTTGCGTCGAAGTCCCCGGTCCGTCCGGCCGTGGTGATGAGTTGGCCGGAGCGATCGACGAGGTGTGCCGAGAGCGCGTTGGTTCTCTCGAGAAGCTCGTTCAGCACCTGGTCGATCGAGCGAAAATCATTTTCGAACAGAGTCCATTGAGGCATCACACCCCCACTCGCTGGCCATCCGAGAGGAGACCAGTGAGACTCCGTGCACGTCCGTGTCTAGCCGAAACTGTTACCATGCATCGGGTTTCGCGGCAAGAAACTTTTCGGGATGGGGATGGGACGGGTATAGTGCGGCTCACAATGTCCGCCTCGAGCCGCTTTCCCGCGGGTTTCCTCTGGGGCGCGGCCACCTCCGCCTACCAGATCGAGGGCTCCCCGCTCGCCGACGGCGCCGGCCCGAGCAACTGGCACCGCTTCTCCCACGAGCCGGGGCGGACGGCGAACGGCGACACCGGCGACGTGGCCTGCGACCACTACCGGCGCTCTCCCGAGGACGTCGGGCTCATGAAGGCCTTAGGTCTTGGGGCCTACCGCTTCAGCATCGCCTGGAGCCGGATCCTGCCCGAGGGGCGGGGGCGCGTGAACCCCAAGGGGCTCGACTTCTACGCGCGGCTCATCGACCTGCTGCTCGATAGCGGCATCCAGCCGCTCGTGACGCTCTACCACTGGGATCTGCCGGCCGCCCTCGACGACCAGGGCGGCTGGCTCAACCCGGAGATCGTGCGCTGGTTCGCCGACTACGCCGACGTGGCGTTTCGCGCCTTCGGTGACCGCGTGCCGATGTGGGCGACGCTCAACGAGCCGTGGGTCGTGGCCGACGCCGGTTACCTGCACGGCGTGCACGCGCCCGGGCACCGCAGCGTTCCCGAGACCGCGGTCGTGGCGCGCCACCTGCTGTGCGCCCACGGGGCGGCGGTGCGCGCCTACCGCGACTGCTGCCGCCAACGCATCGGGCTGGTCGTCAACCTGGAGCCGCAGGAGCCTGCGAGCGAGGCGCCCGAGGATCACGCGGCGGCCGCGCGCATGGATAGCTACATGAACCGTCAGTTCCTCGACCCGGCGCTGCGCGGCGAGGTGCCCGACCTGCTGCCGGAGCTGTTCGGCGAGGCCTGGTCCCCGTTCACGCCCGACGACCTGCGGCTCGCCCACCAGCCCCTCGACTTCCTGGGCGTCAACTACTACAAGCGCGGTGTGGCGCGCGACGATCCCGCGGGCTTGCTGGTGCGGGCGCGCGCGGTGAGCCCCGCGGGGAGCACCTTCACCGCGACCGGCTGGGAGGTGCACGCCGAGAGCTTCACCCGCGTGCTGTGCTGGGTGAAGGAGCGCTATGGCGACCTGCCGCTGTACGTCACCGAGAACGGCGCCGCCTTCGACGACCCGGCGCCCGGCGCGGACGGGCGCGTGGAGGATCCGGCCCGCGTGCGCTACTACCGCGACCACCTGCGCGCGGCGCGCGAGGCTATGCGCCGCGGCGTGGATCTGCGCGGCTATTTCGCCTGGTCGCTGCTCGACAACTTCGAGTGGAGCGCCGGCTACGCCAAGCGCTTCGGCCTCCATTACGTGGACTTTGGCTCGCAGCGCCGCACTCCGAAGGCGAGCGCCCACTACTACCGCGAAGTCATCCGTTCGCAGGGGGCCGTGCTGGAGGACCCGCTTCCAGTTTCCGCGGGCTGAACGCGGCGCCGAGCCACCCAATCCGCCCAGATCCGGCCACGATCCAGCCTATCCCATGGCGCGGCAACACGTTGGAACGTTGCTCAGCCACGCCGCGGGTCCGCCAAGCGCGCCGGGCGACGCAGGCCGGGCGTGGCCCCGGGGCCGGATTCGTCTTGACCCGGACATGGCATCTGTGTAAACGTTTACATGCAAAGGATTCGCCTCTGGCCGGCGACCGTTGCGCGCGTCACGCAGCATGCAGCTGCTGTCTTTTTCGCATCTCGATCCGCAACGCCTTACAACCCCCAACCCCTTTGCAAGGAGGACATCAATGAGGCGGATCAGCTACTCCAGTCTGGCTTCCGTGGTACTTGGTGCGGGCCTTCTCTGTGCGGCGGTCGCTTTCGCCGATCCGAAGACCTGCCCGGGCTTCACGCCCACCCCGCCCGCGAATCCGTCGGGCGCGGCGCTCTTCCTGCGTGAGTTCAACGACTGCCCGTCGTCGACGCTCTCGAGCATCAACGCGTATCCCGCTCTCATTCAGGTCGACGACCTGAACGTGGACTGCCTCGGAGGCGCGAACCTGCACAGCTGGAACTTCTCGACCGACGGCCTGACGACCGCCACCTTCGAGAACTGCAGCATCTACCGCTACTGCGCGGACGTGACCCTGAACAGCACGGGCGCGGGCGGCGGTGAGGGCGGCCTGAAGGTGTCGCCGTGGTGGAATGCTCCGCACTACGCGGTGGACGGCCGGTTCATGATCAATGCCGGCAGCGGCGAGATCGCCTGCTTCGGCGGCCGGCTGCCGTTCTTCTCGTTCACGAACACGTACGGTCTGCACTACGTGAAGGGCACGACCGCTCACATGGAGATCATCTACGACCCGAACCAGCTGGGATCGCCGGACGGCGCGCCGCCCGCCACGATCACGTACAAGGTCCAGCTCCCGGGCGGCCCGCTCTACAGCAGCCCTCCGCTCAACTTCGACCAGGGCAACACCAGCGAAGCTGCGCTGCACGGCCTGTGGGGCGAGTTGAACGCGGCGGGTGTCGGCGGTTACATGCAGCATGGCTCCGACGGCACCTCGAAGGACTTCCACGGCTCGTGGGCGAACATCTGCTTCTACAACGAGAAGCCGACCTCGACCAACCACAGCACCTGGGGCAAGGTGAAGACCCTGTATCGGTAGGGTTTTCGACAGCGTTTCGAATCTCGACATGGAGCCCGCGTGCGATGCACGCGGGCTCCATGCTATGAGTGGTTCCTCTGCCTCCCGCAACCATCCCTCCCCCGCCGCGAGCGAGTCGCATGAGCAGGCCGTTCCGAACCCGCTACGGGCACTTTAGCCCGGATGGCCGCGAATACGTCATCACCCGGCCGGACACGCCCAAGCCGTGGGTGAACGTGATCTGCCCCCGCGAGTACGGGACGGTCGTGAGCCAGGGCGGATCGGGCTACTCCTGGATGACGCACGCGACGCTCAATCGCATCACGCGCTGGGAGCAGGACCTGGTCCGCGACCAGTGGGGCAAGTACGTGTACTGCCGCGACCGCGCCGGCGGTCAGCACTGGTCGCTGGCCTGGCAGCCGGTCCAGGCCCGGCCGGACGCTTACGAATGCCGGCACGGGGTGGGCTACACGCGCATCACCTCCACCCACCACGGGATCGAGAGCGAGTACCTGATCTTCGTCCCGCCCGGCGATCCGCTCGAGATCTGGCGCATCCGGCTGCGCAACCGCTCGAAGCGGAGACGCACGCTCGACCTGTTCACCTACCTCGAGTGGAACCTGGGACCCGCGCCCGACACCCACCGCGAGTTCCACAAGCTCTTCATCGAGACCGAATACGTCGCCGGCGCGCACGCGCTGCTCGCCACCAAGCGGCTCACGACCATCGCCGAGCACGGCCGCGGGGAGCCCTGGAACACCGAGTGGCCGCACGTCGCCTTCCACGCCTCGAGCGTGCCGCCGGTGGCCTGGGGGAGCGACCAGCGCGACTTCCTCGGCGCCTACGGCTCGCTGGCGAGCCCCGCGGCGCTCGGGCAGCGGCGGCTCACGAGCAGCACCGGGAAGTGGCAGGACGGGATCGGATCGCTCCAGGTGGAGGTCACGCTCGCGCCCGGCGAGGAGCGCGAGATCGTCTTCACGCTCGGGATCGCGGACACGCGCGCGCAGGCGCTGCGCCTCGCGCGCACGTACGCCGCGCCCGCGGCGGTCGAGCGCGCCTGGGTGGCGACCGGGCGGCACTGGGCAGTACTGCTCTCGCCGCTCGAGGTCAGGACCCCGGATCCAGCCTTCGACGTGCTCACCAACGTCTGGCTCAAGTACCAGGCCATCTCGTGCCGCATCCGCGGGCGCACGGGCTACTTCCAGCCGGGCGGCGCCTGGGGCTTTCGCGACCAGCTCCAGGATTCGCAGGTCTTCCTGCCGCTCGCCGCGAAGCACACGCGGGAGCAGATCGAGCTGCACGCCGCGCACCAGTTCGAGGACGGCACCGCGTGGCACTGGTGGCACCCGCTCACCGAGGAGGGGCTCCGCAAGCCCCTCAACGACGACCTGCTGTGGCTGCCGTTCGTGACCCTCAACTACCTGCGCGAGACCGCCGACTTCGTCGCACTCGAGCAGCCCATCGCCTTCCTCGGGCCCCAGGGAAAACCCGGCCGGGCGCGCGGCACGCTCTACGAGCACTGCCGGCGCGCGATCGACAGCTTCTGGGGCCGGCTCTCCCCGCGCGGCGTGCCGCGGATGGGCGCCGGCGACTGGAACGACGGGCTCTCCCACATCGGCCGCCACCGCCGCTCCGAGAGCGTGTGGCTCGCGCACTTCCTGGTCGGCATCCTCGACGGCTGGGTGGAGCTCGAGCGGCGCCTGCCCCGCCCGGACCGTGCGGTCATCCGCAAGTACGAGCGCGAGGCGGCGAAGATGCGACGCGCCGTGAACCGGCACTTCTGGGACGGCGCGTGGTACCAGCGCGCCACCAAGGACAGCGGCGAGGTCATCGGGTCCAAGCGCAACCGCGAGGGGCGCATCTTCCTCAACGCCCAGACCTGGGCGATCCTGCACGGCGTGGCGCCGCCCGCGCGCGTCGCGAAGCTCCAGCGCTCGCTCGAGAAGCATCTCTACCGGGACTACGGTCCGCTCCTCCTGGCGCCGGCCTACCGCACGCCCGATCCGGACATCGGCTACCTCACCCGCTACTCGCCGGGCACGCGCGAGAACGTGGGCCTCTACACGCACGCGGGCGCCTGGGCCATCCAGGCCGAGTGCGTGGCGGGCCGCGCCGAGAAGGCCTGGGCGCTCTACCGCAGCTTCTGCCCGGTGCTGCGCGGCATGGAGCCGGACCTCTACCAGGTCGAGCCGTACGTGACCCCGGGCAACGTGGACGGGCCCGACTCGCCGCACTACGGGCGCGGCGGCTGGACCTGGTACACGGGCTCGGCGGCGTGGCTCTTCCGCGTGAGCACGGAGTGGATCCTGGGCGTGCGGCCGACCTGGGAGGGGCTGCTCGTGCGGCCCTGCCTGCCGCGCCACTGGAAGGGCTTCAGCATGACGCGCCGCTTCCGCGGCTGCACCTACGACATCACGGTGAAGACGGGCGCCGCCCGCCGCGAGATGCGCGTGGACGGCGCACTCGTGCCCTCGGAGGTCGTCCCGGCCTTCGGCGACGGCGGGACCCACCGCGTCACGGTGCGGATCCCCCACGCCTCGAGGCGCGGCGTTAGGGGCTGAAGCGGATGGTCGCGGGCGCCTTCGCCACACTCAGGCTCCCATCGGAGCCCACGCGCGCGGCAGCGCCGTTGACGCTCGCGCGCCATTTCGAAGTTACCGCCGGGGCCCACACCCGGAAGCCGCCGGGCGGAGCCGCACCCGGCCCGATGCGAACTTCGATGCCATCTCCGCGCGCCCGCATGTCGTAGGCCAGCGTCCCCCAGGGCGTGCCGAGCCCGCGCACCGAGATCCCGTCGCCCTGCCGCACCCAGCGCTCCGGGATGCCGGCGCCGAGCTGGAGGCTCGCACCCTCGGCGTACGCGAGCATGTCGAGCACCGAGCGCACGAAGTCCGAGCCCACCCAGGCGTGCGGCAGGTCGCCGAGAAAGTGGGGCGCGCGCGCGTCGTGCCATACCACCTCGGGCCACTGGCGCCAGCCCGGCGGGCGCTGCTGCGCCATGAAAAACTGGAGCAGCGAATCCGCGCGCTCGCGCCAGCCCAGCCGCACGAACGCGCCGATGGCACGCATCTCGTAGGGCGTGAACGCCTCCCACGCCTCCCGCCCGTCGCGCCGGTCGCGGAAGAACCGCCAGTAGCGCTCGAAGGTACGCTCCAGCGCCCCGTCCGGGAAGAGCGCGCGGGCGTCGACGGGGTCGAGCGCGATCGTGGTCGAGGTCGCGTCGAAGTCGCCCAGGTCCGCGCAGCCCGGCACGTA
>JBGQIE010000150.1:0-7316 GCA_041498315.1 Candidatus Eiseniibacteriota bacterium
GCCGCGTCAGCCGTTTCCCCTCGACCTCGACGCACGCGAAGTAGAGCCCGGCGGGCGCGGGTACCCCCTGCGCGGTGACGCCGTTCCACGCCAGGCTCAAGCGGCCGCCGGTGCGATTCTCGAGCGGCGCCTCCCACACCCGGCGCCCCTGCAGATCGCGGATCGTGAACCGCACGCGTGCCGTGACCGGAAGCCCGAGCGCGAAGGTCACGTGGCCGCGCCCGGGATTCGGGCTCGGGGGCCCGAGCGAGAGCGCCCGCGGCTCGTCGGCGACCGCAAGTCCACCGTTGAGGATCGTGACCGTGAACACGATGGCGTTGTTGTCCTCGCGCGTCTCGGTCGCCTGCCCGAGCGTGTCCACCTTGACCCGCAACGTGTGATCGCCCGACTCGAGTGAGGCCGGCAGCGGCACCCGGACCAGGACGCTGTCGAGGGAACCGACCAGCGTGTCGCCCGCGGCCACGGTGGTCAGGCCATCGGTCAGCGCCCAGCGCGAGCGCGGCGCCGGCATGCGCCCGTGGTTCGCGATCTCGAAGGTGATGGCACTCGGCGCTTGGGCGCCGGGTCCGCCCTCGGATTCGGTGGCGGGCGAGCGCGGCTCGAGGTCCACCTCGGGAAACACCTCGGCGTGCCGGAGGTCGGACAGGCCGCCCCGATCGGTGACGTTGAGGTGCACGATGTAGTGCGTCCCGAAGCCGTCGTCGTGGTTTTCGCCGATGAAGTGCGCCGTGCGGCAGCTGGCGACGAAGATCTCGGGGTGGATGTGGGTGTTGTGGGCGAGGCTCACGTCCCAGCGGTAGCTCAGGTCGGCCTCGGGGTCGCGATCGTCGCTGGCCGTCCCGGCGAGCCAGATGGTGTCGCCGGACGCGTAGAACGAGCCGTCGAGCGGGGTGAGCAGCCGTGCCGAGGGCGGGTGATTGCCGCTGATGACGATATCGCCGCCCCCGAAATCGTCCACGCGCGTGCCCGGATCGCCCACGAGCGCGAGCCCCACGTAGCCGTCCGCGCCGGCGAGCGGCCAGTCGGCGATCGATCGGGTGGCCACAAGGGACTCGTTCTTGAATATTTCGAGCACGCCGTTGGCGTACGCGCGCGCGCCCAGCCGGTCGCCCTCCTCGATGTGCATCGGGATCTTGTCGCTCCAGGCCCGCCAGCCCTCGCCGGGCGTGGAGGCTTCCACCGACACGCTGTCGAGCGTGGCGTCGTAGAGCACGAGCAGCGCGCCCTCGGTGGTCTGGTCGGTCTGCGCCTTGAGGATGAGCCCACCGGCGAGGGACGGGTTCAGGTTGCCCGTGAAGCTCAGGTAGGCCTCCTGGTCGGGCCCGAAGCGTGGTCCGAACCAGAAACCGTAGCCGGAGAAGCTGTCGAGCACGAGCGAGGCCCCCTGGATCTTGAGGCCGAGGAGATCGCCGGTCCAGATGCCGCCCAGCGCCCCATCCGCCCGGTCGAAGTCGTCGAGCAGCGCGGTCCCGGGGAACCTGCCCGACTCCAGGACCACGATCCTCACCGTGTCGCGCGCGACACCGCCGTGCCGGTCGTCGGCGGTAAGGACGGCCTGATAGACGCCCGGCTGATCGTAGCGGTGGACGGGATCGGGCAGCCCCGAGCCCTTTCCATCCCCGAAGTTCCATCCCAGCTGGAGCACGTCGAGCTCGGGGTCCACGGTGCCCGCGCTCGAGAAGCTCACGTTCAGCGGCGCCACGCCGGTGAGCGGCGTTCCGGCGGCGTGCGCGAGCGGCGGGAGATTGCCCGCCACCGGGCCGGTGTAGCGCAGGTGATAGACGTGCCGTGTGTTGACCCCGATGTAGAACAGGTCGCCGGTCACGGGATCGGCCGCGAAGTCCACCGGGCCCTCGGCATCGCTCGCGAACAGTTGAAGGTCCACGATCCGGTCGCTGTCGTCGAACCCCGCCGCACGGATCCAGCCGTTTCCGTAGTCGGCGTAGAAATACCGGTTGCGGTATTGGGGAGGATAGAGCGAGCCGGTGTAGAAGATTCCCCCGATCAGGCAGTAGCCCGCGTACCCCGGAGGATTCCCGAGGTCGATCTCGCTATGGTGGTAGGTCAGGTTCGGAGCGGTCGGATAGGCGGGGTTGTTGTTGCCGCCCCACGAGCCCCACCCGTCGTGCGACGGCTGGCGGAGAGAGTAGTCGGGCTCGACGACCGGCCCCTCGTAGCACGGCCAGCCGAAGTTGAGCCCGCCCGAATGCGCGATGTCGAGCTCCTCCCAGTAGCGCCAGCCCACGTCACCGATGAAGAGCGTGCCCGGATCACCGTCGAGCGGGTTCGCCGACCCCGTGCCCGGTCGCACGCAGAACCGCCACGGGTTGCGCAGGCCGTACTCCCAGACCTTCGAGGCGTTGGCCTGGAGGTTGAGCTCGGCGAACGGATTGGTCGCATAGCCCTCGCCGCTCATCGGATTGATGCGCAGGATCTTGCCCGCCAGGCTGTTGATGTACTGGGCGCGGTAGGCGCCGATGTCTTCGGCGGGGTTCGTGCGCCCGGGCGTGAACAGCTCGGGGTCGTGTCCGCCCGCGTCGGCCGAGTCGGCGGTGGCGCCGTCACCCGTGGAGAGGAGCAGGCTGCCGTCAGCGCCCCAGCGCAGGCCATCGATGACGTGATCGACGTGACCGGTCGGCACCCCGTCCGCCCACGCACGGCCGATGAGCACCGTCTTGGTGCCCAAGTCCACGACGTTCGAATCCAGCGCCGAGGTCTGGAAACGAACCACGCGCCCGAAGGCGGGGCTGCCCGTGTCCACGTTGTCCGAGTCGGGGTCCATGACGTAGGCGAAATAGACGAAGTGGTTCACGGGGTAACGGGGATCCACCGCGATGCCGGTGAGCCCGGCGTTGCCGGCGATATTGACCTCAGCGGTGCCGTTCCAGAACAGCTCCTCGAGCCGGGCGCCGTTCTGCACCACGTAGATCACCCCGTTCTTCTCGCCCACGAGCAGGCGCCCGTCGGGCATGAAGGCGATCGCGGTGGGACCCAGGAAGCCTGCGCCCGGGGCGGCGTCTTCGGCCACGAAATCGGAGGGCAGGGTGATGGCCCGCGCCGGCGGCGCAAGGGTCCATGAAGCCGCGAGCAGGATCGCCGCGAACGGCACCCGTATGCTTCGCACGAGAAACTCCTGGGGGTTGAAGTCCCGGCGATGGGCCTTCGGTCTGAACGACCCAAAATGATACGCCCAGGCGGGGCAATTCCGAAGCCAGGAAGCAGGCCGGGAGCCGGCTCCTGGGACCCCCGCAGGCGGCGGGCGGGCCGGTGCGGGTGATCCGGGCCTACGCGAGCAGGGTGACCCAGACGGCGACCAGCACCACGCCGACCAGGTCGAGGAGCGCCCCGGCCGAGACCATCTCGCCGATGCGGATGCGCCCGGTGCCGAACACCAGGGCGTTGGGCGGGGTCGAGACCGGCAGCATGAAGCCGAACGAGCACCCCACCGTCGCCGCCAGCGCGGGCTTGACGGGGTCCATCCCCGCCGCCTGGCTCAGGGCCAGCACGACCGGGACCACCAGGGCGGCGCTCGCCGTATTGCTCGTGATCTCGCTCACCAGCACCCCCATCAGCGTCGAGGCGAGCACGATGCCGAAGGCGCTGTGGATGGGCAGAACTCCAAAGATCACATCCCCCAGCCCCCGCGCCAGCCCCGATTCGAGCATCATGGCGCCGAGCGAGAGCCCGCCGCCGAACAGGAGCAGGGTGCTCCAGTCCACGCGCCGCAGCACCTGCGCATCGAGGATGCGCGCCCGGCCCGGGCCGCCACTCGGAAGCATGAACAGCGCGAGCGCTCCCAGCAGCGGCACGGCGGGCTCCGGCAGCCGCGCCTGCCAGCCCGTGACCCAGCCCAGTCCCGCGAGCGGCGTCGCGGCGAGGATGCCGGGGGTGATCCACAGCAGCACCACGATCACGAACACCGGCAGCAGCGTGCGCTCGGCGCGCGACCAGCCCTCGGGTGGGGCGATCACCGCGCGCAGCACGGCGTCGGTCTCGCGCGGCGCCGCGACGTTGCCAGCGCGCCGGGCGAGCCACCAGGCGGACAGCGCCGTGCTCACGATCGCGAGCGGCGCGAACACCGCGCACCACTGGGCGAACGAAGGGCGGTGTCCGGTCGCCTGCTCGAGCAGGCGCAGCCCGATCAGGTTGGGCGCGGTGCCGACCGGGGTGGCGAGCCCGCCGAGCGAGGGCGCCCAGCTCGCCATGAGCAGCACCGACACGAGCAGCCGGCGCGAGCCGGTGCGCTCGGCGGTGAGCGCAAGCGGAAGCAGGAGGGCCGTGGTCGCGGTGTTGTTGACCCAGGCCGAGATCAGGAGTCCGAGCAGCGCGACCGCCCACAGCATGCGCGAGGGCTTCTCGCCCACCCAGCGCGAGTTGAGCACGCTGCGGGCGAGCCGCCCGCTCAAGCCGTGCTGCGCCGCCGCCTCGGTGAGCATGAAAGTGCCGAGGAACAGGAACACGATCGGGTCACCGAAGCCCGCGAACGCCCCCTTCGCGTCGCTGGCCCCGAGCATGAGGGCCAGGACCGGGATGCAGAGCGCGGTGATGGCGACTGGGAGCGCCTCGGTCATCCACAGGCCGCCCGCCACCACGAGGATGACGAGCGTGCGATGGGCCGCCGGGCTCAGGGCCGGCAGCGGCAGCAGCCACACCGCCAGCGCGGCGAGCGCGACCAGCACGATCGGAATCGGCCGGAAGCGGTAGCCGAGGTCGTCGAGGAGGCCGGGGTCGGGGCGCTCGGGCTCGGCCACGGGTTCGACTCGGGGTCCCGGGCCTATTTCGGCATGACGAGCGCGCTCGGGCTCGTCGTGCCGCGGCCGTTCTCCTCGCCCTCGAGCACCGCCGGATACTCGGCGGGCAGCTCACGCAGGCTCTCGACGAACACCGGCACCTCGTCGGCGAGCTGACCGAGCGCCTCGGGCCCGGGCGCCACCCGCACGATCTCGTAGAGCGTCGTGCGCTGCGCCGGCGTGAAGCCCGCCTCGCGGATCAGGGTCTCGACCTCGGCGACCGTGGTCTTCGCGAGGTGGCCGGTCGCGAGGTGGACGTTCTCCTCGTAGAGCGTGCCGCCGAAATCGTCGGCGCCGAACTGGAGCGCGATCTGGCCGGTCTTCTTGCCCTCGCTGAACCACGTCGCCTGGATGTGGTCGAAGTTATCGAGGTAGAGGCGCGACGCCGCCAGCACCCGCAGGTAGCGCGACGCCCCCGCGACGTGCGGGACCTTGGCCTCCATCGGCGTGTTGCCGCGCTTGTAGGACCAGGGCACGAACGCCGTGAACCCGTGAGTCTCGTCCTGGAGCGCGCGGATGTGCTCGAAGTGCTCGACGATCTCCGCCTCACTCTCGACGTGGCCGTACATCATGGTCGCCGTGGAGCGCATTCCGACCTGGTGGGCCGCGCGGTGCACGTCGAGCCAGGCCTCGGGCCCGCCCTTCTTGACCGAGATGCGCTTGCGCACCCGGGTCGCGAGGATCTCGGCCCCGCCGCCCGGAAGCGTGCGCTGGCCGGCCGCGTAGAGTGTTTCGAGCACCCCGCGGATCGAGAGCCCGCTGACCTCGACCATCTGGTGGATCTCGGGCGCCGAGAAGAAGTGCGGCGTGATGTGCGGGTAGCGCCGGCGCGCCTCGCGCACGATCGTGGGGTAGAACTCCCAGGGAATCTCCGGGTTGAGGCCGCCCTGGAGCAGCACGGTCGTGGCGCCGAGTGAATCGGCCGCCGCCATCATCTTCATGACGCCTTCCACGTCGTGGGTGTAGGCGTCGGCGGCCTTCGATCCCGGCTTGCGGTAGAAGGCGCAGAAGTGGCAGTCCACCGTGCAGATGTTGGTGTAATTGGGATTGGTGTCGATGACGTAGGTGACGAGCCGCGGGTCGGTCTTCCGGGCGCGCACCTCCTGGGCGAGGGCACCCAGGTCGAGCAGCGGCGCCTCGGCCATCAGGTGGGTGCCCTCGGCGGGGCTCAGCCGCTCACCGCGGCGGACTTTGGCTTCGATCGTGGACCACACGGTGGAGGCTCCTGGCCTTGGGTTGCGCTCGGCGCCCGCCGACGAGCCGGGCGCGCGGCGCGCAGAATACCGCCCCGCGCCTGGCGCGTCGAGCGCACCGCCCCGTGGTGCCCCTACCGCCCGTCGCCGTCCAGCAGGTTGCCGAGGCCGCCGAGGAGCGAGCCCTCCTCGCGCCGTCTTCCCCCGATCTGGGGCGCCGCCGCGAAGATCCGGCTCGCCAGGCGCGAGAACGGCAGCGACTGGAGCCACACTTTGCCGGGGCCCCGCAGCGTGGCGAGGAACAGGCCCTCGCCGCCGAACAGCGCGGTCTTGATCCCGCCCACCATCTCGATGTCGTACTGGACGCTCGGCTGCATCGCAACGATGCATCCGGTGTCCACGCGCAGCAGCTCGCCGGGAGCGAGTGTCCGCTCCTCGTGAGTGCCGCCGGCGTGCAGGAAGCACCAGCCGTCGCCGGTCAGGCGCTCGAGGATGAATCCCTCGCCGCCGAAGAGCCCGGCGCCAAAGCGCTTCGTGAACGCGATGCCGAGCGAGACCCCTTTGGCCGCACACAGGAACGAGTCCTTCTGCGCCAGCAGCTCGCCGCCGATCTCCGAGAGCTTCACGGCCTCGATGCGGCCGGGGTAGGGTGCGGCGAAGGCGACCTTCTTCTTCCCCTGCCCGCGGTTCTGGAACACGGTCATGAACAGCGACTCGCCGATGAGGAGCCGCTTGCCCGCGCTCAGGAGCGAGCCCATGAGCCCGCCCTGCTGGGTCTGCTGCGAGCCGTCGCCGAAGATGGTCTCCATCTCGACGCCGTCCTCGATGTACATCATGGCGCCGGCCTCGGCGAGCGCCGCCTCGCCGGGGTCGAGCTCGATCTTCACGAACTGCAGGTCGTCACCGACGATCTCGTAGTCGACTTCGTGCATGGTGGGCATGGTCGTTCTCCAGGAGGGATTCGGGTCCGGGAATACTACGGCCGCGCGGATGGCGAGGTTGCGGGAGACTTCAGTCGGCGGCCAGCAGCCCGTGCTCGGTCAGCAGTGCCCGGTAGCGCTCGAGGCCCTTCAAGTCCTCGGGGCCCAACCGGTAGTGGAAGCGCCGCAGGTAGGCCTCCATCTCGGCGGCGCTCCAGCCCGGCTCGGTGATCCGGCGGGCGACCTCGGGCAGGCTCCCGAGGCCGGCGGCGAGCGAGGCTTCGAGGAAGCGCCCGAACTCGGCGCGCGTGCCGGGATCGAGCGCCCGGCGCACCGCCCACACCGCGTAGACGAACGACAGCCCGGTCCACTCGAGCCAGTCGGCGCCCAGGTCGAGCGTGTGGGTGAAGCCC
>JBGQIE010000151.1:0-7234 GCA_041498315.1 Candidatus Eiseniibacteriota bacterium
AGATCGGCGTGCTGCTCGACGTGTTCGTGGGCGTGTTCATCATGGGTCTGGTGGTGTTCCAGATCAATCGCGAGCTGGATTCACTCGACTCCTCGCGGCTCACCGAGCTGAGCGACTGATGCTGCTCGTCGCGATCGTGGGGGTGCCGGTGCTGGGCGCGATCGGGGCCTACCTCGACCGCTCGCCGGCGCGTCGCGCCTGGTGGCTGATCGCGTGCGCGGCGCTCCACCTCGCCGGCGTCACGCTGGCCTGGCGCGCGGGTCCGGCGCCGGCGCCCTCGCGCTGGCTCGCGTTCGACCCGCTCGGCGGCCTGGTCCTCACGCTGGTCAGCGTCGTGTTCCTCGCGGTCGCGCTCTACAGCCGCGCCCACCTGCGGCACCAGGACCCGCGCGGCGGCCGCGCCTACGTGAGCTGCCTGCTCGCCTTCCTCGCCGCGGCGAGCGCGGTCGCCATGACCCGTCAGTTCGGTCTGCTGTGGGTGGGCATGGAGGCCACCACCCTCGCGACCGCCCCGCTCATCTACGATCCGCACGACCGCCACTCGCTCGAGGCGGTGTGGAAATATCTGGTCGTGTGCTCGGTGGGGATCGCGCTCGCCCTGCTCGGCACCTTCTTCCTCGCCATGTCCCAGATCGCCGGCGGGGCGACCGGACGGCCGCTGGTGCTCGACGATCTCATCGCCCAGGGCGCGCTGCTCCATCCGGCGTGGCTGCGGGCCGCCTTCGTGTTCCTGCTCGTGGGCTTCGGGACCAAGATGGGCCTGGCGCCGATGCACACCTGGCTCCCCGACGCCCATGGCGAAGCGCCGGCGCCGGTCTCGGCGCTGCTCTCGGGGGCGCTCCTCAACCTGGCCTTCCTCGCCATCCTGCGCGGGCTCCAGGTCGTGCGGGCGGCGGGCGAGATGGAGTTCGCCCGGCCGCTCCTGGTGGGCTTCGGCCTGCTGTCGCTCGCCGTGGCGGCCGCGTTCCTCGTCCGCCAGGCCTCCTACAAGCGCATGCTGGCGTACTCGAGCATCGAGCACATGGGACTCCTGGCGATCGGCGTCGGGCTCGCCGGCGTGGCGAGCTACGGCGCGCTCTACCACATGGTCGGGGCCTCGATCGCCAAGGCGCTCCTGTTCCTGGCCGCGGGCAACGTGCTGGCGGCCTACGGCTCGAAGCGCACCAGCGACGTGGCGGGCCTGGTACGCAGCCGGCCGGTCACCGGGTTCCTGTGGGTGGCCGGGCTGTTCGCGATCACGGGCTCGCCGCCGTTCGCGCCCTTCATGAGCGGGCTCGTCCTGGTCACGGGCGCGTTCCAGCAGCATCAACCGTGGGTCGCCGCCGCGGTCCTCGGACTTCAGGCGCTCATCTTCGTCGCCATGGGCGCGGCGGCGCTCGGGATGGCGCTCGGCGAGCCCCCCGCGGGCTCGCCCGCGCCCGGCCGCGAGGACCCGTGGCGCATCCTGCCGCCGCTGGCGCTGCTCGCCCTGGCGATCTTCCTCGGACTCTACCTGCCGGCGGGCCTCAGGCAGGCGCTCGCCTCGGGCGCGGGCGCGCTCGGAGGATTCGCGCCGTGAAGACGCTGCGCGGGCAGGGACTCCGCAACCGGCGCACCATTCCGTGGGCGACGGTGCCGTGCCCCAACGGGGAGGCGTTCCGGGCCCAGGTCACGGCGGCGGTGGCGAACGACTGGCGCCTGGTCTCGCTCTTCGGACTGCCCGAGGGCGGCTCCGAGACCCGCCTGGTCGCGATCCTGGCCGACGACGCGCGCGGCGAGCTGGCGGCGACCAGCACCCGGGTCGCCGACCGCTATCCCGCGCTCACGCCCGAGTGCCCGCCGGCCCACCTGTTCGAGCGCGAGATCGCCGAGCAGTGCGGCGTGGTGCCCGAGGGGCACCCCTGGCTCAAGCCGGTCCGCCGCCACCCGCCCGACCACGCGCCCCCGGGCCGCCCGGCCGTGCGGGTCGACCGCGAGGCCTATCCGTTCTTCCGCTTCGCCGGCGAGCAGGTCCACGAGGTTGCGGTCGGGCCCGTCCACGCCGGGATCATCGAGCCCGGCCACTTCCGCTTCCAGGCGCACGGCGAGGAGATCCTGTTCCTCGAGATCATGCTCGGCTACCAGCACCGCGGGGTCGAGCGCCTGCTCGAGAGCCTCGAGGGCGCACCCGCCGTCCGGGTGGCGGAGTCCATCGCCGGGGACACCGTGATCGGCCACGCCGAGGCCTGGTGCGGCGTGATGGAGGCGCTGTCGCGCTGCCAGAAATCACCGCGCGGCCAGGCGGTGCGCGGCTTGGCACTCGAGCTCGAGCGGCTCGCGAATCACATCGGCGACCTGGGCGCGCTGTCGGGCGACGTCGCCTTCGCCCCGGCGGCCGCCGAGTTCGGACGCCTGCGCGGCGATTGCCTCAACCTGCTCCTCACCCTGTCGGGCAACCGGTTCGGGCGCGGGCTCGTGCGCCCCGGCGGCGTCGGTTTCGACGTGACGCCCGCGATCGCGGCCGAGCTGCGCGCGCGCCTGCTCGGCGTCCAGCGGGAGTTCGCCCGGGTCGCCGAGCTGTTCTTCGCGAACGACTCGGTGCTGGCGCGCTTCGAGGGCGTGGGCCGGATCTCGCGCGCACGCTGCGTGGAGCTGGGATGCGTCGGACCGACGGCGCGCGCCGCGGGCCTCGAGCGCGACGTGCGCCACGACCATCCCTACGGCATCTACCGCTTCACCCACATCCCGGTCGCCTCGGTGGGCAGCGGCGACGTCGCGGCCCGCGCGCTGGTGCGGCGCCTCGAGGTCGAGCGCTCGCTCGAGTTCCTCCTCGAGCAGGTCGCGGCCCTCCCGCGGGGCGCACCCCAGGTCGCGGTCGCGGGCGGGCTCGCGCGCGAGGAGCTGGCGGTCGGGCTGGTCGAGGGCTGGCGCGGCGAGATCGCCCACGTCGCGCTCACCGACGCGCGCGGCCGGCTGCGGCGCTACAAGGTCAAGGACCCCTCGTTCCACAACTGGGCGGCAGTCGCCGCGGCGATGCCGGGCGGGGCGATCTCGGATTTCCCGCTCTGCAACAAGAGCTTCAACCTCTCCTATGCCGGCCACGATCTCTAGGCCCCGGGCGGGCATGACGCGCGGGCGCGGGAGGGGCCCATGCTGAGGGCGCTGCTCTCGCGCCTGCGCGGCGGGGCGCGCGCCGTCCGCTTCCCGGACGGCGTGCCGGCGCTGCCCGAGCGCTTCCGCGGGCGGCCGGCGTTCGCGCCCTCGCGCTGCGCCGCCCGCCTCGAGACCTGCGGCGGCCCGAGCCCCCCGCCGCTCATCGGACGGGCGGCCGGCGGCGCGCCCGCGCTCGATCTGGGCGCCTGCCTGTTCAGCCCCGAGGAGGCCGCCTGGTGCAAGCACGGGGCGATCGCCTTCACGCGCGACTACCGGATGGCGTCCTCGAGCCGCGAGGGGCTGGTCGTGGGCGAGGGGGAGGCGCCGCGGATGCGCGCGCTCGAGTCCCAGGCGCGCCGCCTGTTCGGGCGCTCGCTCAAGCTGCGCTCGGTGGCGGCCGGAAGCTGCGGCGGGTGCGAGGCCGAGCTCGTAGCGCTCGGCAACGTGGTGTTCGACCTGGGGCGCTTCGGGGTCCAGTTCGTGGCCTCGCCACGTCATGCCGACGGCCTGGTCGTGACCGGGATCGTGAACCCCAACATGCGCGCCGCCCTCGAGCGCACCTGGGAAGCCGTCCCCGAGCCGCGCATCGTCATCGCGGTCGGCGCGTGCGCGATCGGCGGCGGCCCGTTCGCGGGTGGCCCCGAATCGGGCGGCGGGGTGCCCGCGGGGATCCCGGTCGATCTGTGGGTGCCGGGCTGCCCGCCCCACCCGCTCACGCTGCTCGACGGGCTGCTCGGGCTGCTGGGACGCCTCGAGAGCGGCGGTCGCCGCGCCTCGCGGCCGGACCGATCCTAGGCGCGACCGGAGAGCGGCACGGCCTCGACGCCGCGCTCGCGCAGCAGCTCCCGGATCTTGGTCTTGACCAGGTCGATCGCGACCTTGTTGTGGCCGCCTTCCGGAATGATGACGTCGGCGTGGCGCTTGGAGGGATCGACGAACTGGAGGTGCATGGGCCGCACGCTCTCTTCGTACTGCCGGATGATGCTGTCGACCGAGCGCCCGCGCTCGACCAGGTCGCGACGCAGCCGGCGGATGAAGCGCACGTCGGGATCGGCGTCGATGAACAGCTTGATGTCCATCATCGCGCGCAGCTCGGGATCGACGAAGATCAGGATGCCCTCGAGCACGATGACGTGGTGATCGCCGATGTGCCGGGTCTCGGCCAGGCGCCGGTGGCCGGCGTAGTCGTAGATCGGCTGCTCGACCGGGCGCCCGGCGAGCAGCTCGCCGATGTGGCGCTTGAGCAGCTCCTGGTCGAAGGCGTCGGGGTGGTCGAAGTTGCGGCCCTCGCGCTCCTGGTGGGGGATCGCGTCGAGGTCCTTGTAGTAGGAGTCCTGGTCGATGATGACGACGCGGTCCGAGCCGAGCTCGCGCACGATGGTGCGCGCGACCAGCGTCTTGCCGGACCCGGAGCCCCCGGCGATTCCGATCAGGATGCGGCGCGACATGCCGAGGCCAACCTAGCGCAGGGGTGGAGCACGGTCAACGCGCGGGGCGCGATTTCGCGAGCGGCGTGAACAGCAGGCCCGCCTGGTGCTCCGGGAGGCAGACGTAGCGCGCCCAGCGCGCCAGCCCCGGTTCGTTAATGGCGAGGAAACGCTGCCGGTACTTGGTCCAGAATGCCTCGCCGCCGGTGAGCTCGCGGGCCGCGAGGTTGTTGCACAGGTTGTTGAGCGAGGGCCCGTCGCTGCGCACCTGGGCCATCACGTGCCGGGGCATCGGGCCGCCCAGCAGCCACAGGACGTTGTAGCGCAGCTCGTCGAACTCGTTCCGCAACACCGTCATTCCCAGCAGCGCGCCGAGGGTCAGGCGCAGCTCGCCCGCCAGCACGTGGGCGTCGGTCGAATCGGCATCGGTCTGGGGATAGAAGCGCACCAGATCCGGCTCGTCGAGGATCGAGTAGCGAAAGCGCGACCGCACCAGCCGCGAGATGTTCCAGCTCTGCTGGCAGTGCTCGGCCATGAGGAGCACGGAGAGGAAGAAGGCCGGGTGCATGGAGTCCGTGAGCGCCGGCGCCTGGACCGCCACGACGCCCACCGGCTGGTCGACGTCGGCGCGGGCGAGCGTGCGGAACCCGGGCCGGAACGCCCGAGTCGGCGGATCGGCGGCGCGATTCGCGGCCGCGGCGCCGGCGGGCAGCGAGCCGAATTGGTTCTCGACCAGGGCGTGAACGTTGATACCGCTCAGGTCACCGGCGAGCGCGAGCACCGCACTTCCGGGCGCGAAAGTCTCGTGGACGCTCTGTTCGAACTCCTTCACCGTGACCCCGTCGAGCCCCTTCGCCTGGCTGACCGTCAGGGCCGAATTCGGGTCGCCGCCGCCCGCCAGCTCCCGCACCTGGTAGTAGAGGGAGTTGTCCACCGATCCGAACAGGTGCTCGCCCAGGTCCCGGCGCACCGTCGCGACCGCGGACTTGAGCGCCGCGTCGTTCACGGTGACCCCGCGCATCCGCGTGGCGACCTGGCGCAGGGCGCCGGGAAACTGCGCGATCGAGGCGACCTCGGAGAGCTGGGTCGCGCGCCGTCCCACCTTGATGCTCCAGCCCAGCCCACGCAGGCTCTCCATCTCCCCCCGCGTCCGCTCGGGCACGTCGCCCGCCGGCGCCATCATCTGGACCTCGGTCATGAGCTGGGTCCAGCCGCGCCGCCCGGCCGGATCGCCGTCCGTGCCGACCGGGTAGCCGACGGTGATCGCGACCGCGGGGCAGCGCGGGATGCTGAGGGTGACCACCCGGAGCCCGTTCGCGAGCTTCCAGCTCTCGAACGAGGTGCTGTCGGGAAGGCTCTTGGGGGCGCCCGCGGCGGGCAGCGGCGCGATCGCCAGCGCGAGTCCGAGCAGCAGCGCGGCCCGGCGCGCCGGGGTGTCGGAACGGGTCAGGGGGGGCTCCTTGAAGGGCGCTCCGCCCGGGACGGTGCGAAGCGCGGCAGCATCCATGGTACGCGGTTCCACGCCGCCGCGCATCCCGGCCCGCGGCGAGGGGCCGCTTCCTTGACCGTGCGCGGGCCCCTTCCTAGACTGCGTCCACCATGCGCGACATCGATCCCTCCGAGGTGCGGCGACTGGTCCGCGAGGCGGTCGAGCGCGCCCTCGGGCCCGAACGCGCTGCCGTCGGCGCCCCCGCGCGCCCCGCGGCCTCCGCCGCGCGCCGGGTCGCGATCGGCTCGGACCACGGCGGCTACGAGCTCAAGGAGATCCTCAAGCGTTACATCGAGGACGACCTGGGCTGGAGCGTGCACGACTGCGGCACCCATTCGACCGCCGCGGTCGACTATCCGGACTTCGCCGCGGCGGTCGCCCGCGAGGTCGCGGGCGGGCGCGCCGCGCGCGGCATCGTCGTGGACGCGGCGGGCATCGGCTCGACGATGGCGGCGAACAAGGTGCCGGGCGTGCGCTGCGCGCTGTGCCACGACGACGCGACCGCCCGCAACAGCCGCGAGCACAACGACGCCAACCTGCTCGCGCTGGGCGCGCGGGTCGTCAACCGCGGGCTCGCCCAGCGGCTGGTGCGCCTGTTCCTGGTCACGCCGTTCGGCGGCGGGCGGCACGAGCGCCGGGTCCAGAAGATCATGGCGCTGGAACGCGGCCGGGCGGAGGACGCGTGAGGCTCACGCAGCGCGTCGTCAAGCGCCTGCCCAAGACCGACATCCACTGCCACCTCGACGGCTGCCTGCGCCCCCGCACCATGCTCGAGCTGGCGATCGCGCAGGGCGTGCGCCTGCCGACCCGGAACCTCACCCGGCTCACGCGGCTGCTCCAGGCCGGGCGGCGCACCCGCAGCCTCGCCGACTACCTCAAGATCTTCGATCTCACCCTGAGCGTGCTCCAGAGCCGCGACGCGCTCTACCGCGTCGCCTCGGAGCTGGTCGAGGACGCGGCCGAGGAGAACGTCCGCCACCTCGAGGTGCGCTACTCCCCGGTGCTCCACCGCAAGAAGAAGCTGGACTGGGAGGACATCGTGGACCCGGTGATCGCCGGGCTGCGTGATGCCGGGGCCAAGCACGGCATGTCGACCGGCGTCATCATCTGCGGCATCCGCTCGATGGACCCCAAGGTCTCGATGACGCTCGCCGAGCTGGCCGTGGCCTACAAGGGCCAGGGAGTGCTGGCGTTCGATCTCGCCGGG